>CAZZDA010000009.1:0-26053 GCA_964652585.1 uncultured Gammaproteobacteria bacterium | reverse complement strand
ATGAAAACACCTGCTGAATTTGCCTCAATGTCGCATTTGACATGAGAGAGAACGACCCCTTGATTCTTTTTCTCTATTGTGTTAGAGTGCACATTGTTGATAATTTTGAAATAACTATACAGTATGACATTCGCAGTAATTCAAACAGGTGGCAAACAGTACACGGTTGCGCCAAAAGACGAGATCACTATAGAAAAATTGGAAGGAAAAGAAGGAGATACCATAAACTTTACAGAGGTATTTTTAGTTGGTGATGAAAAAGGCAAAGAAGTGAGCGTGGGGACGCCTACGGTAAAAAGTGTAAAAGTAACCGGCACCATTCTTTCCCAAGAAAAAGCAAAGAAAGTAACAGTGATAAAATACAAGGCAAAGGTGCGTTATATGCGTACCAAAGGACATCGTCAGCAAGTGACGAGAGTACGGATCGATAAGATCGCGTAAAACTACCGTCATCTAAGAAAAAACAGTATGGCAATCCCGTACTGTTTTTTTTGTTGCACTATCTTCGTTCCGTGAGTGCGTGCGCGAGTGTTACCTCATCGGCGTATTCAACATCTGATCCTTGCGGCAAACCTCTCGCAAGCCGCGTAATAGTAAGATTCGGTCGTGCAACAAATTTTTGAATATACGAAGAGGTTACCTCTCCTTGCGTGTCAGGGTTGAGTGCAAAAATAAGTTCAGTGATCTCTGTATGCGCCGCAAGACGTTCTTTCAAATGATCGATGGTTAAGCTTTCCGGCGTGATGCCTGCGAGAGGATCAAGTACGCCGCAAAGTACATGATAGAGTCCATGATAGGCACCTGTTTTTTCAAGCGCCAAAAGATCAGGAATGTCAGCTACAACACATAGTGCTGCACTATCTCTTTTGGAGTCGGAACATAGTAAGCATATATCACTTTTTTCAGCGATATTATGACAGCGAACACACATGGTAAGACTGTGTGATGCATTTTCCAAAACTCGTGCAAAGGCTGTTAGTGATGCAGGAGATCGTTTGAGCAACCAAAAAACCAACCGTTCCGCAGTACGGGGTCCAATACCGGGGAGTGAGGAGAATTGTTCTAAAAGATTTGTCAGGGGATTGGGGAGTTGCATGTGGCACTTTGCTTTTTATTTCCCAAGTCCTAAACTTTGCGCTGCTTGTGCCATGCGCATTTGCGCCTGTTTTAAGCCATCATTTATCATCGTGGTGAGCGTACGGGAAAGTTGTGCGGCATCATCTATGTTATCGGGAAGTTCCAGCGAGATGATACGTAAATTACCATCAATAGTTACGGTGATTCCATGCTTTTCTACAGTGATCTTTTCCTCTGCGAGTGCGTCTTGCAGTTGTTTTGCTTGGGAGCGCATTTCTTTTAGGTCTTTAATTTTGTTGAACATGTATTTTATGGAACATAGAACATGAAACATGGAACATAATAAAATATCTACTATTTCTTTCAAATGTTCTCAAACTTTTTTGTTACGTGCTCTATGTTATGTGTTACGTAATTATTAAAATGTAGGTACTTGTTACGTCGCAGATGACGGTGCCGCCATAGCCGCATACTGCTTATCCAGGTTTCTGAAGGTAACCTTATCTTCGTCAAAAAAGAGGCGTACCATGCCGGTTGGTCCGTTGCGGTGTTTTTCAACATGTATTTCAGCAATAGATCTCTCTTCTGCGGGTAGCTCTTCTTTTTTGAAATTCTTATCCATTGCTTTGCGATAAATAAACATTACTACATCAGCATCTTGTTCAATAGATCCTGAATCGCGCAGATCAGCTAAACGCGGTATAGAAACAGTGCGTGATTCAACAACACGGGAGAGCTGTGAGAGCGCGATGACCGGTATGTTTAATTCGCGCGCGATACTTTTCAGACCTCTTGTAATTTCTGATACCTCCTGCACGCGGTTATCGGTGCTGGTTCTGCCTTCCATCAACTGTAAGTAGTCAATAACCAACATTCCCAACCCCTTTTCGCTTTGCAATCTTCGTGCTTTGGTACGAATCTCCATAATATTTGCGCTTCCCGAATCATCAATATAAATAGGAGCCTCTGAGAGTGTGCCCATAGCCTGTCCTATTTTTGGAAAATCATCCGATCCTTCGGTGTCAGACAAGCGTCCTGTGCGCATACGCCACAAGTCAACTCCTGCCTCCGCGCAAATAAGCTTATCCACAAGCTGTTCCTTAGACATTTCCAAGCTGAAAATACCCACAGGCACCTTTGAATGTATGGCAATCTGTCGGGCAAAATCAAGAGCAAGTGTTGTTTTTCCTAAAGAAGGGCGTGCTGCCAGAATGATCAGGTCTGATTTCTGAAAACCGGCAAGCTTTTGGTCAATATCCGTAAAGCCGCTCGATATGCCTCGCATCTTCCCTTTTTCTTTGTGCATTTCATCAATGCGATCAAACGCCTCGCTTAAAATACTTGTGATGGGTATAAAGGACTTTTTAAGATACTTTTGTGAAACTTTGAACAGCTCTTGTTCTGCCGTGTCAAGCGTTTTTTCCAGATCTTCCGCTTCCTCATGGCCAAGCTTGGTGATGCTGCTGGCAGCTGTTAAGAGACGGCGCAGTGTTGCTTTTTTTTGCACGATTTTTGCATGCTGTACTACATGGGCGGCAGTTGCCGAAGTGTTTGAAAGTTGAGCGAGCATTGTTCGTCCGCCGATAGTATCAAGTTGTTTTTTCTCTTCAAGACGATTCCCCAAACTTAAAAGATCGGTCGGTTCATGCCGCGCGTAAAGTTCTTGCATGGTTTCAAAGATCATACGATGCGCGTCTTTGTAGAAGTCGTCGGGTATGACCACATCCGCTATTTTTGTAATAGCATTTTGATCTATCAGGAGCGCGCAGAGCAAAGACTCTTCCGCTTCAATGCTGTGTGGAGGGACGATTTGAGAATTGACCATAGAAAATCATGGAACATGTAACATAGAACATGGAACAAAATCTTCTCATACAATGCTTTGTGTATGGAGATGAATAATGCTGCTATCTGTTATGTTCTCTATGTTCCATGAAATCTTATCTTACGTCAAATGATATAGCTCGGCAAGGAGAGAGATTTGAATAAAAAGTGTACAACCTGTGGAAAAAATGCCTACAATATAGGAATTCTTCCTAATTGTAAGATAGTTCATTTTTCATTGGCTTAGATAAGCCAAAAAAAAGTTTGACAAATTATTATTAAGCGCTATACTTAGATTGTTGATTTAAAAACAAATATACATACATTATATGACGTATCGTTTGCCCAATCAGATTCCCCATGCGGGCACTGTTTGTGTACAGGTGGTACGTGTGTTTGTCAGCACAAACAACAATACTTTTTTGTACAAAAAAATGCAGTAAACTTACGGTATGCTGCATTTTTTTGTGGAAAATGAATGGAATGTGATTTAGGTTGCTACGCGAACCCTGGGCAGGGACTAATTTGCTACCTAAATCACAATCTCATTATACATAGAAACTGAAATAGTTGTCAAGGGAGCTATGTGTATATCTTCCTTGATACTGCTCTCACTTTTTCTCACTTGAAAAGAGAAAAAGAACGCGAGTGAAAAATTAGAAATGCCCAATCCTTGGGTGTTTTTATTTTGCAATTTAAAAGGGTATATGCCCATGGGCGTGTATATCCTTACGAGTTGCCAAAAGCAACCGCGTAATGAATATTATTGTCGGATATCGTATGTGGGCAAACTGTCTCTTATCGGCGGACAGGGCTCTGCTCATCATACTTGTCCGGCGAGAACCTAGAGAGGGGGTGCAGTACACAATATGAAATTTGCATTTACACTTATGACTGTTGCAGCATTTGCGTTCGCTTTGAGCGTAAGCCCGGTTGCCGCATATGGCGGTTGGTGGTATGGTGGCGGCAGTTCAGATGTTGATGTTGAAGTAGAGGTGGAAGACACCACAGTCAACAACAACGTTACCACAAGCGCAAATACCGGCCGTAATTCTGTTAATGGCCGCACTGCTTGGGGCCACATCACTACTGGCAATGCTTATGCTACAACTTGGATTGACAACAATGTCAACAACGTGCAAACAACAGTAGAAGATGACTGTGGTTGCCTATCTCGCCGAGGAGGTGACATGGACGTTGAAGTAGAGGTGGAAGACACCACAGTCAACAACAATGTTACCACACGTGCCAACACTGGTGGTAATAGCGTTAATGGTTCAGGTGGATATCATCACTACAGAGGATATGGTAATTATGGCTATGGGTGGACAGGCGGTACCATTAATACCGGTGAGGCAGTTGCAGTGACTGATATCATCAACAACGTGAATTTGGTTGTTACCCGCGTCAGCAGGTAGGAGAGTTACTCTCTTTGAACAACCTCACTTGAGGAATGGAAGATCTGGCTAGCCATTTCTTCCATTCCTCATCAGCCGATAACAAAGAATGAATGATGAATTATGAACGATGAATAATACAAATTAAATATCTTGTTATAGGGGATTCCTGTTTTTTATTCCTTGTCCATTATTCTTTATTCGAAATCTCTATGATACAGCTACAACATCGCCAAAAGAAACAGTATATGAATATCGTAAGCATACTGACTATTTTTAGTATGTTTGCACTGCAAATGGGGGTTCCTACACGCGTGTTGGCGGAAGCGACCACTTCCGTTGATGCAGTATTTCCCGTAGAAGTAGAAGAAGAGGTAGGAGAACCACCTTTAGAGGTTGAAGAAGATTTTGTGACCATTCTTCCAGCTTCAGCCACAACAACACAAGAGACTATGCCAAGTGTTCCCATACCTGAAAACGAGGCGACAACTACTGATGTGGTTATAGAGACGGGTGACGCGGTTGCGGTAACCGACGAGGTCAATGTGGTAAATACTACCGAAATTGATACACCGGCAGAAGACGGATCGTTGGAAATTGGCGGTTGCGGAGGAATTGAAGGAGAGTGTGCCGGCACGAGTACGACAACGCAAGATATTACGGCAACCAGTACGCAAGAGGCAATAGTTGACACAGCAGTAAGCGTTGATGCAAATTCGGGAGAAAACACCATTGAGAATGCGGGTGGCGATGCGGTCATAGAAACAGGTGATGCGATAGTGCTTAATCAGATCCTCAATCTTGTCAATACCAATGTGATAGATACCAACTTTTTTCAGACGCTCTATAACATGGGAGGACGCGTGGAAAGTGATATAAATTTGACCAATCTTTTTTCACAATTGCGTGATGATGGAGCAACTGCCTCAACGAGCAATATGTGGTATCAAGTAGATGCCGAACAGCAGGGCGAGGTACATACGACACTGGACGTTGACGCGAACTCCGGCGGTAATGCTATTGATGGTGCTGAGGGTGATACGGCAATAACCACGGGCGATGTGTATGCGGGAACGACGCTCATTAATGTTTTGAATACCAATCTTATTGGCAGCAATATCGTGCTCTCAGTTATCAACGTTTTTGGTGAATGGCTTGGAGATCTTGTGTTGCCGGGAGAAGCGGATCTCCAGCAGAATGACCGTGAGGCGCTTACAAGGGCGCTTGAGATAGAGGCAAGTAAGAGCACGCTTTCAATAAAAACAACGCAAGATGCGACAATTATTAATGACGTGTTTATTGTTGCAGATACGGGGAATAATAGTGTAAGTGATACGAGAGGTGAAGCAACTATTGAAACAGGCGCTGCAAATGTACGTACGAACATTGATAGCAGAGCGAATACCACGGTACTTGGCGGCAATTGGATATTGGGACATGTTTCAGCACTCAATCAATGGGCGGGAGACGTATGGGGGTTGCCGCTTGGTGCGTCAGTTTCCGGCACGCCGACCGGCGTAACGGTTGAAGCGTCCGGAGGTAATGTTGAGAATACCGAACAAGAAGAAGATGAGAGCGTTATTGCTACTTCAACAGATCCGGTTACGGAGAGTCATACTGACGTTTCCGCCTCACAATCAGCGGTTATTACCAATGATATTGCGATAAACGCGACTTCTGGCGGCAATACCATTGAAGGCGCGGAAGGCGGTGCTGCCATTCAAACAGGAGATGTTAATGTTCTCACAGACATTATGAATATTGCCAACTCAACCGTTATGGGCGGCAAGGTGATACTTGCCTTTGTGAATGTTTTTGGCACCTGGGATGGTAATATGGCATTTGGACGACCAGATCTCAAAATCTCCAAAGATACCCGCTTTAATCCGGATCCACCATCTCCTGACGGTTATGCATTCCATCATATTTATTATATCAATATGGGTAATGGTCGAGCGCATGACGTGGTTTTAGAAGATACATATGACGCAGACCGCTTTCATATGGAGGTGGTCAATGGCGCGGAACATGATCCAAGCACGGGAACGGTGAAGTTTCATATAGGTGATGTGGGTCCAGGTGAGAGCGGCGAGGTGTGGTATTCCTTGCAATTTAATCACGAGCAGCCATTGCACTTTACGACCCTTCATTCATCTGGTGCGCTCATGAGCACGGAGGATGACTGGGTTCCGGAGGATAATCGGCAAAATAGCAGCAACTTGGTATTCATGAATCCGAATTTCTATGCGGTCAATGTTAATGAGCAGCCGGAACTGGTGATCACCAAAACGCATGATTTTGGCGATCAGATAGCAAAGGTTGGCGATAGCGTGCATTATACGCTTGAGGTTGAGAATACAGGTAATGCGGCGCTCTATGAGGTGAAGGTATTTGATATGATGGTGAATGAGGAAGATGAGGTCGTAACGCAAAAAGACTTTGCTATTGGCCACATGCTTCCGGAAGAAATAGTGCGTATTGAATATGATCTACCCATCACGGAAGAAGTGCCAACTGGTACTTATACGAACTATGCTATTACCAATGGCTTTACCAGCGGTCCGGTATTTACCGAGAGCGATGAAGTTTCAAGTGTGATCGTTATTGAGGGTGGTACGGGATTTGGTGCGGTGGTTACGGCGGAGCCGGAAATTATCGAAATTGGTGAGAATGGTCTTGCGCTGGCGGTTGGAGTCAGTGATGATGTAATGATCCCTACCGAAGAAAGCGTTGGTACAGAAGAAGAGGGTATATTAGAAGTAGTTGGTGGAGAACAGCCGGATGAAGTAGTGCAAGAGGTCGTACAGATCGTAGAGAAAGTGCAAGAAGCTGCGAAAGAACTTGAGGAACGTGCTGAATATGTTGCTCGTACAGCTGAAGAACGTGCCACTGCTATTTTTGAGAAAGTCGAAGAGCGTGAAGGATTTGTCCTTGGTGCGAGCGAGGAAATGCACTATGAAACCTCTACGAAAGAACTGGTTACTTCAACAGTCGCATCGTTGACCGGTTTTGCGCCGATTTTCCCGCAAGATAACGGTTGGGGATGGGCTTGGATTCTTCTAGGTGTTCTCACGGTACTTTACTGGTATGTGCATAAGAGGTATGGTCGGCGTGAAGTTCTTCATGCGTAATGCATACATAACATAAAATTTGAAACTGCCAACCCTTTCTCTACAGAGAGGGTTGGTTTATTTGGAGTGAGTCGCTATTTTATGGTACAATGAGCATAACAATTCATACCACGCATCAAACCAATCTCATTTGAGCATTCCTCATGCCAACACAAAATACTCACAATCCACCGAAGTATACCTGGCCCAAAAATTTTTTATGGGGTGCTGCGTCATCAGCCCATCAAGTGGAGGGAATGAACACAAGAAATGACTGGTGGCAATGGGAGCACGAAAAAAGGGATCGGGTGTCAGGTGAGGCGGCTAACCACTATCATCGTTATGCGGAGGATTTTCAGCTTGCGCGAAAACTCGGGGCTACGGCGCAGAGAATAAGCATTGAGTGGAGTAGAATAGAGCCAAAACCTGGGGTATTTGATGAGAATGCGATACAGCATTATCGACAAGTGCTTCAAACGCTCCAGCAGAACAAAATGCGTTCTTTCGTGACGCTCCATCATTTTACCCTGCCTTCCTGGTTTGCCGCACGTGGCGGATTTGAAACCAAGGAGTCTGTGTATTATTTTACGCGCTTTGTGAAATATTGCGCGGAAGAGTTGGGCGATCTGGTAGATTTTTGGATAACCATCAACGAGCCGCTCGTTTACGCGGAACAGGGGTGGTATAACGGCATATGGCCACCGGAGAAAAAAAACACTCGCCTCTATTTTAAAGTCATACGCAATCTTGCGCGTGCGCATAGAAAAGCGTACAAGGTGCTGCACGAAACACTGGATACGACCGATCATACCGTACAGGTTGGTTTTGCGCACAATCCCGTCTCCTGGTATCTCTATCGCCCGCACGCGCTTGTGGACAATGCTTTCGCACACTACTATGATTGGTTTCGCAACCATCGCATCTATCGTCTGACCAAAGGACAGTATGATTTTATAGGCATCAACTATTATTTCCATCAGCGCATTAAAAAAGTAATGCCATTCTCCGGTGTTACCTATGCAAAACCTGAAAAAGAATTGAGGGAAGTATCAAGTGTTGGTTGGGAGATATATCCGCAAGGACTTTTTGATGTATTAATTGATCTGTCGCGATACAAAGTGCCGCTCTATATTACCGAAAATGGCATTGCGACCACCAATGATACGCAGCGTGAACGTTTTATTGAACAGCATCTTGCCGAGGTGCGTCATGCGTTGAAAGCGGGTGTAGATATCAGGAGCTACCTTTATTGGTCGCTTACCGATTCTTATGAGTGGGAGCATGGATACGACGCGCGTTTCGGTCTCATTGGTATTGATTATAAAAAAGACTTCAAAAGAACAGTGCGAAAAAGCGCGCAAGTCTATGCGAAGATTATGAAACAGAGAGATATATAACATAGCATACATAATACACAATCCATGTCGTATGACCGAATCATCAAAAAGAATATTTTAATATACCGTAGCGATAATGATGGAGTGTGTATATCTTGAAAAGAAAAAACAGCCCTTTGGGCTGTTGGGAGCTTTCAGAGAGAAGGTGCATAATCAGGTGGTGTGCATGAGGGAGTGCATGATGCTGTGAAGAACTGCAATGTATTCTTTGTATTCAATCGGGCAAATAGCACGTATGCGGCTGTAAGCACGTTCGCTCTCTTCAGAAATAGGACCGGTGGTGCTTATTTCCCAATCCAAATCATCCGCAAAAAGGTTCCAGTTATCACATTCGTCCCGATCTGGATAAAAAGTGCAGGCTATGGAATGATCGCTTCCTTCCAAAACTTCGATGAGCCAATTTCTTTCCGTACTTTCTTCGGGAATGATAAAAGCGACTCCTCTTACACCTGTAACCTCAACAAAGATGCACTGCATGACGTCCTCCAAAGAAAATTTTCTAAGAGACAGAAAGAGCTATACGACAAGTTTAAGAGAAAGAGGTGGTTCGTGTCAAGCGGCAGAGTATGAAGAATATGTCTTCCAACTATGATCAAGCAACAAAAAAGACTCCAAATAACCATATTACCAAAATGGATATCAAACATGCGTGAAGTCGTATTTGGTATGGAAGATGGTCTGGTTTCAACACTCGGTGTTATTACCGGTGTTGCGGCCGGGACGGCAAATTCTTTTGTGGTACTGCTCACCGGTTTTGTTGTGGTGTGCGTAGAGTCACTGTCTATGGCTGCGGGCACCTATCTTTCTTCAAAATCACTTACCGAAGTAGAGAAAGTGCGCTTGCAGCAACTGCGCAAAAGCATAAAAAATAATCCTGATAAGAATGAGAAAAAATTACGTACTCTCTATCGTCGACACGGATTAACGCCGAGAGAAATAAGACTGCTCGTGCGCCATGTTACGCAAAAGAAAAAAGTATGGACGGAAGAGTTGGCACTCCACGAGCTTGGTATTGTTCCGGGCAATCGCCGCAATGCGAAAAAAGATGCCGGTTTTATGGGAGTGTCGTATATTGGAGGAGGATTGGTTCCAGTGCTTCCCTACCTCTTTTTTTCCTTATCTGTTGCGATGATATGTTCGTTTGTGTTGACGGCAGGCATGCTTTTTATGCTCGGTTATGGCAAATCAGTTCTTACTAAAACCAATCCTTTCAAAGGTGGTTTTGAAATGATGCTGATCTCGTCTGCCGCGGCGATCATTGGCTTTGTTATTGGTAAACTCGTTGCCATTATTTTTGGCGTAGCGGTGTAGTTGGTCAACACTTGGCGTTAATCAAGGTTTAAATGCATACATATTTCGCGTTTGAGGGAAAAATGGTATCATACACATATGAAATTCTTTACGCTTCAACCTTTACATCTTCACCTTTCCAAAAAATTTCTCTGGATACTGGGAATTGTTTTTGTGGTTGGCGTGATTGTGGTAATAAGTGTATTTAGGGGGCATAAATCAAAGGTAACGTATGTAACGGAAACAGCAGAAAAACAAACGCTCGTCCAAACGGTAACAGCTACAGGTTCTATTCAATCTCCAACAGAAGTAAGCTTGCTTTTTGAACAAGTCGGTACTATTAAGGCAATAGCAGTAGAGGTTGGAGACGTGGTGGCGGAGGGGAGGCTGCTTGCAGCGCTGGTGGCGACTGAATTGGAGATTCAAAAACGAGAACAAGAAAACAGCGTACGGCTCGCGCAAGCCAATCTTGATAAACTGCTTGAGGGTGCGACAGGAACAGAGGTGAATGTTGCGCGGTCAAAACTTGCTTCAGCACAAACAGCGTACAATAACGCGGTAGCAGCACGCAGTGAGGTTGAACTTACTACCGCGCAAGATGTTCGTACGGCAGAAGTGGCGCTTTCCAGCATACAACAGCAAACAGCGGAGGATGTCACCGCAAAGAGCCAGGTACTTCTTGACGCGCAGCAGCAATTGGATAATACCATGCTCTCCAAAGAGCAGGACATTACCCAATCGGAAGGAGATGCAAGGGTGGTGTTACAAGACGCGCTTTTTGATCTGACCATTTCCTATAACGCGCTGGATGATATTTTTCGTGATGTTGATATAAGCGATGTGTTTAGTGTATTGGATGCCGCGCAGCGTCTTGCGGTAGAAGAGGTGTTTGCTGATCTTGATGTACGTGTTGATGGCAGTAAAGATGCGGTCGCAACAGCGCAAGGGATCAAAAACAGCACCACGCTCAATACGGCTTTTGTGGCAACATTGAGCGCGCTTCGCGATACTTCCACGGCTCTGCTTGAGATGTTTGGAGCGCTCGGGGCGACGATTACCAATACGGCCTATACGGCAACTGATCTCGCCACGGACAAAACGGATATTAAAAACGCGCAAACGGCGATCAATGTTGCTCTGACCAATGTACAAAACGCGCAAGATACTGTTCAAGATGCATATCTCTCTTATACAACATCTGTTGATGCCGAACAAACAAAGATCAATGCGGCAGAAAATGCGTACGATCTTTCGGTAATTAACCGTGATACCAAAGTACGTAATACGGAACAAGACCTGGCGGGTGTAAAACAGTTTGCGGCGCAAAAAATACAAAGTGCGACAAGTTCTATGACAGAGAATGAGAGAAATGTACAGCTTGCGCAATCAGAGCTCAATAATATTTTAGCGCCGGTGCGCACAAGCGATCGTGAGGCGCGTACCGCGGAGCTTGATCGCGCGCAAAGTGCGCTTGAGCGTATAGAAGAAGAAATAGCTGATCTGCAGCTACTCTCGCCAACTGCCGGTACGATAACGGCGATCAATTTTGAAAAAGGAGAAAGAACTAACGCAGCAACGCCGGTTGTGTCATTGGTGGGGGATACAGGTCTGGAAATTGAGGTAGATATTGCGGAATCTGATATCGCAAAAGTCGTAGAAAGTGATCCGGTGGAAGTAACTTTTGACGCCTTTGGAGATGAGTATCTTTTTCCGGCTCGCGTCTATTTTATTGAACCGGCGGAAACGGTGATTGAAGGGGTGGTCTACTATCGTGTAAAAGCGCGTATTTTGTTTCCCGATGAAGAATATCAAAATGGTTTCGTCGTAGCGCATGATCTGCCACCGTATCCGCAAGTACCTAAAGAAACATTCAAACCTGGCATGACTGCAAATGTTACGATATACACAGCTAAAAAAGAAAATGTACTTACCATTCCACAGCGTGCGGTCATTCTAAAAAATGACGAGCGTTTAGTGCGTGTTTTGCAAAAGGACGCTACGGTAACGGAAGTGCAGGTGCGTTTGGGCTTGCGCGGAGATAACGGATTGGTAGAAGTGTTAGATGGCGTCAAAGAAGGAGATCAAGTCGTTACTTTTGTACAGGAGGAAAAGTAACTATGTTAATTGAAATAAAAGATCTTAAAAAAACATTTACCACTGATGAGGTAGAAACAAAAGTCCTTCACGGGCTTTCTTTTACAGTTGATAAAGGAGAGTTTATCTCGCTTATGGGACCTTCGGGTTCGGGAAAGTCAACACTCATGCATATTTTAGGGTTTCTTGATCGACCAACGGACGGCACATATATTTTTGAAGGAAAAAAGGTTAAAAACTTTGATGATGATGAGCTTGCGCTCTTGCGTAATGAAAAAGTAGGATTTGTTTTTCAGGCATTTTACTTGCTTCCTCGTACAACAGTTTTTGAAAATGTGCAACTTCCCTTGCTCTACGCAAAGACACAAGAAGAGCGTATTGAAGAGCTTGTGCATAGCGCTATAAGATCGGTTGGACTTGAACATCGCACCAATTATTTTTCAAACCAGCTCTCGGGCGGTGAAAAACAGCGTGTCGCAATTGCGCGAGCGTTAGTGAATGATCCTGACGTGATTTTTGCAGATGAGCCAACGGGAAATCTTGATTCTAAATCCGGTATTGGCATTATGCGTATATTGCAAGATCTGAATACGCAAGGCAAAACTATTATTTTGGTAACACACGAAACCTACACTTCTGAACACGGTAAGCGCATTGTCAAACTGCGTGATGGGCGTATTGTGGATGATTATGGCGTCAAAAAGAGGAGGTTTGCTGATAAAGAAAATATCCTTAAATAAGGAATTTCACAGATATTCCTTGCAGATGAAATGAATTTTTTTCTCAATTCCCTTATTCTTGCCTTGCGTACACTGTCACAGCGCAAAGGAAGAGCACTTCTGACGATTCTGGGTATTGTTATCGGAATCGCTTCTTTTATTATCATTATGTCGGTTGGCGCGGGAGCTCAGAGTCTTATTGTCAATCAAATAACTTCGGTTGGTTCTAACCTCATTGGTATTGTTCCGGGAGGGGATGAAGAAGGTTCGCCGCCGGCAGCGCTCTTTGGTATTACTATTACAACACTTACGTATGAAGATGGTGTAGCGCTGGAAAACAATCCTCAAGCACCTTATATTGAGGCAGTTGCGATGTATGTGAAAAGTGTCGAGCAGGTGAGTTGGCAGAGTCAAAGCACTGACGTAACGGTCACGGGAACCAGCGCCAAGTATACTATCGTTGAAGGCGCGGATGTACAGATCGGACGATTTATATCTTCCGATGAAGAAAAGAATCTTGCGCGGGTGGTCGTATTGGGCAGTAGTGTTGCTGAAGAGTTGTTTGGCGCAACGGAGCCGATCAATCAGTTTGTCCGAATTAAAAGAGAGCGATTTCGAGTCATTGGCGTTATGGAGTCACAGGGAGTAACTGGTTTTCAAGATCAGGATGATCAGGTATTTGTGCCGGTACGCACCGCGCAACGACTTCTTATTGGCATCAATCATGTAAACCTCATGCGCGTCAAAGTGGTTGATACGGCATATGTCAAAGAAACCCAAGAACATATCAAGGCGATTCTTCGGGATAGACACAATATTCGAGAGGGAGAGGTAGGCGATTTTTCTGTACAGAATCAACTGCAAGCGCTTGATGTGCTCACGTCCATAACAGACGCGCTGCGATATTTTTTGGCGGCCATTGGAGGTATCGCGCTCCTTGTGGGCGGAATCGGGATCATGAATATTATGCTGGTCTCCATCATGGAGCGGGTGCGCGAGGTGGGTCTTCGCAAAGCGGTAGGTGCCAGGGCGCGGCATATTCTTATGCAGTTTCTCGTGGAGACAACAATTATCACGCTTATCGGCGGTATTATTGGTATGATGATCGGAGGCGCTATCGCTTGGCTTGTTGCTTTTATCGCGCAATATTTGGGTTATCAATGGGATTTTATCGTTTCAATGCAATCAATCTCTATAGCAACGGTGTTGTCGCTCACCATTGGCATACTTTTTGGACTTTATCCGGCAATGCGTGCTGCCAAAATGAATCCTATAGAAGCGTTAAGGTATGAATGATAATTTTTCGGGAAAACATCGGGTGTCGAGGAGGAACGAAGAGACAGAAGTACACCCGATGTTGAGGAGAAAAATTGATCATTGTAATTTGAGATTTTGTTCTCTATGCTAAAACGTCTATTCAAAATTGCATTTTTCGGATTACGCACCAACAAGGTGCGCGCCGGACTCACGATCACCGGCATCGTGATCGGTATTACATCGGTCATTGTTGTGTTGGCGGCTGGGCAAGGTTTGGAGAGTTTTGTGTTGGATCAAATAGAGGCGTTTGGTACGGATGTCATTGAAGTGGAAATAAAAGTACCGGCAACAAGCAAGACTTCTGGCGCGAATGCTACCGGCATTGCAACGGGCATTACGATCACAACACTCACAGAATCTGACGCGGAAGCCATAAAAAAAACAAGGAATGTGAGCGAGGTATACAGCGCGGTTATGGGTCAGGAGCTTGCGCAATATAGAAATGAACGTAAAAAAGCATTTTTGTTTGGGACAAATGCATCATATATACGAGTAGACAAGACGAAAGTTGAGAAAGGAAGGTTTTTCACCGAAGCGGAAGAGCGGGGAAGGGCAAAGGTGGTGGTTTTGGGTCCAAAAGTGCGTGACAAGCTTTTTGGCGATAATGAAGCAGTCGGGCAAACCATAAAGATCAAACAGAGGAATTACAGAGTGATCGGTGTGATGGAAAGCCGCGGCGCGGCGTTTTTCTTTGATTATGATGAGCTTATATTTTTGCCTTTGCGGACGTTGCAAAAAGACATTTTGGGTATTGATCACGTGTCCTTTATCGTCGGAAAATTGGTTGATGTTGATATGGCGCGCGCGACGCAAGCAGAACTCACTGACATTATACGCATAGAGCATGGCATCACTGACTCGAATAAAGATGATTTTGCGGTAAATACCATGGATGAAGCGATGGAAATTTTAGGAGCGGTCATTGGTGCTATCACACTCTTACTTTTGGTAATTGCGTCCATTTCACTTATTGTTGGAGGGGTGGGGATTATGAACATTATGTATGTGAGCGTGGTAGAGCGTACGTATGAAATTGGTTTGAGGAAAGCGGTTGGTGCGAGACGTAAGGAAATTTTAAGACAATTTTTATTGGAGGCTATTATGCTTACCGGTGTTGGCGGCGTGATAGGAATTATTTTAGGTGAGGGTATTGCGTTTATGCTCTCGCGAGTCGCAACCTCCGCTGGTTTTACCTGGCATTTTCAACTATCTTTATCAGGACTTTTGGTTGCGGTGGGAGTTTCTGTTGGCGTGGGACTGATTTTTGGCATTATGCCCGCCCGCCGCGCCGCCCAACTTGACCCCATAGAGGCGTTGAGAGAGGAGAGATAAAAGTAATAGAATACGAATTCAAGAATCTAATGCCCCACCTAACATCTCTTGAGCAAGTACTTGGTTCGGGGTTAAGTAGTTGAGTGATTTTCTTGGACGATCGTTCAGCTTTTCCTGTATAGCATAGATCTCTTCGTCTGTCAGAGCGGAGATCTTTGTCACTAGGCAGTTGATTACGCAATACAAACTGTTTTGTATGTGGTTGCTCCGCGCTATATCTTACATATAAACATACAAGACTGACTAAAATATGCGCCCGCATAAAATAGTCAGTCAAGGATATTAAGGAACCTCTAAAAAAGGAGTGTCGTGTGGGGTTTTTCAGAGGTTCCCAATATAATTTCGATTGAGTTATGCACATTGACAGTGTGTTTTTTTGCTGTAGAATTAACGCTTGTGTGCCACGACTCTTGAAACCGGACAGGAAAGGAGGTAATGGTTTGCAAGGATGTTCATAAGGGTGTAGGCACCGCAGCTTTGTTCTTTGTTTTTGTTTTTTTTAAACTTGAGGTACATTATCAACAGTTTCACCTTCCAGGAGATGCAACGTGAAAAAGATTTTTGGAGTTTTGGTGGTTTCGCTGACAGTTTTTGTCGCCTTCTTCTTTTCTGCCAATCAAACAAGGGCTGAGGTTGGGGAAAGCCATAGCTGGTCCCACAGCGACTGGAGCTCTCGGGTACTCTGGGAGGCAAAGTACGCTTTAAGCCAAGATGCCGATGGGTATTCAGACAACCATTCCGGTTCGGGCTTGAGCGAAAAATGGTATGGCGATTGGGATTATGCCAATGACGACACTACGGAGCGAGATAATGCCGAAGACGAAGGTTATGGTATAATGGGAACCATTGGCGGGCCCAATGGTAGTGGTTATTACCTTGGCGGCCAGTGTACCTATTTTGTACGCCTTGTCTTGTACAGAGCGACTTATTGGTACTTCAGCGATCACTATGCGATGCATAACTATCCATATTCTGTGTATGATAATTTAGGCGGCCTTGAGGACGACCCTACCCAATTTCAGCCTGGTTGGATGTTGATAGATGAAGATACTCATTACGCTATTGCCGAAAAGCGCGCAACGATCAGCGGGGTATCCGGCTGGTGGGTTATTGACTCAAACTGGGTTGGGTCATATGTTATCGGCAAACATTTTATGAGCGATGCCACTCTTGAAAGCCAGGGATATCGTGGCAAGAGCCCCGATAAGGGAACATGGAACTGGTAATCAAAAGTTGATCTTTAGAGGGGTTATAGTTTTTTAGCTATAACCCCTCTATCTCTTCTTATTATTATTTCTTAAACATACATGAAAATAAATTTTAATAAAAAAACTATCATTGGCAATATTATTTTTCTGGCGCTGATCGCGGCGGGACTCTTTTATTTTTATTCTTCTTATAAAATTTTTTCCGGTGAAATAATTTCTTTTTCCTATCCAAAACAAATTCTAATCGAAGGTCCCAGCACCAGCCGCCTTTATAAGAGATACCATATTAGAAAAGAAGGGTGTACTTCAAATCCTAAATCTTATATATATATAGACGAGCCAATACAAAACAATGACAAGATAAAAAAATTATCAGATGACATCCGGTCCGAATTTGTTTCTCTAATTCACCCCATAACCGTAAACGGAATAGAAGGAGATGCTATAACATATAGCTTAAATGAACAACCTGTTAGAGAAGTTGTTGCAATCATATACTTGTTTTCTGATTATAAAAATACGCCGATCGTTTTATTTTATTCTAGGAGTGACACAGACGATTGTCTTGACAGAACATGGGATTTGATTTTAAAAACTTTGAAAGTGCTATGAGAATACATTTTAATAAAAAAATCATTATTAGCGTTACTGTTCTTTTTATTTTATTTGGTTTTCTTATAACTAATTTTTATTTTAATAGCCATTACAGAACTTTTACTGGCGACAGAATTTCTTTTTCCTATCCAAAACAAATTCTAATCGAAGGTCCCAGCACCAGCCGCCTTTATAAACAATACCGTGTTAGGAAAGGTTATGTTACGGGACCAAACGGTTCATATATATGGATAGGCGAACCCATACAAAATGATACGAAGGCGCATACATTATCTAATGACTTGCGGTCTGAATTTGTTTCATTGATTCAACCGGTAGTTATCAATGGTATAAAAGGAGAATCCGCAACCTATCACTTGGATGAGCAATTACCGGGAGATCAGCCCGTTAAAGCGGATATTACGGAAATATACCTATCGTCCCAATATCCTAATACGCCAATACAATTATATTACTCAAGGGGAGATGCGGATACGTCTCTTGATGAGACGTGGGGTTTAATTTTAAAAACTCTAAAATATTAATTGCTGGCTACTACTTGAATTACCTGTAATTGCTCCAAAACGGGGATGCTACTGGGCTTGACGAGCCGCTTTCCCGCCCTTCAATAATTTGTAAAAGCAGTATAGCATAGAGTAGTTGGTTTTGGGATGTAGTATATGCAACAATTTTTAAAAAGAAGGATTTGTGATTTTCTTGTTTTCGCACTATTGGGTTTTGGTATTATTCTTGTTACAAGCCCGCTTCTGCTCTACTGGTGGATACATGGCAGTTATGAACGGTATATTTGGATTATTAGCGGACCCGCGCCATACGATAAACTTGGTGGCGGACCGTATCAGCTTTTTGTCTGCGCTGCATTATTTTTTATTGGCATTTTGCTTATTGGTATCGCGCTTATCTTAAAACGCTTATGCAAAAAACATTAAGTATAGCGGTATTGTTTGCCACGGTGAACGTGATAGTGTTTTCTCTCCTTGACCACTTGCCAATTTCCGGTGCGTATCTGGCACTGCCTGTTCTGGCAACACCGCTGACGGCGGGTGCGCTTTTATCACTCGCGCAAAATGAAAAAAGAAGTTACCGCTATATTCCAAAGCTGGTTGTAGGAGCGGTGGTTTTCAGCGTACTTTTGATATTCTTTTTTAAACTCTATTTTGTCGTAAGCGAAGCGCCGCGAGCCAAGCCTCAACTTGCCGATTTTAATCCTTTCACAGACAGAGATGAACTATTTGGGCATCTTGCTATTATGGTGTTGACGTGTTTTGGTGGGTTGATAGGTATTGCCATTCGTGGGAGCTCTCTCGTGTTAAAACAACGTATTGCCAAGAAGTAGTGCATCGTGTCTTGTAAAAAATGGGTTGACACCCATTTTCAAACTTGGTACACTGCATTAGCACTCTACAAGTGAGAGTGCTAAATTTCAAAAATATGAAAGAGCGGGCGGAATACATCCTTTTTGCTCTTGTAGAAGAGCATGTAAAAACAGGCGAGCCGGTTGGGTCAAAGTTTTTGGCTGAAAAAAAAGGAGTGCAAGTGAGTTCCGCAACGGTAAGAAATATATTAACTGAACTGGAAGAAGAAGGATTGGTAGCACAGCCCCATACGTCTGCCGGACGCATTCCAACGGGAAAAGGATATCGCTACTACCTGCAGCATTTTCTTGATAAAGAAAAACTGACCAAAAATGAACGATCGGTACTGACCGAAACGTTGAACCAGGAGTCAGCTACGCCAAAACAGCGTGTGAAGCAGCTCGCAAAAACCATTGCAGACCTTTCACAAGAAACTGTCTTCGTTGGCTTTACTCCGGAAGAAGTGTACTACACAGGGCTTGCACATTTGTTCAGTAAACCTGAATTTACCGATACAGATCGCATTTTTGCGCTCTCTACCATGATGGATCACTTGGATGATCTGATGGACGAACTTTTTGTACACGCCTCAACAAGCCCTCAAGTGTTTATTGGCAGCGAAAATCCTTTAAGCCACGACTGCGGACTGGTGGTAACTCGTTATCAATTAGCGGAAGTGTACCCTGGTGTTATCGGCATTATCGGGCCAAAGCGAATGGATTATAGAAAAAATATCGCACTTTTGAATGTGCTGCAAACAGCGCTTGTAATTGAATAATCTATGTCTACCCAAGAGCAAAAAACATCTCCAAAAAAACAGCAAGACAAAAAACAACGCAAGTTGGAAAAAGAACTTGTCAAAATACAGGAAGAGGCTAAAAAATGCTTGACCGGCTGGCAAAGGGCGCAAGCGGATTATCAAAATCTTAAAAAAGAAACAGAAGCACAAAAAAAAGAGTGGATAAAATACGCGCATGACCAGCTTATTGTGGAGCTTTTGCCGGTCTATGACAATTTCAAAATGTCACTGGTGCACGTTCCGAAAGACAGCACGAATTCTCAATGGGTGGTGGGACTGACGCATATTAAAAATCAGCTGCAAAAGGTGTTGGAAGATAATGGCGTAAAGGAAATTGACACTATGAACCAGATCTTTGACCCGGAATTTCATGAAGCGGTTGAAGCGGTTGAAACTGACACGCACAAGCCGGACACGATCATAGAAGAAGTCAAGCCCGGCTATACGCTGCACGGAAAAGTTATACAAGTTGCGCGCGTGAAAGTAGCGGAAGGAGTAGAAAAAATGACCAATAACAAAGCTCAAATGCCAAATGAAGCTCAAAATCACAATGACTAAAATAGGTAATTGGATCATTGAGCATTGATTTGATATTTGGATTTTGTAATTTGACATTTTTGCGAAATAGTATTCATAATCTAATCATTAATTCAAAAACAACTACCCCATATTAATAAATCGTATGGATAGTTGGAAAATAAAGCAAATAGTATGCCAAAGATTTTAGGAATTGACCTTGGCACCACTAACTCCGCAATGGCGGTTGTTGAAGGCGGTGAACCAAAGGTACTGGAAAATAAAGAAGGAAGCCGCACTACGCCTTCCGTGGTAGCACTCTCCAAATCAGGAGAACGGCTTGTCGGGCAGCTGGCAAAACGCCAGTCGGCAACAAATCCCGAGAACACCCTTTTCTCCATTAAGCGTTTGATAGGACGTCATTTTAAAGATGAAGAAGTGCAGCGCGACATAAAGCACATGCCGTTTAAGATCGTACAAGCCGGCGAGGGTGTAAAAGTAAAAATGGGCGATAAGGAGCATACGCCGCAAGAAGTGTCTGCCATGGTGCTTCAAAAACTCAAAGCAGACGCGGAAGAGAAATTAGGGGAAAAAATTGAGGAAGCGGTCATTACCGTGCCGGCATACTTTGATGACTCACAGCGCCAGGCGACCAAAGACGCGGGCGAAATTGCGGGATTGAAAGTTCGCCGAATTATTAATGAGCCAACCGCGGCAGCCCTTGCCTATGGTTTTGATAAAAAGAAAGGGCAGCAAATTGCGGTCTATGACTTGGGCGGCGGTACGTTTGATGTGTCTATTTTAGAAATAGGGGACGATACGGTGGAGGTGAAAGCAACGAATGGAGATACGCACTTGGGCGGTGACGACTTTGACCTACGGCTTATTTCTTGGATCATTGACGAGTTTAAAAAAGACCAGGGCATTGATCTCTCAAAAGATCCTCTAGCGCTCCAACGTATTAAAGAAGCGGCGGAAAAAGCGAAAATTGAGCTCTCTACAGCTAAAGAAACGGAAATTAATCAGCCGTTTATTACGAGTGGTGAGGACGGACCAAAACACTTGGTGCTGAAAATGACCCGCGCAAAGCTTGAAGAGCTGGTGGGAGACCTTATAGAAAAAACGCTTGAGCCGTGCAAGAAGTCATTAGAAGACGCGGGATTGAAAGTGGGTGATATTGAAGAGATCATTCTTGTTGGCGGTATGACACGCATGCCGTTGGTTCAGCAAACGGTGGAAAAATTCTTTGGCAAAAAACCGAATATGACGGTAAATCCAGATGAAGTGGTAGCAATTGGCGCTGGTATTCAGGGCGGCGTGCTTCAGGGGGATGTGAAAGATATTTTGCTTTTGGATGTAACGCCGCTCACCTTTGGTCTTGAAACCTTGGGAGGCGTGCGTACGCCATTGATCGATCGTAATACCACGGTGCCAACCAGCAAATCGCAGATATTTTCTACCGCGGCGGATGGCCAAACAAGCGTGGAAATTCATGTACTTCAAGGCGAGCGTGAAATGGCAGGGGATAACAAAACGCTTGGACGCTTCATTTTGGACGGTATTCCTTCAGCTCCGCGCGGCATCCCGCAAGTTGAGGTTACCTTTGATATTGATGCAAATGGTATTTTAAACGTCTCAGCAAAGGACAAGGCAACCGGTAAAGAGCAAAAAATTACCATTACCGCTTCAACCAGCCTCTCTAAAGAAGAAATTGAAAAAATGAAGAAAGAGGCTGAGACGCACGCAGATGAGGATAAAGCAAAGCGTGAAATGATCGAGCTCAAAAATACTGCTGAAACCATGATCTATACCACTGAAAAAACACTCAAAGACGCGGGTGATAAAGCGTCAGATGAGGTAAAAAAGCAAGTGGAAGAAAAGGTAGAGGCGTTAAAAAAGGTAAAAGATAGCGAAGATAAAGATGCGATCCAAAAAGCGGTTGATGAATTGAATGAGGTAGTGCAAAAAGTAGGTGCGGAAATGTATAAAGCCGCGCAAGAAGCGCAAGGCGCGGCGGACGGTACCACACCTGCAGGAGATGGCGCGGCACAGCAGGAAAAAGAGGGCGAGCCGGCACAAGCCGAGTACGAAGAAGTGAAGGATGAGGATAAGAAAGACGACAGCAAAGAAAAAAAAGAAGAGAAGAAAGACGATAAGGATAACGATAACAAAGAAGAGCCCAAGAAATAAAAACTCCTATAAGTTTTAAGTTTCAGGTTTTAAGCTTTAAGATGTATCATGGCCGATTACTATGAAAATTTGGGTGTGTCACGTGATGCCTCGCAAGACGAGATAAAAAAAGCCTTTCGCAAAAAGGCGCATAAATTGCATCCCGATAAGGGCGGCGGCGATGAAAAGAAGTTCAAGGAAGTAAATGAGGCATACCAGGTCTTGAAAGACGAGAAAAAACGCGCTGCTTACGATCAATTCGGGTCTGCCGGAGCCCAAGGGTTTGGCGGCGGCGGTTTTAATTGGAATGACATGTCGCGCGGTGGATTTAGCGGGAGCCAAGGCGGATTTTCCGGCGGCGGCGTAGAGTTTGATATTGGCGATATTTTCGGAGACATTTTTGGCGGAGGAGCGAGAGGAGGTGCCGCGAGAGCGCAGGGTCCGCGGCGAGGCGGCGACTTGGAGCTTTCTTTAGAGCTTGACTTTCGTGATGCGGTGTTTGGAACCAAACAAAATATTCGTCTGAAACGCAATGTCGTCTGCGATCACTGTAAGGGTAATGCGGCGGAGCCGGGAACAAAAATAGAAACATGCAGTACGTGTAAAGGGTCAGGTGTCGTATCATCCGCTCAGCGCACTATTTTAGGAACATTTCAAAGCCAAACAACCTGCCCCGCCTGTAGAGGCGAGGGAAAAGAAGTAAAACAAAAATGCAAAAAATGTCATGGCGAGAGCGTGGTGCAAGAATTTCAAGAGGTGGAAATTGCCATTCCTGCCGGTATTGATTCCGGACAAACCATTCGTCTGTCGGGGCAAGGCAATGCGGGTACTAAAGGCGGCGGGCAAGGCGATCTGTTCGTAACGGTTCGCGTGAAGGCTGACAATAGATTCATGCGAGAAGGAAGTACTATTAGAACGCACATACCCTTAACGTTTACCCAGGCGGCGCTTGGCGATAAAATTGAGGTAGAAACACTGGACGGAAAAGTGAAGCTCAAAATTCCCGAAGGAACGCAAACAGGTAAAAAATTCAAACTCTCGGGCAAGGGCGTGCCGCACTTGCAACGAGGCGGCAGAGGTGATCATATTGTGGAAATAACCGTACAAACGCCAACAAGCCTCTCAAGAAAGCAGAAAAAGATATTAAAAGAGTTCGCTGAGTAGGCGAGCTTTTTTGTATAATAAAAAGCTGTTATTCAAAATAAAGGATTTTAGGGAGTAAAGTACACAGTTTTCTTATTTAAAAGTTGAGAATATAAGATATATAACTGAACTTTAATGCTTTATGTTACACAATAATAAAAATATTGACGAAGGAATTAAGGTGCTAAGACTATTCTTAGAATATTTAGATAAACAAATAGAAATATTTGGCATAATAGAACGAAATCAAAATTTAGTAAACCGTCCTGAACATGGATTATTGTATTATTTAGTAATTCTCAAGTTAATTAGAAAAAATACTTGTTATACACTTGAATTGGAAAAAAAATTGAATACTACAGATGAAAAAGATGTGTGGTTTGGAATATTTCCTTCACGATTTATATTGGAAAATACAATTAAATTAAGATACTTTTCTCGACAACTCTATTTTGAAAGAACTAAACTTAGTCTTGCTTTAATTATCTCGCCAGATATTGATAAAGAGAATGAACAAGGAATTATAGATTCGGCAAGATATGAAGGAATTGATTTGCAAAAACAAAAGGGTCGTATAATGCCCGATATCAAAAAAATACTTGAAACAGAAGTAGATGATTTAAAGAATAGTTATAAAATATATGAGCATTTTTCGCAGATATTGCACGGTAATCCAACTTATGCACGAGCTGCATTGGATGATAGGCAGGTATATACTTGGGCACTTCTTATCACAGTAAAGTCAATTGGAATGTTCACAATAGGTAATTATGAGTATTTGCAAAAAATAAAAGGGGTAATCGATATCGATGCAGTAGATTTTAGAAAAGAAACAATGAGTTTGTTGCAGAATCTTGCCAAGACGCTTAAAAATAATGAAACTTCATAAATTTAAAAAAACAGATCCTTATAAATATTAAACTTGTACTTATTATGTAAATTTTGTTATACTACTTGTGTTATATTTATCTATTCATTTATCTACTATTTCTATGCAATTTTTTAAAAATTGGGGGATTGGCGTATTAGCTCTATTGATGCTTGCAGGAATTGCTCCCGTATTTGCGACAAGTACTGACGGTGTTGAAACACTGGCAGAAGATGAGATTTTAACTGCAGTAGATCAAGAGCAGGATTTTACCAATGAAGATGAAGACCAAATTTCGGTCAACATCGTAGGTATGTTGATTGAAATCGGCTCAACCGATGTACCAACCACCATGATCATTCGCGGAAATGCTGACCAAGCGGCTTACACGGTAAATATTGGCGAAAATACGGTTTTGGGACAGCGGCGTGACCAAATGACGCAACTTTCAGACTGGATTCCCGGAGATCAAATTCGGGTGATCGGCGCGCATAATCAAAACACCAATGTGATTGACGCAAATATTGTAGTGAATCACTCCATTAAAACAGTGAGTAATAAGGGCTTGAACGGTTGGATTGAAGAAATTGACACGGAAAACAGCATTGTCGGCGTGCAATGGCGAGGAGAAATTCATCGCATTCATATTACTGACGCGACGCACATTGTTGCGGGGCTCAAGAATCCGGCGGAATTTGGCGATCTTAAAATAGGCGATCGTGTACGGGGAAGATTGCTCAAGCGTTCCGGCGAAGATGTTTTGGAAGCAAAAATTCTTATAGTTCTGCGCCGCGGTGAAGATCTGTTCATGAAAGTGCGTACATGGGTAACGCGCGGACAGCTGGTAGCGATTGATGACACGACCGCTCCTACACAAATGCAAGTAAAGATATTGCGCAATAAGAATTTGCGCAAAGGGGATGTCAACAACCTTGTTGGACAGGAGGGTGATATTCGCACGGTAAACATAAGCGAAGATACAAAGTTAAAAATGCGCAGAGGAGGCAGTATGAGTTTGGAAGATATGGTTGTTGGCGATCGTTTGCTTATTGTGGGGCGCGCGAATGATACGGGCGAAATTGACGCGAAGCTTGTGAAAGACAATACTATACGCACGGTGTCTACGGTGGGACACGCGGGAACTATTGTGAAGATCAATGAGCAAAATAAAAATGTTTCAATATTTTGGAACGGTGGCGTACACAGGGTTGATCTGGATGGCGCGCGGCTTTTGAGCGCGATTGACGGCGAGAAAGCGGTTTTGGACTTTAGCGATCTTCACATAGGAGATCGCGTGCGAGGACGAGGAACAAAAAATGCGCGCTTGCCCGTTATTGATGGGGATTTGCTGGTGGTCGTTAAAAACAAAGTGTATACTTTTGGCAAAAAACTGCGCCTTGAAAAAAAGATCATCAAAACTTCAGACGGAGAAGTAGAGGTTGAGGTAGAGATTGAGCAGGAAGATGGCAATGTACAGGTTGAAATAGAAGTGGAAGTAGAGGGAGAAGCCACCACAAGCGATAATGGCAGCGTTACCACGGGCGACGCTTCAGCCAGCGTGAGTGTGGACAGTACGGTTGGAAGCGGCGGCGACAGCACATCGGTAACCACTGACGTTGCCACAAGCGCCAATACCGGCGGAAACAGCATTTAAAAAGAACTCTTGAATTAACTCTAGAGTTAATGCGACATCAAAAGCTCTCTCAAATCGGGAGTTTTTATGTATATTTCCCGTACTACTGACTATCAGCTACGCACTACCGCTCTATACCCCCGTTCTATTCTCAAAACAAATGCGACATAGGGTATACTAAGGTGTGTCT
>CAZZDA010000008.1:0-28877 GCA_964652585.1 uncultured Gammaproteobacteria bacterium | reverse complement strand
GGCGGTATCCGAATCAGGTGGGGTTTGGTTGGACAAATGGTGTGTTTGTGAAATTGGTGAAAGAGAATCTCTAAAAAATTCCTGTATCTATTGCGGAGCGTTTTGTCCTAAAATGATCAAAATATCGGCGTCAGTTGATTGGAGAGGAGAAAGTTCTGTTATACGCAACTTACTTTTTAACTCGGGTGTATAGTTGTTTTCCAGGAACGTGCCTGCCGCGACGGTAATAGGTGCGTAATAGCGCTCAGCGAGTGTCGTGAGTGCTTCCGCGTGTTTTCCTGAACTCAAATCGTGAATTTCCGTTTTTTGATAGGTTTGTACGCGCGCATTGCTTATTTTAACGACTTCCATGTCATATGACTCTAACACTTGCGCATTCGTTTTTGCAAGTCCCGTAACGCGCGTACCATTTTGAATTTCAATACGGGGAAGAGATGCTTGTTCGTCGGAAGAGGTCAACTCGGCGTTCATAAAAATAGTATCTACAAATTCTTTTATGTCGGTGAAATCACCATCTTTAGGCTGAAGCACATACGCTCCTCCTACATGCGCATCGTTGAGAAAATTGTTCTCACCATTATCAAATACAAATTGTATAAATCGGTCGCGGGGAATATTCTTACCCATGGTATAGAGCCGCAACATCTCCCATACTTCCAAATTCGTGTCAATATTGTTATTGAAAGTTTCAAGGAGCGCTTTTATGCGAGAGGGTTTCAATAGCGTTTCGGTGGAAAGAATGGTGTCTTTAAGCGCTAAAACGATCTTTTGCTGCCGCCGAGCGCGGGCAAAATCAGATCCTTCCACACCAAGCGCATGTCGGGAGCGTGCATATTTGAGCGCTGTTTGTCCATCCATAGTTTGCCACCCTCGGGGTATGATCAAGTGCTCAAATCGGTCTTCGTACGGCTCAATGTCTTCTCTGCCTTGTACGGGGTATTGCGGATCTTCAAGCGTTCGTTCAACATATACCTCAACGCCGCCAAGTTCACCAATGAAAGCAGTGAGTCCCTCAAAGTCCACAAGACCATAATAGTGAATGGGGGTACCGAATACCGTTTCAACGGTCGTGCTGAGTGCTTCGCCACCGCTTCCTGTAGCACGACTTTCCGCAAGCGCGTAAATGCTGTTGATTTTGCGATAAGAGTCTTTCGTATAGGGGAGCGGTACCCACAAATCGCGCGGAACAGAGAAGAGCGCAACTTTTTCTTTTACGATATCAAAACTGCCGATAATGATTGTATCGGTGAGCAAAGGACCATTATGTCCCTCGCCGCCAATACCTAAGAGCAGTATATTAATGCGCCCTTCTTCCTCTCCTTGTATAGCCTTATCTCGACTTATTACCAAGTGTTTGAGTTGTGAGAATATCTCCACTTTCTGCAAAGTACGTGCAAGGTTATAGGTGATGCTTTCTTCCGAGAATGCTGCCTGATAGAAAAAACCAACGCCAAGAAGCGCTATAATAGTTATGAGAATACGTTTTCCATACCGTCGTTGCGGCTTTGGTTCGTATTCCGCGTACTCTGATTGGAGTGGTGAATGTGTTTCTTCCGGTAACATAGTTTCAACTTACAACATACAACCAACAACCGACGACAAAAAACATTGTCACCTGTCGAATAGCTAAGTAGGGGATTTCAATTAGTAGTATACTATGGAGCAAGCGACTTGACAATGATACTAATAGCCACAGTCATGACACGAATATACTACTGGTATCAATTTACACATTTTTTAATTATTAAGTTAGCGTGGGGTTTACTTTACGTCCGCAATAGGGTATGATTGTGAAAGAAAATAAAAGATGTGAACAAGACTTTTCTTTTGAATTTCATTGTGGAAGTTTGAGCTTCTATATATAGTGCAGGGTTGTGCCTGCCTGCCGGTAGGCAGGGTTGATGGGTGACTTCCCACCTTATGGGCATATAGCTCAGCCGGTTAGAGCGCTGCGTTCACATCGCAGAGGTCTCTGGTTCGAATCCAGATATGCCCACCAGAAGGTGGTGTGCGTAGTTAAGAGCGTCCCGATTACAATTGGGAAGGTCAGAGGTTCGCTCGCCAATACGGCGAGCGCCCGCTGTACTGGCGGGCGAGTCCAAAATAAAATAAGGATTGAGAAATAAATAGTTTTTCATTATGCATTCTGACGATAACATGCAATTTGAAAGTAGACCTTCGTTTAAGCAATCGATCAAGGAGTTTTTTTCCGAATTGGTAAGCGTGGTCATTATCGCATTACTCATTATTATTCCGGTGCGCTTTTTTCTTATCCAGCCATTTTACGTGAAAGGTGCATCTATGGAACCGAACTTTTTTGACCACGAGTATCTGATCATTGATGAAATTTCCTATCGGTTCGGAGAGCCTGAGCGAGGAGATATTGTTGTGTTTCGCTATCCCAATGACCGACGCCAGTTTTTTATTAAACGCATTATTGCACTGCCTCATGAGCAAATCGCGATACGGGAAGGTAAAGTGTGGGTAGGTCAGTATGACACAGACGTATTGCAAGAACTTCATGAGCCTTATTTAGCCGAGGGAACGTTGGTGAGCTCTCCTGATACCAAGCCGCTTCTACTTAAGGAGGATGAATATTTTGTTATGGGTGACAATCGAAACCAAAGTCTTGACTCGCGAATTTTTGGACCGGTTACAGACGATTTGCTTATAGGAAAAACATGGATTCGTGGCTGGCCATTTAGCCGTGTAATGATCTTTGACTCACCGGAATATAATTTATAATATGCCATCAACAAAAAAAACAACCACTAAAAAAACAGTAACAGAAAAAAAATCAGCTGTTGCGCCAAGGAAGTCTAAAAAATCCACACCGCCACAACTGGTGCGCGGTATGAAAGATATCGTGCCGTCAGAAGCTCCGTATTGGGATATGGTGCTGGATACGGCGCGCTCTTTGGTAAAGCAATACGGTTTTACACGAATAGTGACGCCCTTGGTTGAAGACGTACGCCTCTTTGAGCGTGCGGTTGGAATGGACACAGATATCGTTGCAAAAGAAATGTTCACCTTTGAAGATAAGAGTGGAGGCATGGTCGCTTTACGGCCTGAAGCAACCGCATCAGTCGCACGCGCGTATCATAAGCATGGCATGGTGAATCTTCCGCAGCCTGTGAAAGTATGGTATGAGGGTCCTATGTTTCGTTATGATCGACCACAAGCGGGGAGACAACGGCAATTTTGGCAATTTGGCTTGGAAGTTTTGGGTAGTGATGATCCGGTATTGGATGCGCAGCTTATTATCGCAACATTTCGGCTTTATGAAGAGCTTGGCATACCTATCGTACTCATGCTCAACAGCATTGGCACGCGTGAGTCTCGTAAGGCGTACGCGACACAGCTCACGGGATACTATCGCAATAAAAAAGCGGTGCTGTGTGAGGATTGTAAAAAACGTCTGACCAAAAACCCTCTGCGTTTATTGGATTGTAAAGTTGAAGCGTGTGAAAAACTTCGTACGGAAGCACCGCAGATCGTTGACTGGCTGGACGAAGAATCGCGTAATCACTTTATGGAAGTGCTAGAATATTTGGATAGCAGTGATATTACCTATACCTTAAATCCCTATTTGGTGCGCGGATTGGATTACTATACCAAGACGGTGTTTGAAGTGGTGCCGGATAATGATGATAAGGAGGGTGCGCAGAGTGCTTTGGCTGGCGGCGGTCGCTATGATGAATTGGTGGAAATGCTTGGCGGACGGCCGACACCTGCTGCCGGCATGTCACTTGGTGTTGAGCGAACTATTTTACAGATTAAGCAGCGTGGAATTTCACTACCGCCAAAACCTGGTGTTGATATCTTTGTCGCGCAGCTCGGGGTTATGGCAAAAAGAAAAGCGTTAATGCTGTTTGATGTTTTGCGCCGCGAAGGATTTTCTGTTGCGGAGAGTTTTTCAAAAAATAGCCTGAAAAGTCAACTGGAGCTGGCATCAAAGCTCCATGCTCGTTATACGCTTATTCTTGGACAAAAAGAAGTATTAGATGAGACCGTATTGTTGCGGGACATGGAAAATAGCAATCAAGAAGTGGTTGATCTCAAGAAAGTGAAGGATGTTGTGGCAAAGAAGTTAAAAAACGGATCATAGATCATAAAATATATTTGGTCTATTTTATTAAACATGGTATGCTATCACTGGTGGTAGCACCACATTACATAGCAGAAAGGAAGGTGACATAATACGTGACTGAAATTAAGAGAAAAAAAGGAGAAACGTTTGAAAGCATGCTCCGTAGGTTCAATAAAACCTTACAGCGCAGCAAGCGTCTCGTGCAGGTAAAAGAATCACGTTTTCGCGGGAAGCCGAAAAGCGACCGACGTTTGAAAGCAGAAGCATTAAAGCGCATGGATAATCGTAAAAAACGCGCGTACCTTGAACGCATTGGCAAACTTGTCGAAGACAAAAGAGGAAAAAAATTTACCAAACGATAGTTATAAAGATGCGCCATGTCAATTGCTTCGCGTATAGAAGCGGATTTCTCCCACAGCATGAAAGCCAAGCAACCGCAGCTGCTTTCCGCACTACGGTTGCTTAAGAGTTCGTTAAAAAACGCGGAAATTACCAAAAAAGAAGCGCTAACCGATGACGAAATTATCCAAGTACTGCGGACGGAAATAAAGCGCAGACGTGAAAGCGGTGAGTTGTATCGTCGGGCGGGAGATAAAGAGCGCGCGCAAGTAGAGGACGCGGAAATTGCGATCTATGAGCGCTATATGCCGCAAGCGCTTACTGAAGATGCGTTGCGGGATATGGTACAAAAAGTGATTGTTGACACAGGTGCTTTGGGAGCTCAGGATATCGGAAAGGTTATGGGTGCGGTGATGAAAGAGGTGGCGGGAAAAGCGGATGGGGGAGAGGTTAAGAAACTTGTTCAGCAGATGCTGAACAATTAACTCACAACACCATTATATTATGAACGATATTACAAAATCTTTTTTGTTGTTAGTTGTAGGTTGTTAGTTATTAAGTTGAGGATTTCCCATGCTTGTCGGCAAAAATAAAAAAACACTCTTAAAACTAGCGCTTATTGGCAGCGTGCTCGTGTGCTTCGCGCTGTTTTTTGTTGCGCCGGACGCGGTTTTCGCGCAAGGGGAGGTGGCGGAAGGTGAGGCGGCGCAGGGTCTGGAAGATACGGGACAGGCGACAGGGCTTGAAAAAGGTGATCCACGCCGTATTATAATACGTATCGTACAGGCATTTTTAGGACTGTTGGGTATTATTGCGCTCATCGTCATGCTGTATGCGGGTTGGCGATGGATGACTTCCGGTAATGAGCCAAATCGTATCGCGGCGGCAAAGAAAACATTGTTGAACGGTGTTATCGGATTGGTGATTATTTTAGGCTCTTACGCGTTTACCATATTTATTTTCAATATGCTTTTGGGCGCAACCGGCGTTGGAACAGTCGGTGGTCCCGGCGGCGGAGGCGTACCGGGAGGCGGTATTGGCGCGCTTGGCAACGGTATTATCCAAAGTCACTGGCCGCCGCGCAATGGTACGGATATTCCGAGAAATACCAAGATTATCATTACGTTCAAAGAGCCGATGGATCTGGGTACGGTTCGTACTGACCCCTTAGCTGACAGCGCTTTGAAGACTGATGTTATTCGTATTTTAGAGAGAGATCGTTTTGCTGACGGAGATCCATCGGTGATTCCAATTGGAGGAACTGTTTCGGCAACTTCTGATAAGAGAACAATATCTATTAAGCCAGATGTTTATTTAGGTAATCCCATTGATAATGTGTGGTATCGGGTGGGTCTTACGGATGTCGTTCTCAAAGAAGACGGAACACCGGCATTTGATCCGCTGGGAACCTATTCTCTTGACGATGCGTTTTTTGTGACACCAATTCCTTCTGTTCCTCCGGGAACGCCGGTAAAATTTGGCTATCACTGGGATTTTAGAACCTCAACGGAATTGGATACGACACCGCCGAGAGTCAAGAGGGTGGTGCCCGTAGATAACGCAACCGGTATTCCGCCAAATGTGGTCGTACAAATTACTTTTACGGAAGAGGTGGATCCTACGACGACCACGGGTATTGTTCCCGGATTTACAAATATCAATCTTGCCAAAAGAGCACCAGCTCCGCCTCTACCCGCGTTGACCGGCATATACAGTATCAGCAGCAATTATCGAACCGTGACGTTTATTTCCGACGATCCGTGCGGTACTAATAGCTGCGGTGATACAGTGTACTGTCTGCCGTTTACGGCTACCATTGATGGTACGGTGAAAGCGGCGACATTGCAAAATCCCGGAGCTGATCCCCCTGACCCCGCCGCAATTGCCCTACCTGATGGCGTGGTGGATATGGTAGGGAATTCGCTTGATGGAAATGGAAATGGAACAGCGGAAGGCACGGCACCACCACCGGACGATTTTCACTGGTCATTTGACACTGGCGATGAGATGGATCTTACTCCGCCGCGTTTGGAAATTGTAGGAGCGGATTTTACGCCGTATTTAGAGCCATTAGATCCGTTGGCAAGCTCTAATGTTGATCTGCAAGACCCTGTACGAATGCATTTTAATGAACTCTTAAACGCTGCTACCTTAAAGCCGGATAGCGGTTATAAAGGTCCGCATGAATATATAACATTGCTGTATCCTTTGGCTGATCCCATTGCCTATACCATCAACAATACCACGGGGGATGGTTGTACGAGCCAATGTCTGTTTCGCGGAAATTCGAGAAAAGGGTTTGGGGAATGCGGCGACGGCACGGTAGAGCCGCTGAAAGGCGAGGCGTGCGATGACGGGAATAATCGCAATGGGGACGGCTGCTCCTCGGAATGCCTGTATGAGCCATCCGCGGTATGCGGCGACGGCGTGGTGGGAAGAGGGGAAGATTGTGATGATGGAGGTGCTGACGCGGGTGATGGGTGCAGTGAGGTGTGTCTCTGGGAGGGAAATATAACGCCCGGTGGGGATATTCTGGCTGATGAGTGTGGTAATGGGGTTATCAATTATGGAGAAGAGTGTGATGACGGGGAAAATCCTCCACTGAATGGCAACGGGTGCTCTGACAGCTGTTTGCGTGAACATCCTACGCCTGCGGGGATGCTGGAGGGTTTTTGCGGTGATGGTACGGTACAGCGGCTTAATAATGGCATTGGTGAAGATTGTGATGATAAAAATAATGAGGACGGTGATGGTTGCAGCTCATTCTGTGAAAGTGAAGGAGGTTTGTGCGGTGACGGCAATCTTGATAGATCGTTATTTCCTGATGGCGGAGGAGAAGAATGTGATCCGCTAGGTGTTGCCGGATGTTCCACATCATGTTTGTATGAAGGGAATCCGGTTATGGGAAGTGCGATAGGTGAATGTGGTACCAACCCCTTAGCACCGCCCGACACTGTGCAAGGAGAGGCGTGCGATGATGGTAATCCTATTGATAAAACAATGGTATCTATCGTGCATAGTGATTTTGCTGACATGACCGACTATGGCGCGAGAATAGGATCGGGCGTGCAAGATGGCTATCAAAATTGTTTTACGCCGTCGGGGGATAATAGTTTTGGATCTTTGCCAACCGATCCTCTCGGATGCAATGGCGTGGTCATGGGAGCTGGTGTAGTTGATTGTGTGGCGAACTAAACTCTCGTAACTCATAGCCCATAACTTAGAACTTGAAATCCTCAATTTGCCGACTTCGTAAGTCCAGACATTAAAAATATTTTCTCTGTCATTCCCGCGGAGGCGGGAATCCATAAACAATGTTTTCGAAAAAAACAAAACTTCTTTTTCTCACCATACTGACAGCAATGCTATTCAGTGTTGCTGTTGGTGTGTCCGCGCAGCCTCTGGACTTTGGCGTGTCGTATGGCGGCGACTTGGGCTTTGGTACGCGGGATTTGCGCTCAGCCATCACATCCATTGTCAAGATATTGCTTGGCTTTTTGGGTATTGTCGCATTGCTGGTCATGCTGTACGGCGGTTTTGTGTGGATGACGGCGGGAGGGCGTGCGGACAAAATTTCCAAAGCAAAACTTATTATTATCAACGGCATTATTGGATTGATTATTATTTTCTCTTCATACGGTATTGTACTTTTTGTGACACGGACACTCATTGACGCAACAGGAGGAGATCCGGGTGTACCCGGTGATCCCGGCGGCGGTCCAGGTGATCCCGGACTGCCATTACCCGGCTGGTGTGAGGATAAGGCAAAACTCGCCGATCCGACCACAACAGCTCCTTATGTGTGTGATATTATCCCTGATAATGGCGGCTTAGAAAGCGGTGTAACGATCCGCGGCTACCGCTTCGGTTCCGATGCCGGAAAGGTAGTGTTTGAACATCCGGCAATAGGAGTGAGTGAGGTAGAGCTTATCAGCTGTCCTCTTGATGGCGGTGTGCGATGGTTGGAAAATTCCATTAAGATTTTAGTTAAAGAAAAGCCTTTGCAGCCGGAGCTGGTTATTGATCCCTTGCCCTATGTTGTACACGTGGAAAATAGCGCGGGAGTTCCTGATTCAAATGAAATTGTTGATGGCGGTTACGCGCCGAAATTTAAAATCACGGGAGCAATTCCAGGTCCCGCAATATTCTGCATTGACCCTTCTTCGGCAAAAAACGGCGATCCCCTTGATATTTATGGCGCGCGGCTTGGATCGGGAGCCGCGGGGGAAGTAGTTACTTTTAACGATGGCGGCGCCGGTGTTGACGTGAACGCGGCGGCGCTATGGGAACCCAATAAAATTACCGGCGTTACCATACCTCCTCCCGCTATTACTGGTGACGTGACCGTAACCGTTGGACCAAATACCAGTAATCCTGATTTACTGATTATTACTTGTGATGTCAATGGCGAGTGCGCCTCAGGCTGTTGCGCGGGCAATGCGTGCCATGAACTATCGGTCTGTTTTGGCGTGCCGACCATTACCTATGTGAGTCCGTCTGATGACGCGGGTACGCCCGATATCGCGAGCGATGATACACCTCTAGTGCACGAGAGCAATTTGATTACGATTTACGGAGAAGATTTCCTGGGAGCCTTACCGCCACCGGGAACAGTTACGTTTTGCGGGGATGATGCGGATGGGGATGGTGATTTTTGCAATGATCCTTTTGAGATTGAAGGAGTCGATCCTGGATTAATAAATGCGAATTGTACGAATTATTGGACAGATACCACCATTACGGTACAAGTGCCGGTGGGCGCGGTACTGCCCGATGGACCTATTATGGTCATACGAAGCGATGCCATGTTTGATCGTACCAATGATACGCATGGCCCGAGTATTAGCAATGCTACTGATGACGGTGTTCCGCGTCCGGGACTGTGCGCCTTTGACACGGACAACGGCGCGTTTGGAGATACGAGGATTGGAGAGGGTATTAATATAGATATAGTGGGGCCTGATGTAGCGGATATTGATTTTGGTGTAGCGCCAAGCATTATCAGTGCCTTGAGCGTTAATCCGCTTTCAGCTACGCAAATACAATTTGACGTGCCGAATATTGCGTCGAAAAGCAATATCTCGGTACGCGTAAAAAATCCGGGAGATGTGTATTCCAATGCCCTGCCTTTTGACGTGGTATCAGGCGTTGCGGGACCGAATATTTTAAGTTTTACCCCGGACACGGGACCCGAGGGACGGTATGTAACGATCACCGGATCGGGATTTAGGGCGAGCAGAGGCGCGAACGGTACGGTTATTTTCTGTGACGGCATTAATTGTGATACTGTCACGGGAGCTGTTGAAGGAGATTTCACTTTCCCTGCCGCGTGCGCGGATAGTTTTTGGTCAGATACGCAAATTATTGTGAAGGTTCCTGTTGGTGCTCCCGCAAGCGGTTTTATTGAGGTGCGTACCAATGCCGGCGGTACGGATACCACGTCTGATCTTAGTCCAAGTAATTTTACGGTTGTAGGCGGTGTGCCTGGACCGCAGCTTTGTAAACTCCAGCCGAATAATGGACCGGAAGGGTTGGATATTTCTCTTTTTGGTGAAAATTTTGGAGGGGCAATTGATACCATAACTTTTTGGAATGGTGTTGTGGTGCCGCCAGTGGATATTGCTTCTTGGGCTGATGAACAAATTGACGCAAAAGTACCGTTTACAGCGGTAACCGGTCCGGTAAATGTAACGGTCGGCGCGGCACCTCCGAGCAATCAACTTAACTTTTCTGTTGGCATGTGCGAGCCGGTAGCGTGTGAGGCGTCAGGGGTGAACCAATGTTGTGGCGACGGCTCATGCCGTCCTGCCGGAACATGTCCTGCGCCTCCGGGTGTCGTAACCAGCACTTACAGCTTCCGCTTTTCAACGGGCGTGTTGCCAACACCTCCGCATGTGGTAGAACAATGTCTGGGTACTATAACAGGTGCATGCGAAGATACTGATGGCGATGGTACAGATGATACTTGCAGCAATAATGGTCTTGCTTGTACTGTTTCGATGGAGTGTCAAGTACTGCCTTCTCCTTCACCTTCAACGCTTTGGAGTGGTGGTACACAAGTATGTCCTAATATGGGTGTATTGGAAGTGTTCTCTGATGAGATTGATTTTACGACTTTGCGGGATCCTGCTGATTTTACTATCCACCCGAATATTTTATTGGAAGAATGTACAGACGGAACATGTACAGTACCGGTCAGTGAAGTTGATATGTCTGTTGTCTTTGTTTGGAATACAACAAATCACAATCCTGTATATGGATCGCTTGCAACGGTGTTCGTTGGTGTTCCTTTGGATGGTGCTGGCTCATGGACAAATTTAGATATAGACACATGGTACAGACTTATTATTAAAGACAGTGTTACTAATCTTTCAGGCGATTCATTGACCAGATTAAATTTTGACTATGACGGCAGTGGTACTCTTGATTCTTATAGATCAATGTTTAAAACATCAAATGATCTTAATTGTGAATTTGATCTTGTGTCTATTATTCCACCTTCTGATATTTTTACACAACTCTTGGAAGAAAAAGACTTTCTTTGGGCGCCTCAGGATTCAAAGTATTTTTGCCAAGTTGCTTGGCCACCAGGAGGATCGTCGCAGGTATGGTCGTCTAATGATGTTGCAAGAGTAGATATTAACCCTCTTTTTGTAAATAGCAATCCAACAAAGGTGCAAGCGCTTGCAGAAACACTTCCTGATATACCTGTTCATATAAATGTTGATGCAACAATAGGAGGTGTTACTAGAAGTAGTTTTGCGGAAGTAACCGTAGAATTTGCTGATCCTTATGTTATCGATCAATGGCCTATGTGCGAGACGGCGTGTTTGAACGCAGAGATCGCTGTGCTGTTCAATATTGGAATGGATAATATAACTTTTGGCGGGGTTGAGCTGCGTGATATTACCGGTGGTACGCCGGGTGTTGTGGTAATGACAGATCCGGATCCAGTGAAATATACAGAAACAGATATTATTGATCTTGAAGCAGGTGCTATTACGAAGGAATATAAACATACAGTGAGTCTTCTGCCTGCGGGGACAGAGCTCAATCCAAATTCTTTGTATAGGGCTATCTATCCTGATACTGTAGAAAGTGCGAGCAATAAACTATTAACTCATCTCAACTACAATAGCGCTAATGATGTATACTGTGGTGGTGAGTGGGATGAATATATTCTTGATACAACATGGGGTACTGACGTTGCGGTCGCACCTGTCGCGGACGATATTACCGGCAATGTGTACTATTTTGTTGACACGACAACACTTCTTCCGTTTACCTCTGCCTATGATTCAGCGACAGAACGGCTCTCAACACTGGAAGTATGGGAAGACAAAGGAGATGGTTTTAAAAAATTGAACAAACCACACGAAGATATTGAAAATGTGTGGACGTTTGGCGTGGGGCGCTATATTGCGGCAGATGATTTGGCAACCGATCTTTTTAATCCGATAGATATTGATAATGACAGCATCAATGATCTTGACCCTGTGATTAAAGGACTCTACTTTACCGCGTCAGACAATACCATTATTACTGACCCTGTTCCAGGCAACATGAATGGCTACATGTACAAAATTCGCTACCAACCTCTGGAGTGGCAGGATTGCAATGCGTACGCGTGGGATTTTGGTACCAAAGATAAGGCTTGCGAACCGGATAGGCTGGCGGTGCAACCGCGCGAAGCGGAGCTGCATACCATCGGTGCCACGCAAGACTATGTGGCGGAAGTATATAGTTCGCCGGATGAGTGCAGTATCAAAGGGCAGTTATTAGATGCATCTGCATATGATCCGAATTATGCGTGGTCGTCATCTGATGCTGCTGTTGCGAGTATTATAGATAGTATTCCTCCGCCACCGGTAAATGAATATCAAGCTGGTGCTCAAGCCTTGAGCGGTGCTTCAGGCGGCAGTACGGTTGATATTGAATCGGTTATTAATCCACCAGGGCTTCCTGCAGCACTCTCCTGCACGGATACGGCGGAATGCGGCGAGCTAACAGTTGTATGTGGTTATGTGAGCGACAGTCAGTGTGGCGTTCCACCGGGGAATCCGATAGGAACGTGTGATGATACGACCGGCGATGGTGTTGGAGATACCTGTAGCAATGATCCTGCGGTAGCATGTCTCTATGACAATGACTGCAACTTCGGCGTGGGTGATACGACCTGTTGCTATCAAAGACCGTATGTAACAAACTTTGAACCAACAGCAGGTGGTGTATGCCGCAACGCGCGCATATTTGCCGAATTCAGCGAAGTCATGAACACGAGCAGCTATACCGACAACACGCTCCTGGAAGCAAATTATACGCTTGAAGGCAATTGTCCGCCGGGTGCGGGACTTGCGGTACTGCCGGACAATCTGCAACCCCAAGGGTTTTTCAGTCGAGCATTTGCCTATGTCAAAGACTTATGGAACAAGCTTTTAGGAAAGAATGTGCGTGCGGTAACGGAAGTGTGGTGCAAGTTGTCACACTCGATCAATCGTGAAGCGACAACCGTTGATCTTGTACCGGGTGGCATATTGGAGTCTGACCGGGAATATCGGGTAACGCTCAATGACACGCAAAGCGGATTGGATAACGGGCTCGTAGCGCACTGGACGTTTGACGATGACGTACTGGATTCTAGTGGTAATGGATATCATGGTGTAGAGAGCGGTACAGCATTTTTGGCCGGCGCTCCCGGACTTGGTCAGTCAATTGAATTCAATGCGCCTGGTGATATGATAACGGTGTCTGACCCTCTGCCGGAAATTAATAATTTAGACACACAAGTCAGTTTTTCCGCGTGGGTGAATCCAACATCTATTCCAAACTCTTTTCCGCGTATTTTAGGTAAGGAAGTGGCAAACGACGATCGTTTCTTTTTCTCGTTGAGAGGTGATGGTTTTAATACTATACATGCCAATATCAATGGTGAAATCAACTTTAAAGGAGTAGATAATGCTATTATAAACGGTGTGTGGCAGCATGTGGCGTTTACCTATAATGGCACAGAAGGAATTCTCTTTGTGAATGGTGTTGAAGTTGGGCGTCAATCAGTTGCTACGCAAATCAAAGCAAATAATGCTGATCTTATGATTGGAGATACTGCTTTTATAGCACCGCGAGAGTTTGATGGCGCAATTGACGATGTACGTATCTACGATCGTGCTTTGAATGAGCAAGAAATTCTTTCACTTACAACCGGAAATACCGCAGAAGGTATTTCGGTTATTCGCAACGGTTCACTTCTTACGACGAATGTAGAATCGTTTTACGGAGAAGGGTCAGCTCAAGAGTTCTATGGATATAGAAAGTGTGATCTTGCAAGCTGTGCAGGATTGCCTGGTTACGGATCTATGCGTACGGACAATCCGGTTGTAGCAGGAGGTAATATTGACACAAGCACCATGTTTACCTATCGCGATGTGATGAAAAATAAGACGTACATAGGCATGGTACATGACGACCCTTCTGTACTTCCTGTAGTAAACGGCAAAGTGACGTATAGAGTAGTCAGTGTGACACCAGGAGTAAACGTACTGGATTTTGATGACGCTGATAGTTCATTTGGTGACAAAATTAATGGCGAAACTATTACGAATACACATCTTCCTGTCACACTGCAAGCAGGCGATGTCATTGAATGGGGTTGGGATGCGGACTATCGAACAGATGGTGTTATGATTGAAGCACCAAGAGGTGACTGGCATATTACACTGCAAATAACAGGATCAGTAAATTTGGGTGGCGGATGGCGATTTAGAGATCTGGGAGGATCAATAGGATTAGTTATTGGCGATACAGTTACCATTCGTCACGTTTCGCCAAAGAGCATTCAAAGCGCCGCTGGTGTTGCTATGGATGGGATCAAAACATGGAATTTTACCACAGGAACTGAAATTTGTCAGATTGCTCGCGTGGAAACTACCATTCATGCTCCGGACGCGGGAGCGATCGCGAATGTAGACCTATTCAATTGCGCGGAGCTGAATAATTGTGACGGGGATCAGGCAGATGGCGCGACAGATCTGGGAGGTCCGGGAACAGAACCTAATGAGCCTGGCAATCAACATCATTATTCAGCACAAGCAAAGTCCGCCGATGGCGATGATCTGCTTGCAGACTATGTATGGGATAAGTCAGATGCGAACGGCTTTATCACAAACTTTTGGGACACAACCAACTTACCTGCCGGTCCTGGCTGGGCAGCGTTTCCCGGTGCGGTAGATGCACAAAATGTCTATTTAGACACCAATACCACTAATGGCAGTGCGTTGGTTACGGTCACTGCAACTGATCCCTTGGGACTTGCGGGAACTAAGACCGCGAATATTCGGGTAATCAATTTTATGTGTCAGAATCCATGGCCGGAACTTGCGAACTTTCCATATCAAGATACAAACGCGAACTGTGATGTAACGCCTTTGGGACCGGGAACCTGTGCAAATACCAATTTTGAAACTTTCTATTGTCGTGACGTGGGATCACCGGATATAGAAGATGATCTACCGCTTTTGGCTAATCCCGGTGTGGGTGATGATACGGTAACCGGTGTTGATGATAAGAAAGTTTGCTTTGGAGGTACGCGCGTAGGAGAAGTCTGTACAAATGCTGATAATTGTCCGGGTATTTGTAAAAATGGATATTGTGAGGTGGGGACGGATGACGACTCCTGTAATACCAGCACTGGCTTATGTAATATTACCGGTATTCCTTGTCCAATTGGTAATGAATGTATACTGGAAGGAACCATAGGACAAGCTTGCACGAACGATGCGGATTGTGTTGACGGACAAATCAATAATTTACAAATTTGCGGTCCATTACAAATTAAAAATATTATTATTCCATTTGAGTAAAGTAACCTACAACAAAGTATGTCATTCCAGTCGAAATGACAATTGATTTTGCCTAAAATACGATTTTTTGCTACACTCAAGTAATGCCAACTAACCACTAACAGCCAACAACTTACAACAAAATACAAATGTATTCTCTGTTGCAGGTTATAAGTTGTGAGTTGTACGTTATTTCTATGTTTGACGACCAATCGCAAGATACTCAACAACCGGGTACATCTGCGGGAGCGGTACCGCCGCAAACCGGGCAAAGCCCTGCTCCAGGACAAGCAGCGCCTGTTCCACCTACCTCTGCACAGACTCAACAACAGGCACCTCCGACCATATCTGTACAACCAGCTCCTGTGGCGCCGCAATCTCCGGAAACCTCGTCCGTACAACCGGAGCCAATTGATATTTTTGATGATGTTGATCCTGCCGCTCAAACAACTCATCCGCCGCAACAAAATATGACGGAAGGAGCAACAAGCGGCATGTCTACAAGTGATAATCACTTTCTTAAAATACTTATGCGCGTACTTGTTGTTGTACTTGTGGTGGTTATAGTTGGCGGTCTTCTTGCGTATGGTATTTGGTGGTTTATGGGGCGTGAAGTAGTAATGGAAGAAAATGTTGAGCAGCAGCCTATAGGCGCAACAGAAAATATGGAAGAAACAAATGAGGAGTCGGCAGCGATTAAAGAGCCCGTCGTGGTTATTGATGATACCCTAAGCGGTCCCTCTGAAAATATCTTCCTTGAAGAAGAGATAATACAACCGGAAGAAAATATACCGCTTGATACCGACAAAGATGGTCTTACTGACGTGGAAGAGCGTGATTATGGCACGAATATCAACTTACTAGATACCGATAAAGACGGTTTAACGGATTACGAGGAGGTACATACATTTCGAACGGATCCTCTCAATAATGACACAGATGGTGACACCTATCTTGACGGTGATGAAGTGCGCAACGGCTATAATCCGGCAGGAGAAGGGAAGCTCGTACCACCCCCAAGCAACCAACAACCTCTAACCAATAACCTCTAATGCCTCTCCCTTTCATAGAGACCAAAGAAAAGAACGAACAAGCAGTGGAACAAAACGACCGTACAGCTGCGCACGGCGGTTTTGAGTCACCCACACCTGTTTTTAATACGCAGCCGCAGAAAAGTACACCGGAAACAGAGGGGGTGCAAGGTCAGGCAGCTTCTGAAACGCAGGCGCAGGCACCGACCATTAAAACTATGCCCGCGCGTTTTTATTTAGAGGAAACAGAGACGCCGCATGCACCAAAAATTGGTTTTTGGGTTATTATTCTTGTTATTGTTGCGGTGGTGATTACCGGTGGGCTGGGGGCGATCTACTATCTCACCACAAAAATACAACAGGCGGAGAATGAAGCGATTATAGCAACTGAAACGGAGCGTGAAATGCCGCAACCTTCGGTAGAACAGGATGATACTGTACGTGAACAGGATCGCGATAATACAGACATAGTAGAAGATACGACAGTTACCGTGGCATTACCTGTAGATGAAGGTGTAGAAGGTTCTGATGAAGACATAATCGAGATAGAAGCAATGCCTATAGCACCTCCTGTACCGGCTAATGGTGTTGATACAGACGGTGATGGTTTGACTAATATTGAGGAAGTACTCTATGGGACAAATAGTGAGAGGAGTGATACGGATAATGATACCTACGCGGACGGCAGCGAAGTAGCCAATCAGTATAATCCAAAAGGTGCGGGAACTTTGGCCGAGAGCGGTATTTTTGCGCGGGTACATGGCTTTCCTTTCACATTCTTCTATCCGGTTTCTTGGCAGAGAACGGGAACTGTTGCTGTAGGAGAAATGAGTTTTACCGCCCCAACAGGAGAATTTTTTCAATTTCTTGTTGAGGATAATGTAGGAAGTCTTTCTCTTGCTGAATGGTATCAAGAACAGTCCGGTGTACCAATAAATGTACAAGCACAAACGAGTGTTGCAGGATATCCGGCAGTTCGCAGTGTTGATGGACTTACTATATATATTGCAAAACAGGATAAAGTCTCTATTTTCAGTTACAATGCGGGTCCCGGACAAGCACTTAATTACAAGGCAACATTTTCTTACATTATAGATACGATCGAGGACGCGGAAGAGTAGCTATGACCATAGCCATGACATCACGCGGTTTTGCCGCATTGTTACCGTTATTGTTGTTGCTATCGTCCTAAAAAAGTGCGCGCTCTGTATTTGCACTTTTGTTTTCTATGCGATACATTAACATCACTTTTGCCATACATAAACCATCGTCAGTGCGCTATCCGAAAAAGCGGTTAGAACAGATTTTGGCAGCATGCCGGCGATATCGTATAGGAAGTGGTATTACTATTGAACTGTCTCTTGTGTGGGTTGGTGAAGCACGTATGCGTGAGTTGAACAAACAGTATCGTGGTAAAGATATGTTGACCAATGTACTCACTTTTCCCTATAAAGACGATGACACAAAATATGAAGCGGAAATTGTTCTTTGTAAAGGTGTTATTGCAAAAGATGTAAAAAAGCGTACAGTAACTCTTGAAGAAGAAACAACACATCTTATTATCCACGGTATTTTGCATGTATTGGGATATGAACATCGTAGCCAGCGAGGAAAAAAAGCAATGGAGGCGGTAGAGCAAAAAATACTCGAGGAAATATACAAGAAAAAGTTTTCTTCCTTACACTAAATAAAGAAACTTCTAAAAATGAACCTATCTGAATTTTTCAGAGGTTACTAGAGTATGCAAAGATTATTCAACAGCGTCCGTCATGCTTGGCATGGTCTTATCTTTCTTGTTCGGGAAGAGAGGAATTTTTCTCTGCATCTTGTGATGGCAGTGATAGCAGTATGTATAGCCTTGATACTGGATTTCTTGCTATGGGAATTTGCTCTTCTTATCTTTGCTATAGGATTGGTGTTGCTTATGGAAATTGTGAACACGGTATCGGAAAAACTTATTGATATAGCAAAGCCCCGTATTCATTTTTATGCGGGTATGGTCAAGGATATGATGGCTGCGGCGGTTCTTATCGCAGTCTTGGTAGCTATTATTATTGGCATGATGTTGTTTATACCGCACATAAGGTTGTTATTCTGAAAAAGGTGTCCAATGTTTTATGATTCATGTTCCATGTTGTGAGTTATGTGAGATGGGGTTTTCCCCAAGTATTATTTGGTAAAAAGCGTATTTTGGGGTATACTGAAATTAACTTACAACTCATAACATACAACACACAACCCACTTGATAAATAAAAATAACGAAATACGCACATGAAACCTTGTGGTAAGTCGTTGGTTGTCGGTTGTTAGTTAATTATAATCATGAGAGAAGAAAAGGTATTGGCGGGGCTGGATATTGGGTCTACTGCCATAAAAATGGTACTGGGGACGCTTATTCCGGCAACAAAAGAGCGTCAGGAAGTTTTGCAGATAGTCGGAAAAGTTATCGTGCCGGCAGAAGGTATATCTAAAGGCGTGGTGACCAGTATTGAAGACGCGGTTTCATCGGTATCCGCGGTTATTGAGCAAACAGAGCGATTGATAGGGCAGCCGCTCTCTTCAGTATGGGTTGGTATGGGGGGCGCGCATATTCGTTCGGAAGTAAGTCGCGGTGTTGTCGCGGTTGCAAAAGGCAGTGGCGATATTCAAGAAAGTGATGTGGAAAGAGCTATTGAGGCTGCGCAGGCGGTTGCAACTCCGCCAAACTACGAAATTTTGCACGTTATTCCTCACCGGTTTTATATTGACGGACAGGAGGGTATAAAGAATCCTGTAGGGTTTTCCGGTGTGCGTCTGGAAGTGGAAGCGCATATTATACAGGGTCTTTCCTCTCAAATTAATAATTTGGTGAAAGTGGTGCATCGTACAGGACTTGAAGTTGATGATGTGGTGGTATCAATACTTGCAACAGCTGAAAGTATATTGACCGCTCGTCAAAAAGACTTAGGTGTTGTGCTGGTAAACATTGGTGGTGCAACCACAAGTGTTGCGGTTTTCGAGGAGGGTGATATTATGCATGTAGCTATTTTACCCATAGGATCAGACCATATTACCGGTGATATTGCTATAGGTCTTCGTTGCGCGCTTGATACGGCAGAAAAGGTAAAGCTAGTTGCCGGAACCGCACAAAACAAAGATATCAATAAGCGTGAAGAGGTGGATATGAGCAGCTTTGATGCGAGTGAGGAAGCGCGCGTCGCAAAGCGTTACATAGCTGATATTATTGAAGCGCGTGTTGAGGAAATTTTTGAAAAAGTTGAGGAAGAATTGAAAAAGATTCATAGAGCAGGTATGCTTCCTGCGGGCGTGGTCTTGACCGGAGGAGGTGCAAAATTACCCGGCCTTACAGAGGCTGCAAAGAAATATCTGCGGCTTCCGGCACAATTAGGTTATCCGCAAGAACAGCCGCATATGGCAGACGAGGTGCACGATCTTTCTCTTACAACGGCGATGGGATTAGTGCAATGGGGTTTTGCGGTGGAAAAGCAGCGAACGCGGAAGTTTGGCGGATGGGGGAAAGTGTTGGGAAGGCAGTTGCGATCAGTGAAAGATACTACACTTATGAAGAAAGTATTTAAATCATTCATTCCATAAAAAAACCAACAACCAACAACTTACAACTGACGACGAAAGAGAAAATACAAAAACCTTTTGTTGTTAGTTATGTGTTGTAGGTTATAAGTTATTAAAGTATGCCCGAAGTAAAACCAGACATTGAGACATTTGCAAAAATTAAGGTAGTTGGTGTTGGCGGTTCCGGCAGTTCTGCGGTGAATCGTATGATTGATTTTGGTATTCAGGGGGTTGATTTTTCGGTTATTAACACAGATGTACAAGCATTGCACTTGTCGTTGGCGCGGGAAAAGTTGCATATTGGCAAAACGGTAACAAGAGGATTGGGTGCCGGTATGGATCCCGCCATGGGGCGTCGTGCAGCGGAAGAAAGTGAAAATGAGATTCGGGAATCACTCAAGGGAGCGGATATGGTATTTATTACCTGCGGTCTTGGCGGTGGTACGGGAACAGGATCAGCTCCGCTTGTGGCGCAATTGGCGCAAGACGTGGGAGCGTTGACGGTCGCGGTGATCACCAAGCCCTTTGCGTTTGAAGGGGCGCAGCGTATGACCATTGCGGAACAAGGGTTGAACGAGCTGATGAAAAATGTTGATACGCTCATTACTATACCTAATGATCGTTTATTGCAAGTAATTGATAAAAAAACATCTCTTCTAGATGCTTTTTCGATCACGGATGATGTGTTGCGGCATGGCGTACAAGGCATATCAGAGCTTATTACCGTTCCGGGTCTTATTAATGTGGACTTTGCCGATGTTAAGGCAATTATGAAAGGAACAGGATCGGCGCTTATGGGGATTGGTGAAGCACGCGGCGAGCACCGAGCGGCGGAAGCCGCAAAAGCGGCCATTGCGAGTCCGCTCTTGGATTTGGCTATTGATGGCGCGAAAGGTATTCTCTTTACCATTACCGCTGGAAAAGGATTGCTCATGCACGAAGTGAGTGAAGCGGCGCAAGTTATTACCAATTCAGCAGATCCAAACGCCAAGATTATTTTTGGCGCTATTGTTGACGATAAGCTGCAAGATGAGCTGAAAGTGACTGTTGTTGCGACGGGTTTTTATGAACAGGTGCCGGATAGTGGAAAAAAGGCACGGGAAGCGGTTGAAAAAATGTCAGGAGCGTCTTTTGTCTCTGAAAGCACTCCTGACCATACACGTGATACGACGGGAGATATATATGCGGAAGATCGTGAAGGAAAAGTCAAGCGTGTAAAAAACGAGGAGCAGGGAGACGAAGCGCTTGAAGTATCTCCTGAAGAGGAGGAGCTTGAAGTACCGGCTTTCATTCGCAAAAAGCTGCAACATGATAAAAAACGATGAAATGCCCCGCATGCCATCATATTGAAACGAAGGTTGTCGATTCTCGCTTAGTATCGGAAGGGCTTGCTATTCGGCGAAGAAGGGAGTGTTTGCGGTGCGCTTTTCGTTTTTCTACGCAGGAAGAAGTAGAGGTGCTCAATCTCATGGTCATCAAGCGTGATGGCTCGCGCCAGCCGTATAATCGGCAGAAAGTGGAAGCAGGTATCAAACGCGCTTTTCAAAAAAGACCCTTAACGAAAGATGCGCTCAAAAAACTTTTAGGTAAAATCGAGCGTGATCTGCAAAAGCAAAAAAAGGACGAGATAGCGGCACAGAAAATAGGGCATATGATACTTAAATATTTGAAGCGGCTTGATCAAGTAGCATATATTCGTTTTGCGAGTGTGTACGAAGATTTTCAGGACGCAAAAACATTTCAACGGGCACTTGATACGCTCTTGCGAAAAAAGACTGCACGAAAACGTACTCGCAAAAAGAAGGTCTGATTTTTAAAATTCACTATTATACATGCCTTCGCCACAACTAAAAAAAATTGAAGAAGCGGGAGATATAGTTGAGCAAAACAATGCACTTCTGAAAGAAATTTATCGCTCAACCGAAAAAACCCGCCGGTATGTTCTGTTTGGACGGGTAATGAGCTTTATCTATCTGTTGCTTATTTTAATTCCGCTTATTTGGGGTTATATTGTCTTTGCGCCGCATCTCTCAAGCGTGCTTGCAACGTATAGCCAGCTTTTTGGTGGAGAGCAAGGGGTACAGCAACAAAACATTACTGACGTGGTACAGAATCTTACACCGGAACAAATAGAGCTTCTACAAGAATATATAGGAAAATAAAGGGGTATGTCATTGTTAAAGCAACAATTTACTGCTCTGATAACGTTTGTGGTGGCAGGTGTGATAGCCGGCGCTCTTGCGGGCGGTGCTACCACATGGTTTTTAGTGCAACAATACTGGCAAGTTCCGGACAAGCAAGAAACGCGAAGTTTTATAGAGCAGACTAGAGAAGTCAAGGAGGATTCTCAAACCATTAAAGTAGTGGATCGTGTGGCGTCTGCTGTGGTGAGTATTTCTATCAGTAAAGAAATCGCCGATTTTTCAGGGCGTACGGGTCCGGATATTTTCCCCTTTGACGATTTTTTTGATTTTGGATTTCCCGAAAAGCAGCAGCCGCGATCGCAAGATGAGGTGTTGGGAGAAAAAATAGTTGTGGGCGGCGGCAGTGGCTTTCTTGTTTCCTCAGATGGCATGATCTTGACTAATCGGCATGTAGTTGATGATACAGACGCAACTTATACGGTAACGCTTTCCGATCAACGTACATTTGAGGCGCTGGTATTGGCAAAAGATCCGGTACATGATATGGCGCTGATAAAAATTGATGCAAAAGATCTCCCAGTAGTTTCTTTGGGTGATTCAGATACTTTACAGATCGGTCAAACGGTTATTGCCATTGGAGATGCTTTAGCGGAATATCATAATACGGTGACCAAAGGTGTGATCTCAGGTGTGAATAGGAGAGTTTCGGCAGGTAACGGCTTAGGGCGGTCAGAAATTATTGAAGAGGCTATTCAAACGGATGCGGCGATTAATCCGGGTAACTCGGGTGGACCGCTTTTGAATCTCCAAGGAGAGGTGATCGGCATCAATACAGCGGTAACCGACCCTGCGCGCGGGCAGCTAATCGGCTTTGCCATACCGGTCAATCAAGCGAAGCGCATGGTGGAAAGTGTTGAGCAGTATGGTAGAATTGTACGTCCTTGGCTTGGGGTGCGTTATACGCTCGTGACCAAAGACTTTGCGAAGCGTAATCAGATGGATATAGATTATGGCGCGCTCATTGTACGAGGGGACGCACCCGATCTTCTTGCGGTTATCCCGGGATCTCCTGCGGACAAAGCAGGGTTTCAAGAGAACGATATTATACTGGAAATTAATAATGAACGTATTGATGAAAATAATAGCTTGGCCAGAGTGATCTCAGAACTTGCATTGGATGATACAGTTACGATAAAAGTGTACCATAAGGGTGATATCAAAGAAGTCAAGGTAACTTTAAAAGAATTTCCAAAAGACTCATAACCCATAACTCACAACCTCTCTCCCTTGTGGGAGAGGAAAAAGGTTTCAAGTTCTAAGTTATGAGTTTCAAGATTTTATGGTCGAATCAAAAATAGTAGATACACAACTCGCACAACTCCTCGGGAAAGTGCAAGAAGCTCGGAGGTTACTTTGACGTTTCTCAAAAACAAAAGGACATCAAAGAACTAGAGACGCAAACACAAGATCCTCACCTATGGGAGGATGCGGAACGTGCTCGAACACTTACAAAAAAATTAGCGCAACTTACTGAAATACTTGCTATATGGGATGATCTTGAGCAGCGTATTTGCGAGTGTAGGGAACTGATTGCTCTTGGTGTTGCGGAGCGCGATCAAAGTATTCTTGAGGACTGTGCAGCTAAGACAAGCGAGCTTACGCGAGAGGTGGAGAAGCGCGAGCTTCTTTTATTTTTTAAAGGAAATCATGATAGCAACTCAGCTATCCTAACTGTGCAAGCAGGTGCGGGAGGCGTTGACGCACAGGATTGGGCGGCAAAACTTTTACGTATGTACATGCGTTACGCAGAGGGGCAAGGATGGGATACTCGGCTGGTAGATGAACACAAGGGAGCGGAAGCCGGGATGAAATCAGCAACACTCATGATAGAGGGTGTGTATGCTTATGGATGGCTGAAAGGAGAGGCGGGTGTACATCGTTTAGTGCGTATTTCTCCGTTTGATGCTGAAAAAATGCGTCATACGTCATTTGCGCGGATCGAGATATTACCACAACTGGAAGAAATACAAGAGATTGCACTCAATCCGAAAGAGGTGCGTATTGATACTTTTCTTGCGTCTGGTCATGGCGGTCAGGGTGTGCAAACGACGTATTCGGCAGTGCGTGTAGTACATCTACCGACAGGAATAACGGTAAGTTGTCAAAATGAGCGATCACAGACACAAAATAAAGAAACGGCGTTGAAAATTTTGCAGGGAAAGCTTTTGGCGCAAGAACAGGAGAAACAAAAACAGAAAACAAAAAAACTTCGCGGTGAAGTGCGTGCTGCGGAATGGGGCAGTCAGATTCGTTCGTATGTACTTCATCCGTACAAACAGGTGAAGGATATACGCACAGGCATAGAGAGTAAAGATCCGGATGGTGTGCTGGATGGAGACTTGCAGGAATTTTTGGAGGCAGAGGTGAAACAACTAACAACCGACAACTAACAACCGACAACACAATGAAACACTTCAAACAACAGAGTATTTTTATTTTCCAAGAATGGTTTTATGTTCTTGCGGCTGCCGGATGCGCGCTATGGGTAAGCAGTAGCGTAGATATGACTGTTGCAACATCAGTCAAAGAAGCAGCGCCACAACTTGCAAGCGGTATGATGCTCGTACCTATAGGCCTTGGAGAATTTTTAGCGCTTTTCGTTATTGTTGCGGCGCTATTTTTTGTATTGCTGAAATATCTGAAAGGAAAAACATTTTTTGAAATACTGCTTTTTTTAGCGATGTTCACGGGATGGTATATGATCTTTGGCGTTCTCTTAAGTTTTTATCTCGCTTTCTTTTTGGCGCTTGCGGTGAGTGCCGCGCGTTATGTCATACCGCGTGTGGTGATACATAATCTTGTGTTGGCAGGCGGTATTGCGGGTATTGCGGCAAATTTTGGCCTACGCTTTGCCATTGATCCGCATACACTACAAACACCATTGCTCGCACTTTTTATACTACTCATATTTTTGAGCATCTATGATTGGTGGGCGGTCAAAAAAAGCAACATACTTATTGAGAGCTTTGAGAGTCTTGTTAAGCGAGGAGTGTTTATGCTGCTTATTATTCCTCGCCATCTACGTGATATAGGAGGGAGATTGGACGCGGTGCAGCGTAATGGGAAGTTTATTTTTTTTGGTACGGGCGATTTTGCTATCCCGCTTATTTTTCTTGTGGGTATACGAGGGCATGGCACAGGGGCGATTAGTGGAACGTTATTGGGTATGTTGGCAGGATTTGCACTTGATCATTGGTTGTTTCTTCGTCAGGAAAAACGTACGCCTTTACCGGCATTACCGCTCATTGCCTTCGGGTCCATGCTGGGATTTTTGGTGAGCCGTCTGGTTATGTAAAGTATGACGAGTGCATATATCAGGCGTATCATTCTCTACGGATGCTGTGGTGTACTTGGCGGCACGGCGCTCGCAACAGGCATAGGACATACACTTTTTGATGCATCTTTAAACATAAACGTACTCACGTTGTGGCAGAAAGGTGTGATATTTGTCGCGGTGGTCGGAATGGCGCTCGTATTCTTCCGCCGAGTGCGCATGATCGGTGTGGTGCTTTTATTCGTAGCGATAGGTATCGCACGCGTTCTTTTATCTGTTCCCGTGAGCACCCCTGATCATCTTCTCTGGTATGCCGATGGTACGCGCCATTACTATCAGGGAAGAGTTGTTGGCTTCCCCGAGTCGCGCATCAAAAATCAACATATTATTGTTGAAGTTCAATCGGTGGGAGATGGCACCGAAGCGCGGCATATTCAAGGAAGAGTACTTGTTATCGCCCCTCTTTATCCACCGGTGCCGCATGGCGCGACACTGATCTTTTCGTGTTCGCTTACGCGTCCGGAGCCGTTCAATGGCTTTGCGTATGATAAATATCTTGCGAGAAAACGTATCTACACACAATGTTTTTGGCCGCATATAGAAGAGGTGTCATCTAGCTCAGCGCGCAATGGAATTTCCGCTCCTCTACGGTATACCTATACACTGAAAGCAGGTTTTATCAACATTCTGGAAAAGTTGTATCCGGAACCGCAAAGTAGTTTGCTCGCGGGACTGCTCGTAGGTCTTAAAAGCACTTTTACATCGGAAATAACCACGAGTTTTCAGAGGACAGGTATAAGTCATATCGTGGCAATTTCCGGGTACAATATCACTTTGGTTGCACGAATTGTCTTTGGTATCCTTATTGCTTTTGGTCTCTGGCGCAAGCAAGCGTTCTATGGTGTTGTAGCGGCTCTTGCGTTTTTCGTACTATTTACAGGCGCTGAAGCATCTGTGATCCGCGCGGCCCTTATGGGTGTTTTGGTTCTTTTGGCGCAGCATAATGGACGACCGTATGTCATGCATGTACCGTTGCTTTTAGCTGCCACTGCTATGGTGATCTGGAGTCCATTGGTATTGCTCTATGACCCCGGTTTTCAACTTTCCTATCTTGCGACCATCGGACTTATCTATCTGGAACCGCTGGTTGCTGATCGATGGAGTATGTTGCGAAAATCACGTATACTGAGTACCTATGTGGTTCCTACAGTGATAGCAATGGTTGCAACCGCACCACTGATAGCGGTATCATTTGGCTCTTTTTCCCTTGTAGGTATCTTTGCGAATCTTTTGGTATTACCGGTTATTCCTTTGGTAATGCTTGCAGGACTCATAACTGTTCTTGTTGGGATATTATTTCCTTCTCTTGGCTTCGTTCTTGCATACCCGGTTTCCGGAATACTGACATACATTATTAGCGTGGCGGAGGTATTAAGCGCTCTTTCCTATGCCGCGGTTGATTTACCGTATGTTTCAGCATGGCTTGGTGGTGTAATGTATGCGGCGGCTATACTATTGTTCATATGGCACAAGAAAAGGAGTAGGGAGTCATAAGGAGCTTCTAAAAACTATGCGTACTTTTTTACAAAAACATTTTATACGTCTTATACTCTTCTGCTCGGCAATCTTTTGTCTCAGTGGCGGCTTGTTACTTTTTTTGCATCGTGCGCAAGAACCAAGCGCGCGCGTACACTTTTTTGATATAGGACAGGGGGATGCCGCGCTCATACAACTTCCCCAACAGTATGACATACTCATAGATGGAGGACCTGACAAAACACTCATGCATAAATTAGGGGACGCACTTCCGTTTTTTAACAGAACGATAGAGGTTGTAGTGTTAAGTCATCCTCACGCGGATCATGTGACCGGATTGATTGAAGTGTTCAAGCGCTACAACATAGGAAGTGTCTATTTTACGGATATTGCGTATAAAAGTCCGGTGTATGCATATTTTCGTGAACAACTGCGCGTACATCATATTCCAACATATATTATTACTCAACCACACGAAGAGATTGTTCCTTTAGAAGGTACGCAAGCACATATTTCTTTTCTGTATCCGCTTACGAATTTACAGGGAAGAACAATGAGAGACATTAACAGCTCTTCCCTTGTGGTAAAAGTAGTGTATGGAGATACGGAATTCCTTTTTACGGGCGATAGCGGCATGAAAGAGGAGGACGAACTTCTTGCCGCACAAGTGCTCAGTGAAGTATCGGTGTTGAAAGTAGGGCATCATGGCAGTGATAGGTCAACCGGCGAAGTGTTTCTGCGTTCCATACAGCCGGAGTATGCGGTTATTTCGGTCGGTACCGACAACAGATATGGACATCCGCATAACACGGTGCTTGAGCGTCTACAGCATTTTGATAACACTATACTGCGAACTGACGAACAAGGGGATGTGGTTTTTAGAACAGATGGAACAATACTTACCTTACAGGAATAGATGGTCGTAGATTTTCTTATTGAGGAACCTCTGAAAAACCCCAAACAACACTCCTTTTTTATTATTTTTTCCTCCAACTTCTTCAGCGAAAAGCTCAGTTGCGCTGTATTTCCACGCTTTCCGCCTCATCGTTGCAGAAAAAAATCTCTAAAAAATGAGCATATCTGGGGTTTTTCAGAGGTTCCTTGAGTTTTTAAGTTCTTGTGCTATACTGTTCCATATGGCAGATAATAAACACATCCTTATTATAGAAGATGACGCAATGTTGCGTGATATGTATGTGCTCAAGTTTGAAAAGAGCGGATTTACCGTATCACAAGCGGCAGAAGGTGCGGAAGGTTTGGAGCTTGCAAAAAAGAAAAAACCTGATATCATTCTGTTGGATATTATATTGCCAAAAATGGACGGCTTTGCGGTTTTAGAGAGCATCAAAAGCGTTGACGCACTCAAAGATGTGCCGGTAGTGCTCCTCACCAATCTGGGACAAGATACTGACAGAGAAAAAGGAAAAAAACTTGGCGCAGTTGATTATATCGTAAAGGCTAATGTTACTCCCGCACAGGTGGAGGAACAGATTAAAAAACTGTTACAATCTTAAAACACACAACTCATAACCCACAACTCATAACCTCTTCTCTGGTTATGTGTTCCAAGTTACGAGTTACAAGAGAGCTATGGAACGTACACTTGTTATCATTAAACCGGATGCTTTACAACGTACTCTTGTTGGCGAAATTATAGGTAGATTTGAGCGTAAAGGATTGAAGATCATTGGTCTTAAAATGGTATCTATTAGTGATGCATTAATAGTGGAGCACTATGCGCATCACGCTGACAAGCCTTTTTTTGAGAATCTTAAAAAATTCATGCAGGAAACGCCGGTAGTAGTGATGGCACTTGAAGGATTAGAAGCGGTGGAAGCAGTACGTCTTGTTGCGGGGCAAACAAAGAGCCGTACCGCGGACGTTGGTACGATTCGGGGCGACTTGGCTATGAGCATTCAAACAAATCTTGTACATGCTTCCGATTCAACGGAAAACGCAAAAGAAGAAATAAAACGTTTTTTCAAAGAAGAGGA
>CAZZDA010000007.1:8968-33366 GCA_964652585.1 uncultured Gammaproteobacteria bacterium | reverse complement strand
GAGCAGACTCAGAAACAACTGTCTTTATTGGATTTTTAACCGGACACTAGTGATATAAAATGAATAATTAACATACTACAATTTTCCATAATAAAACACCGAGCACCTTTTTCAACACCCGGTGTTTTAAGTATCTTGCCTGTTACTAATACCTCCAAATGCGTTTGACGAAGCGCCAACCGTATTTTATCACGAAGAGTGCCAGTAAGAGATAAATAGCTATTTGTATGAGGCGCAAAAGGTATCCTGCCAAGTTCAGTGTTACATCTTGTATTACCTTATTGAATTCGCGCACAAAACTTTGAGCTTCCGCTAGCCACGAATCTTTAAGCGCTTTTCCGTCAATGATCAAAAATTCATACACATTGATGCGGAAGAAGGTAAAGCTCAAACGATCCAGCTGCTCCGCTTTTGAGCGATTTAGACGATCAATTCGTTCTTTAATATTAATACGCTCTTGGGTAAGCCGCTCGATCAAATTAATTTTACTGTCAATAATTTTTGCCAAAGTTTCCACGTCTTGCGCTCTCGTTGCAAGAACCGTCAGTTCGTCGTATGCCTCTTGTGCATCAAATAATGTTTGTTCAACAGAAATAAGTTTTTTCTCCAGAATCTCAATTTCATTGGTATAGTCATCAATTTGTCGCTTAATCGTTTTCGTATTCGCAGTCAAATCCTCGGGCTTCAAACCTTCAATAACACTTAGCACTTCCTCTGCTTTTTCATTTTCCACCTTAAATGTGTAATTGCACCCTCGCTCATAGCGATTCGCATTTTCAAAAATAACATAGTCGTGCGCTCTCAAGACTTCAATTTCTCCGCACACACGATCCAAGTTGCTTGTTTTTATGGTTCCCGTATACTCGGTTATCTCAAACGCTTCGGCGTCTGCACCAGGTGTGTACCCTTGATCGTAGATGATATTACGCTGCGATAACCCCATAACATCACCTCCGCCACCCATTTCTTCAAAAGGCATACTCTTATATGCAACACCCATTTGCGGCGGCATGCTGCTGTCAAATGTTTGCGGCCCCCTAAAAGCGGAACGAAATGCAAAGCCGATCAACCACACCGCAACAGTAAAAAAGAGTACAGCGAGAAAACCCAATCCTATCATTTTCGCGACCGGCAGATTTCTCCAGTCAATATCGTGTAAAATATTTTTCATATACTCTGTATTTTGAAAAGATAAATATGCTTATAGTATAGCAAATATATGAACAAAAGAAAAATCTACCCTTAATCTATTTTTTTACGTATTTCTTTCACCGCTTCATCTATTTGTGATTGAAGATCAGGTTGCGACGTATTGAAAGTATATGTAAAAGGAAAGTTGATGTTTTTATGGAGCGATTTTCTTCGTTTATAATTTTCTATACCAACTTGCGCATTTTTAAAAAGTCCTTCTGATGTATACGGATAAGTTCGTAATTTTTGTTCTATAAACGTATGAAGAGGGTTAATATGAATCCAAATAATCTCTAATCTATATTTTTCTCGCAAGCGCTTAATGTGCTGTTGTGTTTCTGGAGATACACAATCCGCATCAATGGCTATACTATACCCCTTTCCAAGATAATTTTTAACTATAGTATAAGCTATTTCTTTTGTACGTAGATAATTATAACCCTTTTCTCTCAGCAATAACCTTATTTCATCAGTTGAAATACGCAATAGATTAAGTTTTTTGCTCAATGGCTTCACGACAGTTGTTTTCCCTGCCCCGACAAGTCCTATAGGGCAAAGTAGAAATTGTTTTGATGGTTTTGTTTTTGGAAAAACTAAGCTCTGTTCATACCACGAAATAATCTCCCCTACTTTTCCGTCAGGGAGATCATTTCCTTCGGTGGACTCTTGCTCTGTGATGTGAGTATTTTTTACTGACATTCTTTTTTATCTCTTACTCCCCCGGACTCTGTGCTGTAATCGGTTCAGGCTGTATCTCGTCATTTATATTCCTTATTTCAATAGAGGTGACCGTAACCGGTTGCTGTGGTTGAGACACCTCACCAGTGATGCTCCGATCAACTGGAGCAGCGGCAATAGTGTCTACCACTTTCATGCCTTCGTGCACTTTCCCAAATATTACATAATTTGGCGGTAGAGGGTAATCCTCGTGCATAATAAAGAATTGACTACCATTGGTATTTGGTCCCGCATTTGCCATGGCAATTGTGCCGCGCGTATATTCGCCTGAAAACGGCTCGTCATCAAAACGATAGCCCGGACCACCCGTACCATCTCCTTTTGGATCGCCGCCCTGGATCATAAATCCTTTCATCACCCGATGAAAAATAGTATTATCGTAGAATTTTTCTTGCGCGAGAAACACAAAATTATTAACGGTTTTGGGCATTGCTTGTGCATCAAGTTCAAGTGTTATATCACCCTCTGTAGTATGCATCACCGCAATATAGAAACCTTGCGGGTCAATGACCATGGACGGTGGTGTGTTGTATGTTTTTTGCATAGTAGTATTGTTAGTATTATTTTGATCCTCCTTTAGATTGGTTGTCGTATTATCAATTACGTTTGGCGCTTGACGTAACAATGCAGGATCTTCTCTTATTATAGTATTTCGATTTGGCAATACAAATACGGTGACTATAAGCACTATTACTATTATTAAAAGTGCTAGAACAATTCCTATACCTATAAATATTTTTTTCATATTAAATAAATTAATTAATTACTATGGCTGCGGGACCAGGATTCGAACCTGGATAAATGGCTTCAAAGGCCACTGTCCTACCATTAGACGATCCCGCAAGATATTTTTTACAACACGATACATCACAACACCTCCTATGTCAAAGGTGAATTATATATATGTTTCTTGTTATAAGTTATAGGCTCCGAGATACTAATAATTCTGAAATTCTCTATATCGACGATGTATCTTATAAACTCCTAAAAGGAACACTCCTGCCACCACACCAAATGCTATCACGCGTGATGGACCAACCTGCGCAACACCGTAGTTATTGAGAAAATTAAACACTTCCAGAATAACTACCAAGCCAAGTACGACAGTTACAATCATAATCAACACAAACACCATTGCGATAATTTCCATTATGTATTCAAGCATAGGATAATACAACGTTAACAAACAATATGAAGTTGGTCAATATAGGTTATAGAACTTTTCTCCTCAACACCGGGTGTACTTCCGTCTCCGCCAGCTGGCGGATCCTCCTCGACACCCGGTGTTTTCCCGAAAAGCAGTTATTCACTACACGCGTAGGTATCTCCTCATTGCAATTGCGCTGGAAATAATGGTCAGCACTATTAACACACCAAGTTCCGTACCAAAAAATAATACAAAATGTTCTTGAAAGTAAGGAACAAGATCTACCGCGCTTCCTTCAAAGAAATCCGCTACAAACGGCTGCAGCGTATCCACAAAAGAAAAGAAGAGCGCAACTGCGATAGCAACAGAGATAAGCGCGTAAAAAACACCCTCAGCAAAAAAAGGCAGACGAATAAACCAATTACCCGCTCCCACCAATTTCATAATGCCAATTTCCTCTTGATGCGTATAGAGCTTGATCCAAATAGTGTTAAATACAATGAGCAGGGTAATAAGCAAAAAGAGCAATGCCACCCCCATGCCAATACGCTCTACGCGCTCTGTTACATGCGTAATACGCTCAATAACTTTTTCGTGATCCTTAAAATCTTGTTTTTCAATAAGAGCGGCATAAGGAGACGTATCAATGGTTTCAAGAATTGTCTGATAGAATTGCGGCTCTGTCGCGCGAATGATCAACACCGACCCAAAAGGATTGTCTCCTAATTCTCGCAGCGACGCTATAATAGCTGATTCATCTTTATGGCGTTCTTCAAACTGCAAAAGCACTTCATCGCGAAAAACGAGCGTGACAGCACGCACCTCGGAAAGCTGCTGCAAAAATGTTTGAAAACTCCTTACTGCCTGCTCATCAACCTCCTGTTGAAGATAGAGGCTGATGTCAATTCTTTCCTCCACATTGGTGATCGCTGTCGCGCCCAAAATTTGTAATACCAATACGACGTTGATGGAAAATACCGTTACCACCATAATAAGTACCGTCACCACAGAAAGTGAAATATTCCGAAAAATATTTTGCAGAGCGAATGTGAGTATGCGATAGATGTTCAAAAGCAACATAGAGATTTAAAGAATATAGGTACCAATTTTTTGATCGGCAATGATAGTTCCTTTATCAATAGTGACGACCCTTTTGCGAAGGCTGTTGACCACTTCTCGATCATGCGTGATCAACAAAACGGTCGTGCCAAAATCGTTAATGCGAAGTAAAAGGTCAATGATCTCTCGCGTGTTTGGCGCGTCTAAGTGTCCTGTTGGCTCATCTGCTATCAGCACCTTCGGCAGATGCACCAAGCTGCGCGCGATGGCCACACGCTGCTGCTCGCCGCCTGAGAGCTGATGAGGGTAGCGCTCAATTTTATCTTCCAATCCTACAATTTTTAATACCTTTGGCACAACTGCTTTGATACGAACACGAGGCGCACCGGATACCTGCAAGGCAAAAGCGACGTTTTCTCCCACCTTTTTTCTTTCCAGTAGCTTAAAGTCCTGAAAAATAACACCGATCTGCCTTCGTAATATAGGGACTTCTCGAGAGCGTATATGTGTAATATCCCATCCACCAACACTTATTGTTCCGCTCGTTGGCGATTCATCCGCAATAAGCAGTTTTGCTATGGTGCTTTTACCGGTTCCGCTCTGCCCCACCAAAGAAACAAATTCTTTCGGCTCAATAGAGAGCGTTACATTCTTTAATGCCTCGGTTTTATCACCGTATATTTTTGATATGTTTTGCAGATCTATCATAGAACTTGCTACCACATTTTTTACTAGAATATAAGTGGCTTGCTACCCCACCAACATATACTATGTTGGTGGGGTAGCTTGTCATATTGTGTGATATTGGTATACTGTTGGTTGATGTAGTGCGATGGTAGTTCAGTGGCAGAACGTAAGCTTCCCAAGCTTGAGACGAGGGTTCGCTCGCCACCTCGGCGAGCGCCCGCTGAATTGGCGGGCGATTCCCGTTACCTGCTCCAGATACAACTTTTAACAATTTACAGTCAACAATTAACTTCTTAATGTAGTTTACTGTTAATGGTTAACTGTTTATAGTTGTATGTGCCGATGTAGCTCAGTTGGTAGAGCAATGCTTTCGTAAAGCAGAGGTCGTGGGTTCAAATCCCACCATCGGCTCCACTCGTAACCATTATCAAGAAGTAATTAACAATTGAGGGTTCTCTCGCCAGTTCGGTAAGCACACACGTCATAAATACTTTTTTAATTCGTTAAAACCGCAACTGTTTTTTACAATTTTTTCTATATAACTCAAATCCAATTCCATTGCGCTCTTGAAAGGCATTGGGATTTTCATTTTATGAAGTTTTGTTAAATTTAATTTCCTGTAATAATTATATCTCCATTGGTGATTTTTTACCATTACAGCAATATAAAACAACAAATAAGGATCATATTCACCTTTTAGGGTGAGTACCGCATTATCTCCGCTTGTTATAAAATCATCAAACTGGAAAAATACCTCTCCGACACTACCGTTCAACGCAACGGTTAAACATCTTCCTTTAAAATTTGGTTCTTCATCATAATATCCAGACACTCCATTATTTAACGATGATGTGGTGACATATGGCACATTTCCAATATCAAGTGAATTTTGGGGTAATGCAGTTTTTTTGTTTACAACACACAAGCCATTTCCCTGCTTTTCTTTGATGTAAACTACTGGAACAAACTTGATCTTTGGCTGTTTTTTAATATGTTTTTCTCTCCATTTATTTTGTTTTATTAAATACGTGAGAGATTCTTTGATTGTTTTGTCCAACTGACGTTCAACTTCTTTTATTTTTGGAATTTTGCTGTCTATATAAATTTCAGGCGCTAACTCTATGTTAGAATCTTTTGTATCTAACTTGCAAATCTTTTTGAATTCCGGAATATCTTTAAATTTTAAGTTTTGATTCACCAAAAATGCTTTTAGTTCGTCTTTTATTTTCTCTAATTGATCTCCCTCCCTTTCATCTTTGATTCTTTTACCTTTCTTTTTTCTAAAGCCATCCGTAATTCCCCTAGCAAAATAAACATTTTGTTTATCAAAATCATGAGCAATTCCCTTTTTTAAAAAGACTCCTATTGTTCCAACGCTCACAGGATAAAAAAGATCTTCTGGAAATGTTACAACTGACAATAAAGTATTATTTTCCAATAATTCCTCTCTCCAATTTTTTCCAGCTCCACCCTCAACCATTACAGATATTGGTACAATCGCAAAAAGCGTTCCTCCGTCTTGCATTTGAGACAGTGCATGATCAATAAAATGCCTTTCTTTTTCGTCTCCCTTTTTTAGAGCAAAAGGAGGATTCATAAGTACTTTTGTAATAACTGGATTTTTACAAGGATTATTTCCGGTCCGCTTTTCAAATTCTCCTGTCTGATTTCCTTTTTTAGTTATTTGTTCAATATTTTTTTGAAAACAATTTCCCTCACTCATGTTATTTTTTCCGTCTCCTCTGAAAATCATATTTACAAGAGCAAGAGCGACAACCTCATCATCTTGCTCCACGCCGAAAAGATTATAATTTTTGAATTTATCGATCTGCTTGTTGCTCGCATTTTTTTTAACATAATCAAAAGATGAAACTAAAAATCCACCGGTTCCACAAGTTGGATCAAAAACATAATCATTGTGACTTACATCCAATACACTCACTGCAAATTCTGTAACATGTCTTGGGGTTAATACAATTCCAATCTCTTTAGCCCCATTTCCATATTTCAAAAACTTTTCGTAAAACTCTCCCAAAATATCCTTACCCGAAGCCATGGCATTCTTGATATCTAGCGCCTCAAGCTCTTTTATCGTTTCAATAATTGCTGTTTTATATTTTATATGATTTTCGGTGCTGGGCGGTAATTCAAGTTTAAGAAAATCAAAAAAATTACTTTTCCCAACCACCTCAAGTTTTTCTTCAATCAAAGTATTAACATTTTTTACAAGTGTTTTCGTAATTGGGATTTTTTTGTCTATATCCCTATTTAAAGACAAAGACAAAACAAGTCCTGCAATAAATCTTGCTCTTTTATTTTTATTAATCCCAGCATTATGTAAAATCTCATTTATTTCCAATGCCGCATCTATATATTTGTCTTCTGGTAAATCAGGAACCTCTTGCCAGTTGAAAGTATCATTCTCTAAAATATATTGGGCTTGTTTTTTTGAAAGTAAAATATTTTTTATTTTACCCTCTTCTAAAAGCACGTTTTCCCATTTCCCATTTTTTAAATATTGGTTTCTTACTATATATCCGTCTGTATCATTACCTGCTACACCCGAAATTAAAACACATTTTATTTTCGTACTTTCATTTATTTTTTTTGCATATTGATTTTTTGCCTCATCAAGAGCCTGCTCTATATCTTTTTTGTCTCTCTTACTTTCAATAGCCCAAAATTCATTTTCATTCAGCTTAACAACCGCTTCAGGCATATCTCTAACTAGAAATTTTTTCAATTCCTTATGATAGAGAGCTTCGTTTTGTTTATAAACTTCACCGTCGGCAACTCTTGCTGGATTTTTTACAACCCAGCCTAATTTTTCCAGCTCTTCCTTAATATAGGTGTAAGCATCGACTTCACTATTTTTTGGTTTCATTGAATGAATCATAGCTTCTATATTATCACTTTTTTTTAGTGTACAAAGTTCAACACAAACGTCTCTTTTTCCTTTTCTTTAAGATAGTCATCTACACGTATCGTGCTCAAGAAAATATCCCGCGCGTGCACTTGCGCGTCATCATCGCTTTTTTCCTCAACTAAAAAGATGTGAAACCCGTACGCTGACCGTAGCACCGGACTCATCACTCCCTCATCTAAAGAAAGAACCGCTTCTTCAAGTTCCGGGAGCAGCACGCCGCTTCCGAACCACCCCAAATCTCCCCCTGTGGAAGCATTAGGTCCTTCACTGACCTCTTGTGCCAAAGACGAAAATTCTTCGCCATTTTCGAGGCGCTTGCGCAGCGCTTCCGCCCGCTCTTCAATAGATGCATTGAGCTCAGTATCATGCGCCAGTGCGGATTGCAATTTTTGCTGAAGGAGAAACGGCTGTACAATGTAGCGCTGAAATTCACTCGCAGTCCAGCCATAGAGATCATTGAGCATCTTTTCTATCTCTTCCCCGCTACTTGTACCATTCGTTAACGCCGTAAATTCACGACTCACCTCTTCATCTGATACGGTAAGAGCAAATTGTTTCGCTATACGCTCCGCTAAAAGATTATAGACCAATCTTTCCTGTACGCGCTGCAGAAGATCGCGTTTTTGCGGTGCCAGCTGTTGTTGCGCGATATCATTAGGTGCCGCGCCATGATAAAACGCGCTCAGTGCGGACGTATGAGTGTATAATTCTTTCAATGTTACCACACTCCCACCAACAACCATGGCCGGAAAAGGGAGGTGCTCAATGAAAAACCGTGTGACAATATTTTGTGTTTGTAAAATATACAGCATCACCAAGAGCGCAACAACAAAAACCAGCAGCACACTTATGAGATAGCGCACCGTATGCTTTTTATGCCCAATATCTTTTTTCGTCAGTGGTATTGATTTCACCACGCGCTCCCGCGAAGTCGCACCGCTTTTATGTGCCTTGGTTTCCGATTTTTTTGCGAGCGGTTTTTTGCGAGCAGTGGCAATTTTTTTCGGGGAAGACGAGGTTGTTGTGTTACGCGGCTCTGTTTTTTCCACTGGTTTTGTTTTTTTCGGTTGCACGGGCTTTTTCTTTGGCTGCGGATCAATTTCATCAAGTACGTACTTTCTCAACTGTCCAACAGAATAGTCTTTACCGTCTTCCGAAGTCTTCGGCTTAACTTTATGTACCTCTTGTGGTGTATTTTCTTGAGATGGCATAGGGTTATAAAAAACTTACAATACAGCGGTGTGTTAGAAACTGTTTAAAAACTCACCGCAGAGCTATACAAAAGCATGCTTGTCGACCAAAACCGCAAAATTTCTGCTGCAAACCATTCAAAACTCGTCATAATATCCCGATATTCTTCCTCGTTTTTCATGATTTTCGCTCGAAATTGTGCAATTTTGGACGCGACATGACTTTTTAAACAGTTTCTTAGAAAAAGTGCTCCCACCACAGTTGTGCATATCCTTGGCGCAAAGATTCAGTACGCGTGCCTACTGCCTCGCTTGGTATATGCATAGTAGTTCCCGGGGGAGAAAGCTGCACCGCAACAACATGTTCACCGGGTTTTTTAAGATTCATTTTTGTTTTTGCTTCCGCTTCAATAAACGATTCGCTTTCAAGATAGGTAAAAAACTCTTTCAGTTCTTTATTGGAGCGCTCAAGCGACGTAATTTCTGTTTGTAGAGCAGTAAGTTGTTTCTCTACTCGCTGCTTACGATAAAAATCCCGGACAAAACCCACAGTAAGCACAATAAGAAACAACATTAACACAACTATTACTACCGGTTTTATAACCTGATCTTTAGGATGCTTCTGCATAGGGAGCGCGGCTTTGCCGCAACAATAACTGTAACAATGACAAGATTTCACCAAAGGCGAATGAGTAAATTGTGAACTGTCAACTGTTAATAGTTACTTTAGTATACCATAAAACAATATTTTTGTGCGCACATCACACTCTACCATCTCGTATCATTGTTCTCAAAAGACGCATGAGCTCCAAATAAAAATAGACATTATGCTGGCTTGCAAGACGTAACCCGAGTCCGTCGCGTATTTTGAATAAATGATGAAGATAGCTCATGGTATAGGTGGTACACACGGGGCACCGGCATAATTTGTCAATAGGTTTATGCCGCGTCTTATAACGAGCTTGCGATATAGTGTGCCGTACATACCATGACGAGGACCCATTCGGACGTATGCGCGTACGATCAGAAAATGCATATATCCTTCCGTGCCGTGCTTCGCGCGTTGGAACAACGCAATCAAATATATCCACACCCGCCGTAACCGCAACAACAATATCCTCAGGCTTACCAACGCCCATAAGATAACGCGGTTTACGTACCGGTAAAACAGCTGCCGCTCCTTTAACAGCTTTGTGCAATGCGTGCTGAGACTCTCCTACCGCCAAGCCGCCTATCGCATAGCCGTCAAAAGGCATCTCTGACAACCCTGCCGCGTGCTTTGCGCGAAGATCATCATAAATACCGCCTTGGCTTATCGCAAAAAGCAGCGGTCTTTTCTTTTTTTCACGCAATCCCAGCAGCTCATATGCCGCAAGCGAACTCTTTGCCCAACTGCTCGTTCGCTCCATTGCTTTACTTACCGTAGAGCGCGTTGCGGGATATGGCGGACATTCATCCAGCACCATAATAATATCCGAGCCAATGCTTTTTTGCATGGCAATGACATTGTACGGCGTTAAGAGATGGAGCGACCCTGTCTGCGGATCTTTAAAAGTCACGCCTCTTGCGGTTATGCGCCGATGCTTCGCCAAGCTAAACACCTGAAAACCTCCACTGTCAGTAAGCAAAGGTTTGTTCCATTTCATAAACGTATGCAATCCCCCAACTCGTTCAAGAAAGCTTTTTCCCGGACGCAAGAGCAGATGATAGGTATTGCTTAAAACTATCTCTGTTTTGAGGCGTGCAAGATCATGCGTATCAAGAGATTTTACCGAACCTCTCGTTGCAATAGGCATAAAAAACGGTGTGGTCAACACACCGTGCGGTGTTACAAGACGCCCTGTGCGAGCTTGCGATTTTTTCGATCGTTTGGTAATGCGGAACATGGAATTATATACCTTCTTTCGGCTGCACAATACCTTTTCCGGTTATGACCGGGTCATGTTCAAGATCGGAAGTGAGCGGCATAAAGTTCTTGCGCAGCATCGCTCCAGTTATCGCGTCAGTCGCTTCCAGCGTTGTCTCTCCCGTAAGAGTGAGTAACGTATTTACTTGATCGGCTGTTGGGGTCACGGTAACCGTAAAGTACATGTGCGACTCTCCTATCTTTACCGGAAGTGCATTCAACCTCCAGAGTACTTGCCTGCTCACCGGATTGAACTCTACATCCCCCGCATCAACGAGAGAACGGTCACCCCATACAACGCCTTCGGGCAAGGTGGTCCGCATTGCAATATCTTTCAGATCATGCAATACCGTTTCTGCCATCCAAAGCACCTGATAGCTCGTTGTCGCGCCAACACGTGGAGGTAGGGGACCTGCTCCCACCGCAATATTATCCTCATCAAAATAACGCACCTCTGCTTTTGCAGTCAATGGCGTTGAAAGCTGTATGATCACCTTATTACTCTCAAAAGTTTGTGTATGTCCTTCTTCATCGTTCGTATACGTTCCTCTCGCCTGAAGTACAACACGCGGCTGCCGCGATTCCGGCAACGAGCCGCTATCAGTAAGCTCCTTATAGCGAAGCCACGTCATCAGCGGCAAGGTAAGATCAAGTGTCTTTTCTTTGTCAGATTCCAGTTGTTCAAAAATATCCACTTCTTGTGAAGTCCAGATCAGCATATCATCTTCTCGCTCAGCTTTCGTTATCGTCTCAAGCGCATCCCAAAGAATAAATGACGGCTCTTGCGCCTCTCGTTCTTCTTCGCGCAAAGTTACCGTCACGCTCTCAACAACCGCCTCGCCTTTATTGCGCACCACAAGACTTACGGGAAGTATATCGCCAAAATCCGCTGATATTTCAGCACGAGACCCGTCAACAATAAGGCTCGCCAAAATATCTCCTATAACAATATCGGGAAGTACATCGGTACGGGCAACCACAAACACCTCTTCTTGAGGAGATCGCACTTCAACAAAAAAAGTAAGAGCATTTGGATGAGGCGCTTCCGCATCAGATGATTCTTCTTCGTCGGTCTTTTTTTCCGTATAGACACCCTTCAGTTCCGGAGTAACTCCCTCTTCCAAGGTATGTATATTCCAATACTTCGCACCTTTTTCATCCTCAAGAAGGGTAGGCGTACTACTCGTAAGAGAAAAATGCGAGGGGGTAGAAACTACAAGCCGCGCCTCGTCAAACGGCCTCTCATCATACGGACGGACAAACTCAATCATATAATCAACTTCCTCGCCAACAAGCACCTGAGGGGCATTATCAACCAAAAATGCAAAGACACTTCCCCGAAGTTTTGTGCTCTGTACGCGTTTTTCCGTAAAACGTATCAAAAAATCGCGAGGATGAAAGGTGAGCGTAGCTGCAAGTTCCGCTGTGGTATCCTCTTCGCCCCATAGCCATCCGGACACCGTAAGCGTAAGACGTTCGCGAGGTTCTATCGTACCTAATTCCCAAAGCGTTTGCCCTGCATTGGACGGTTTGCGCGACGCACTATCATATACAAATCCTTCGGGATAGATCACTTCAAGCCGCATATTCCGCAAAGCAACACGATCCTGGTTCGCATACGTGATCGTGTACGTGGTATACGATCCCACTGTCGCTTCAAATGGCCCATCAACAGTTATATGCACATTATTCCCTTGATAGAGCGATCCTTGGTTAAAGATACGGTAGCCAACATATCCTATACCGCCAACAACAAGAATAAGCGCGATCAAGGGAGCAACAAAACGCCGGACAAAGCTGTTACTTCCCTTTTCAAGGCGCGTCATATCAGGTAGAGATCCTTTGCCTGTCGTATATGCTGACAAAAACTCTTTTTTGAGCTTCGCTTTTTGAGGATCAATATCTTGCAGGACACCGTTGTTTTTTGGTGCGGCGGAAGACTCTTTTTTCTTCACTGTTTTTTTCTCTTGAGAAGAACGTTTCTGTAAGCGAGGAAAAGACATAGTAAGTGTGAATTATTATAGATATTCTTTGAGAGCTTTTGTTTTTTCTCCTTTATTTTTTTCTATTTCCCTATGAAGATTGGAAATTTGAGCTTCTATGTTTAAAATTTGAGTAACAATTTTTTGTTGTTCAGCGAGAGGTGGTAATTTATATGTTTGACTATATACATCGTTTCTATTAAGACCAGGAACTCCCGCACCTAAGGCTAATTTTTCAAGATCAATATCAAGTAAAATATAATAAAGGAATTTATAATCAACCTCTTTGCTTATTTTCTTCACATAAAAAGTGGTATCTATAGGATAATTATTTTTATCAACCCATATTATCTTTCCAGCAGAACCTTTGCGGCCAACAATTATGGTTGGGCCATTCACCTTAAAACTATTATGATAACCAACAATCCCATTAGAGCCCATAACTGGGTATTCTCCGACTATTCTGTCACCTTCAGTCAAAGCTGATCCATATTCCAAAGTTAAAATGTCGCCAATTTTAATCTTGGCAGATTTTGATGATGGCTTGATGAACTTTTTTATTTTATTTTCTGATTTTTGAATTTGAAAATAAATCTTTTCTTCTCTTTTTTCCAATTTTGCTAATTCACTCACAATTTTTTCTTGAACGTTTTTTGGTGGAAGTGGAATTTTTATTTTTTTATATCCTTTCATGTCAATATTTAACAATCTGACACCATTCTGTAAAGGAACAGTACCTCCTTTATTGTAAAAATCATTAAGCATCAACCACAAATATACTGGATTTAATTCCTTTTTATTTATAACTCTTAATCTTGTACAAAAGTTAGAATACGAATATTTATCAATTTCTTTTTTATCAAACAAAACTACTCGTCCAATTGCTTGTGTGTCACTTCCACCAGACTTTTCTAAAATAATATCTCCATACTCTAATTTCCTGTCATTGAGTTGATTCACCTCTACTTCTATTTCTTCAACATCTGAATAATCTAATTTTCCATTATTCAACTTAAAATTCGTATTTCGTAAAACTTTTATTTTTTGTAAAGGTTTTTTCTCGCCCTTCCATAAGCCACTTTGAAAAGACACTAAATTTTCTAAAAAAACACTTTCAAATTTACTAATAATTTTTACTCTTTTTGTGGCATTAATATTGATCTTTTTTTCAAATTCAATTCTATCAAAGGTGATCATATTAACAAGACTGATTTGAGAAATATACTTTTTCATTGATTCAGCAATAATAAAATCGTCTTTGTCAAAAAATGCCTTTCGGATATAAAAGCTAGCTTTTTCTGGATTTGCTTGATTTATTGGATCAAACATTTTTGTACACTCATCAATCAGCTTATTTCGTTGTATCGCGTGAATACCTTCATGTCCTCGCCGGTTACTAAACTCATACCCCAAAAAGGTTTTTTCTTCTTTTTTCTTGCCCGATTTTACCATTACCACTTTTTGAGGGTAAGTAAGAATAAAATAAAGCAACTTTTCCTTTTCAACTTCCAAAATTATTTTTTGTTTATCATCTTCACTTTTAGATTTCACTTTTTTTTCATATTCTTTGAATATGTCATGTTTTCTTATTTTTTTATTTGGTTTATTTTGACAAAGTGAAACAAAATCTTCAAAATTGACTTTGTCCCAAACATGTTTAACATATTTAGAAAAGATATTTTCTATGCCACTTACTGTAACATCTTTATAATTTTGAAAAAATTTGTCTACCGATGACTGAATATTTTTCCAATCATAATTTGTACGACGACGTAAAAATAATATCACTGTATTTGTGCCAGTCGCCATGAAAGTACCCGACCCAAGTTCGGTTATGGCAATAATTTCAAAATACTTTAATAACATCTCTCTTGCATTAGTGTAAATTCCTACATTGCTTAAAATACTAGATGGCAAAATTATTCCAGCCACTCCGCCGTCTTTTAAAAGCTGCTTGGTTCTTTCAATAAAAAGACACTCTATTTCAGAGCTTTGGTCAGTTAAACGAGAAAAAAGATCAAAAGATTTGCTCGCACTTTCTTCGTTTAGCGTACCTTTAAAAGAAGAAACAGAATAGGGTGGGTTTGAAATTACAATATCAAATTGTTTATTATCTTGCGGAAAACCGCGATCAAATTCTTTTAATTTTCCTCTATATTCAGATGCTTCTTCAAAAGTTCCCAGTCCGTCACCATGAATAACTTTTGCAAGTCCATCTCCATGCAAATAACAACTGACTTTTGCAGTTTTTACAAGACGATAATCTTTTTCTATTCCGTAAATATAATCAAAAGCCCAACCATATTGATCATCTTTCCATGATTTTATTTTTCTTGCTAAATTTGAATTTAGCTTATTTTCCTCTATTGTGTCTACTATATTTTGCACATCTCCCATTGATTCCGTTAAAAAGTGTCCGCTTCCAGCGGCATAATCAATTATCAATGGCAATAGATCGCTTGAATTGCCTTTGATAATTTTTTCATTAATTATCTCTTTAATTGGCAAACTTTTTATGATGTATTTAGCAACAGGTACTGGTGTAAAAAACTGTCCGGATTCTTGTTTTAATCCAGTTGTTAAAAGCAATTCAAAAAAGTCGCCTAAGTATTGATGTTTCTGATTATAGCGAAGTTGGTATCTTTGTAATAGTTCAACTACCTCTTTTACAACTCTCGCATTATCTTCAAACGATGGGTCGTCAAAAACTTCCTTGAAAGCAAATTCATTATTCTTTTTTAGGCGGATCTCTGTAAAATCATCTAATATTTTTTTTCGAAGACTATCATCAATGTTGGCATATTTACTATTAAAATCATCATCGCTTATATCTTTTACCGATTTTTCTAATAATTCTCTCATTCCTCTCTTATAAAGGTCGGTTAATCTCTTTTGAAAAGAAATATCATCATCTTCACCGTCAAGCCATTGAAAATCCAACTGCTCATTCTCTCCTTTATATTCATCAATAATCTTACAAAGAAAAAGCGTGAAAATTTTATTAAAAGCATTTGGTTTATCGGATACTACATTGTGGCGAAGTATTTCTAAAAAACGATTAAAAATAAAACTACTGTCTTCCTGTTTTATAATTTTTAAATCTTTTGTGGTCAATGCCTTGCTCTGAAATTCATAAGCATTTACCCACTCATCAAAAATACCATTTTGTTTGGTGAGCTTATTCCAACGATCAAATAAATCTTTCACATTCCCAGCTTCTCTATAACGATCTTCTATTTTTATGATTTCATTTTTGTAAGTAATTTCTGTATCGTCAAAATTTGAAGTATATAATATTAAATATTCAGCATCTCTATCTTGTTGAAAATACGTAAAGAGTTGTCCACCATCCTTTTGTAATTTCTTCAAAGCTTTATCAAATTCTTGTCCCCAAATTTTACACTCAACCATCAAATAGGCTCTCTTGTTTTTTTTCACCAAAATATCCAGCCTTCCACTTGTTCCATGTCCTGTTGGATAAATTTTTTCCAAAGTAATATCTTCTGGTTTATATCCTTGTTCAAGTAGACGATTAACACATTCAAGTACTACAAAATTTTCTTCCTGTGAGAAATTTTGAGAAGTTTTACTTTCAGACTTAATCTGAGATCCAAAGTCAAGCTGTCCAGCTTCAATATCAACCCCAAGTACATAATTTCCTGCGATAGGAAATTTCTTATAAAAAAACCCTTCTGTATTATCTTTAGGAATAAAGCCCAATTTTTGAAGGAATGCTTTATGAAACATACTCAAATTATATTACTGAAAAAGAAATCCAAAGACACGGTCGCGCGAGTGTTCTGCCGTGTAGCGAACACTTCCCTCTCGTTCACTCCAACCCGTCTCCGGGTAGCGCCAGTTCGTGCGAACAGTGAGAAAGGGGTCGAGCACAAGCTCTTGACGCGACAACATACCAGGTTGTTTTTGCCATAACAGCGTATAGGGCTGCTGCACATGTATTTCGGTTAATTCGGCAAGGCCTGTTGCCGGAACATCATAGACGAGCGTTGCTTCGCGCGTATCACCCGGAGAAATATGCAACCAGTTCCCAAAGAACGTCTTATGGAAAGAAGAGCCGATAGCAGTTCCGCTCGCTGTATCATACGAGATAATAACCTCATGTGCTTCGAGATCGGTGTCATGCGACCAAGTAGCATCAGGTTGCTCAAACATCTCTGAAGAAAAAGTATCAAAACCTTCCGCAGACACAAAAGTTGCGCCTTGCGGCACATAGACACGAACATAATCATAGAGTATCTGCCTATCTTCCGCGTTCTTGACAGGCAACGTACGTGTTAAACTGAGAGTATGACGCACAGAACTTCCCATGTGCTGCAAAGAAAGCTCATGACTGGTAGAGGTTGTACGGTCAACCTTCCCTCCTCCGATATTACTATGCACTACCAAAAGATAGTCATCCGATGTTTCGCGCATGGTCCCCGTCCAGCCAAAACGCGCAAGCAAGCTCTGCTGATCCTCGTCAACGTCAAAGAGAAGAAGATATTTTTGCTCCAGTGCAGCAACCGCGGCATTCGCCAAAGCTACCGCAAGATTTCGAGGGTCATGCTGCGCCAGTTTCTCAAAAAATGCCGGAACAATGTCAACTAATATTTGTTTTGGGCGTTCTTGGTCTTCTACCATACCCTCATACGTTCTCTGCGCCACCTCGCGAAAATTGTTTTCATCAACCGTCATGTCATACGCCTCGGTAAGATCAAGCGGTCCTATAATGCGCAATAGATCTTCTAAAAGCTGCGGTGTGAGCGCGATAACTCCGTCAACCGTCGGTCCACCAGATCGCTCATAAAACCACGCCGCTTTTTTGGCAGTTGTTGGAAAATCAGGGAGCCAGTTCGCATCTTGAAATTCCCACCGTGCATTGATTAAACGAAGAGGCGGGGGTGCTTGTACAAAATCCACAAGCTGTCCTTCTACCGCATACGTGCCTTGTGAAGGCATTTCTTTCACCGTAATAACTCCTTGATCAATATCAACCAGCGCGTAGCTTCCTAAAAACCCTCCTGTTGCCCTTATTTCCGCATCATTTTGAAAAAGTACCAAATAACGCTTTGGCTCATCATATCCTAAAAAATTATAGAGCCACGTCGTATAGGGATCCAGCGTGGCAATGTGCCGCATCAATACAGCAAGGTTTGTTCGCACCTCTTCTAAGATGGGGCGGTAATCGGTGGGAATATCTTCCCTATCAACACGCATGAGCGCATTATGCGCTTCAGTAAGGCGCGGAAGCGACTCATGGAGCGCACTCATACTTTTCAGCAGTACACTTCCCGTTGTTTCCGGTGACAGCTCATCTGTTACGAACATATCTTCTGACCATAAAGACGCGCTTGCGGTAATTGTGGAGAGCACATCACTTACTAATGTTCCGGCGGTTAAAAGATTGTGCGCGGAAGCCGGCGCACTCCCCTGTCCCGGCACAAAACGAGATATCGTTACTAAAGATCCCGCAGCATGACGCAATACCGTATCAGCCTCATAGAACGCTTCCGCCGCGTCCGCAAATACCTCTGCCGCTTCTTGTAATTCCAGTGTTTGCATATGAGCCAACCCTGTAGTCACTGCGGTAAGCGCTTCTTCGCTTTCACCCAAAACCGTACCGTAATCTTCACGAAAGGTGATGCCGTACAATGGTAGAAGTAAAACAAAAAGCACACTCGCAAAAGCAAGCGCACTGCGCGCAAACGTCATACGCATTGCCGGCATCACATATCCCGTATTTTCCGCAGTAACGCCGCCGCGGGTTTGTGTCCGCTTTTTTTTCCACGGTGTCGCATCGCGAATAGTGTTTTCTTGTGTCGGCATCCACTCGTGAGGCTCAACTGGCTTCGGTGTAGGCGCATCATGCACTGCTCTGGCAAGTAGATGTTGTCGTCCCTTTTCCTCTCTGATCTTTGGCAAACGTTCGGGTACAATAGCGTGCTGCTGCTTTTTAGGGACAACAAGATGTTTCCCGAAGGACTTGACGTGAAGAGAGGGCGCATTGAGCGAACCAAGGCGCAAGATATACGATCTCCCAAGCAATGAAGCAACTGAGGTGCGAATTTTTTTGTGTTGGCTTACCTGTTCATGCTGTTCAGTGTGCTTCTTATACAGCGACAGATCAAGTACATGCGTGGAAGGAGCAGGTACTTTCTCATTTGCCGCAACCGTAATACTTTTTCGCAGAGAGCGGCAAGGTACCGCACATGACCTTCCTTGATAACAAAGAAGGTGAGATGACAATCCATCTGGAACTACTTGTGCCTGTCCGTTGCTCATGTGGACAGATTTTTTGCGCTTTTTTGTCCGCGGTGCGCGCGCAAGACGTTCCGGGTCAACAAATATGAGTATGGGAATTTTTTTTGGCATGGGATAGAGAGTTGTAGATGTTGTGGGTAGCTTCCGCTGTTTTCATCCAAGAATAATGCTCTTGGACACGCGGCGCGTCATCACGTGCACGTGGTTTGGAGTGCATATCACGCAAGAGCTTTTCGAGAGTTTGCGCAAAAGATACAGCGCTATCTATAGCAGTGCAGTGCATCTCTCGCGCCTTTATTTCTTTGAGTACGGGTATATTGGAAGTAAGCGCCGGCGTACCACAGGCAAGTGCTTCAAGAGCGATCAAGCCAAACCCCTCGTAAAGCGTCGGTAAGACAAATAACGACGCGCCGCTGTAAAGCGCGGGTAAATCATCTTCTGCGACAAATCCAGGAGTGAGAATAGCATCTTTTGCCGCGGATGCTACAACCGCGTGCTGTACTTCCGGATACCAAGGATCGGGTCTTCCAGCAAGCACAAGCGTAAGCTCTTTGTGCCGTGTTCGCAGCTGCTCAAAAGACGTGACAAGAAAAGGAATGTTTTTATACCTCCTCCATTCACCGACAAAAAGAATGTATGGGTTTACTATACCATATTTTTTACCCACGTGCCTAATTGCATCTGTGGATTGCGGAACATACCGCTTTCCAACACCTTCCGCAACAACCGTGCAAGGAGGAAGTGAAGCAAAATATGCACGAAGCTCATCATGCGCGCTTTTTGACACGGCAATAATATGAGATGCGCACTTGACCGCATGTGCAAAGATAGTACGGTAAGCAAGACGATGAATGATGTGTGATTTCTTTCTCCCCGGAAACTTATGATGCGTCATATCATGAATGGTGACTACATATGGCTTTCGGTAGAGAAGAGGTACATTAAAGTGAGGAAAATGTACAAGATCACATTTGGCTCTATAGAGCTCACGAACAAATATTGTTTGCTCACGCATACTATAATGAGGTGCAGCAACGAGCACCTTTTGTACATGCGGCGGTACGACAAGCGTTTCATACGCACTCTTACTGAAATCTGCATCAAAAAACAGTGTGTAGGTGTGATTGGTTGGCAAGGTGAGCAGGTGCACTACCAATTCAGAAACATACCGTCCAATACCAAATCCCCTACCCCACATTCTACAATCAATACCAATATGCATAAGAATTAGAAATAAGAATATTTAATTTTTATGTTTTCTTTGCGTACTACTTACTACCACTCCCTCCAATACATGAAGTATTTCTCTCGCTGTCGTACTCCAATCATACTTTTTTACCTGTATATACCCTTTTTCCACAAGATCATGACGTAGTATATCATCTGACAGCGTCTGCCACATGGCCTCAGCTATGTCTTCCGGACGATACGGATCCACCAACACCGCAGCATCGTGCAGCACTTCCGGCAACGGTGGTGCGTGAGACGCAACCACCGGCACGCCTGACTGCATAGCTTCAAGCGGCGGAAGACCAAAACCTTCATATAATGAAGGATACACAAACAAAGCTGCCTCCGCCAGTAATGCCGTTTTTTTCTCTTGCGAAACATAGCCGGTTACGACAATATCGTCTTTGAACGGATGTCTCATTATCTCTTTATGCACCCTGTTTCGTCCCCACCACTGCGTACCGCCCGCCAATACCAAAGGATTTTTTATTTCTTTGTGTTCAACACGCAGTAACGTATATGCTTCCAATAACCGACTTATATTTTTTCGCGGCTCAATAGTGCTCAAAAACAGGATAGCGTTTTTACTATGCTCAGCAAAAAGTGGATTATGCTGAGATTTTACCTCTTTAGGTACACCGGAATATACTACGTATACCTTCTCTTCCTCCGCACCATATCTGACCGCATCTTCCTTTGTTTGATTTGAGACCGCAATCAGCGCTTGTGCACGCCGCAGAAGTACCTGCGGTCGAATAAGTCGATGCCATAATCGCATTTTTGGAGTAAAACATTCAGGATGTAGGCGATACGAAAAATCATGAAGCACGAGCGCAATATTCGTTGTGTCACGAAATGCCCAAAAGAGATGATTTGGCATAAGCACCATATCATATTCTCCAAACAATATTTCAAAAGTTGGCGCACGAAACAGTATGTGCGCGGCGTGCAGCACTTTTGAAGGAATACGAGTATGTTTGTATGTTACAGTGGGCACATCTTTCCACCGAAACAAATGTTTGGGCGGCTGTTTCCATGCCGTATAGCATAAGGTGTACTCATGTACAGAATCCAGCGCAAATAACGCGTCCAATAAATACACCGTATACCACCCAACACCACTCAAATGCTTATCCTGCAAATTACGAATATCAATGGCAATACGCATGCTTTGTGATAATAACTAGTTTTTTAGAAGTGCATTTTATATGCTACTTCCTCTGTACTTCTGATATGCTCGTCCAACAAATTCCTTTACCTCTCTTTGGAACCGCTCCGTACTGAATTTTTCCGCGCTTATTCGAATTGCCGCCGGATCAAATTGCGCAAAATCAGTACGCATAATAACGTCCACAATACCTTCCCATTCCTGCTCATCAAAAAACACGCCATTCACTCCCTCCTGTACGATCTCAACCGCGCCACCCGAACGATACGCGATGACTGGCGTACCGGACGCAAGCGCTTCTATCATCGTAATACCAAAATCCTCTACCTGTGGATTAATAAACCCTCGCGCATTGGCAAAAAGTTCCCGCTTTTCTTGCTCTGACACCCTTCCTACAAATTCTACATTATCCTTTGCGCGCTTACGCAAGCGCTCCGCATCAGGCCCCATACCAAATATCTTGAGCGGTATATCAAGAGCCCGAAATGCCTCAATAATCATATCGATGCGTTTGTATGGCACAAGACGCCCTCCGGCCAAAAAATACTCTCTTGGTCCGTTTCCCACATGAAAATCCATAATATTCACCGGCGGATAAATAACCGTACTTTCTCTTCCATAATATTTTTTAATGCGCTTCTGCACAGTGCGTGAGTTTGCGATAAAGGTATCAACACGCTGCGCCGCTTGATAATCCCACACACGCAAACGCGAAAGGAGAGGAGGGATAAGCCGTTTAACCACTTTTGGATAGGAAAGCTCTTCAACATAGCGATGCGTATCCTCCCATAAATAGCGTGTTGGCGTGTGGCAGTAACAGATGTGCAGTGTATGAGGTGCAGTGAGCGCACCATTTGCAAAAGCGCTGGACGAAGAAATAACAATATCATATGCATTGAGATCATGACTCTCAATAGCAGAAGGCATAAGTGAAAGATACCACTGGTAATGCTTCTCGGAAAAGGGAAGGTGCTGCAAATAGGAAGACCGAATATCCGTGCCGGGAAGCATCGATTTCGCAAGATCGTGCTGCTGCAACAGCGTATACACCGGACTTCCCGAATAGACACTCATAAGCTCACGAAGCGTATTTTCCGCTCCGCCCATCTGGTTTAAAAAATCATGTACAAAAGCAACTTTCATATATAGAATTTAGGATGCCAGAAAAATAACTTACACATCTAGCATCCTAACATGCCGATTTGCGTGAGAGCACAACAAACGGTGTTTTTAAGAGTATATACATATCCAGCTTCAATGACCAGTTCTCAATATAATACGTATCCAGCCGCACTTCTTCTTCAAAGCTCAAGTCTGAACGCCCATTGATCTGTGCAAGACCCGTAATACCAGGCTTAATGGCCAAGACATGCTTGTGATGCTTTTCATATCGTGCTACTTCTTCTTTTTCATGTGGACGAGGACCAACCAGACTCATCGTGCCGGCAAGAACCGAAAAAAGCTGCGGCAATTCATCAAGGCTTGTACGGCGCAGAAAAGCGCCCACGCGCGTAATGCGCGGATCGTCCTTTATCTTGAACACCGGAGATCCGGCACGTTCGTTTTTTTGTTGGATAGCAGGATTGTATTTTAATGCATGCGCATTCTTCACCATGGAACGAAACTTACGAAAGACAAAAGGCACGCCTTTTTCGCCAATACGTTTATAGGTAAAAAAGACAGGTCCCTCTGAATGTATTTTCACCAGCAGTGCCACAATCAACAACAGAGGTGAAAGTAGTATAAGAAGCGTAAACGAAACCACGATGTCAAATAAGCGCTTCAAAATACGCCGCCAGCCATCAAGCGGTGTACGCTTTACCTCCATCAACTGCAGACCTGAGAGCTGTTCTAACGCAATACGCGAGGACTCTATACGAAAAAAATCGGCAATATATTTAAAGACAAAATGATGCTCATACGTAAAATCAAAAAGATCCAAGCGCTGTTCTTTGGGAAGATCGGTATCCGCTTGTACGATCTCATCCACTCCTTGTGTGTGATGTATCTGCATAATATTTTTTGCAACCTCCGGTGTAAAAGCAGAAAATCTCCCTACCAACCTATAGCCCAAGCGAGGACTTTTTTCCATCAGGACCGCAAAGTCCTGCGCGGTAACCGTATCGCCAATGACCACTACTTTGTGCACACCCCTGCCTCGCGCATACAAAGATCGTTGCAGAGCGGTCACCAACATACGCGCAACCGCCACATACACGATGCCTAATCCCCATCCTGCAAGAATAATAAAACGGGAAGAAAAAAGCCGCTGCTCAAAGAAGAACGCGACAATAATAATCAGCACTGCGGTCGAGCTCGCCAAAATAATCTTGTTGAGTTCATCAGTTATTTTTCTGCGACCAGACACGGTGTACAGGCCAGTGAACGCAAAAAATAGCAGCCATAAAGGCGCAATCATAGCTGCTAGTTGTACAAAAACGGCAAGTGGCAAAGTAAAGATAACCGGTCGAATATCAGTAAAAAATTCACCAAAACGCAACATATATGCTGTTGCAGCTGCAGCCAACAACATACAATAGTCAAGCGGCACCAAAAGAGCAGCAATGGTCAATTCTAATTTTTTCATACAGTGAAAAGTTTTTCAAAAGTTAGTGTGGGATCCAGGCAAGCCGTAAGCCGGATTCTGTTTTGCGGATGACCATCTCTCTAGACCTATGGTCGCCCATAGGCTCAAGCGAGCTACCAAATTTGCTCTTGCATCAGACAGGGTTTACCGCACCGACCGTCACCGGTCATGTCATGCGTGGGCTCTTACCCCACGTTTTCAACTTTGCTCCTGCTCAAGCCTTGCGGCTCAAGTGGTTAGCCGTGTATTTTCTGTGGCACTTTCCCTAGAGTTACCTCTGGTTGCCGTTAACAACTGTCCTTTTATGATGTCCGGACTTTCCTCTC
>CAZZDA010000007.1:0-8868 GCA_964652585.1 uncultured Gammaproteobacteria bacterium | reverse complement strand
TTACCTCTGGTTGCCGTTAACAACTGTCCTTTTATGATGTCCGGACTTTCCTCTCAACGCCATACGGCGAAAAGCAGTCATCTCACTTACCTGAACCCCACACTAACTTTCGACGTAGCAGCTCTTAGCCGCTCTTTTTTGTTTATAATACTGTTACACATTCAACACTCATTAATACAAAACATATAAAACCTTATTTTTTTCTGTCGAAAGTTAGTGTGGGAGGATACCGTACAAACTTTTGTGATATATGGTAAGAACCGGTACTAGTATACGAAAATTACGCCTTTTTTGCAACCTTATACCCTTTAGCCTCATCTGCAACACTCTTTGTTTACAACAAACCAAAAACGGCCCAAAAGGGCCGTTTTTGGCATTTTCCCCATGCCGGTCTTTCAAGGCTTTAGGCCAAAAAAGACCACGGTTTATTACGTTTATATGGTCTGTGTTACCACATTCCATCACGTAACACAGGAGTATAGCACAATCACCATATTTGTCAACCCCCTATTATCTTTACCAATAAAACACCTCCAATATAATTCGGAGGTGTTGTTATAATGCCTACATTAAGAATTTACGCTTTTCCAAGTGTTTTATCACCTTCATGCCATTCAACAGGACAAAGTCCGCCACTTTGCAGTGCTTCCAGCACACGCAAGGTTTCCGTAACTGACCGACCAACATTTAAGTTGGATACGACGTAATACTGTAATATGCCATCCGGATCAATAATAAATGTGCCACGAAGTGCAATACCCTCTTCTTTGATAAGCACGCCATAATCACGACTCACGGTGTGCGCAGTATCCGCCAACACGGGAAATTTTACTTCCGGCAAATCTTTCTCAAACCATGCCTTGTGTGAGTGTGCGGAGTCAGTACTCGCACCAATCACCACCGCATTATGTTTTTTGAACTCCTCTTCCGCTTTAGCAAATCCCCTAATTTCCGTTGGACATACAAAGGTAAAATCAAGTGGATAGAAAAAAAGTACCACCCACTTGCCTTTATGTTCTTCTAAACTAACCTTTTTCATTTCGCCATTAGCATAAGCTTCTACCGTAAAGTCCGGAGCTTTCTGCCCTATCTGTAGCGCAGTATCAGCACAACAGTGCTGTTTCATGTGTTCTTTATGATGATGCATAAATATATCTAGTTAGTAAATGATTCAAAAAGAGTATTCGCGGCATCCCAATCAAGATTTGTGAAGAAATCATCAATATATGCCGCACGATCGGACCCATAGTCCATAAAATAGGCGTGCTCATAGACATCGAGTACCATGATTGGCATTGCTCCCCACACACCGCCCTGATTATGCGTATCAGCCGTATAGATATGCAGCTTCTTATCATTGGTATCCCAGGCAAGTACTGCCCAACCTCGCGCCGCCATGCCACATGCCTTAAAACGATCTTGAAACGATTGCATACTTCCAAAAGTTTTTTCAATCTCGTTCTTGAGTGCACCGACAGATTCTCCTGTCCCTCCAAGTACGTTAAAATATCCCTCGTGGAGATACACGCCGTTCGCCGCAAATGTTTCATCCGCTTTCAACGCACGCAACTCACTATACGTTTGATTGGCGTTCGTATTATCGGCATCGCGCAGCTTTTCTTCTATTTCATTCTTCTTCGCCACATACCCCGTGTAGAGCTTATCATGATGAATAGCAATCGTCTTATCTGAAATACCTTTGAGCGGAGTCGTAAAAGGCAGTTTTTTTGGTTCGTAAGTCATAGATATTACACATTATGAATTATGAGCTTTCATACATCCTTTGCACAAGCCTGTACATTCAATTTGCAGCTTATGCACCTCGTGGTCAAGTGACTTTCCGCACGATGCCATCAAGAGATCCGGTCTTCGAAAATCAACATCCTTTACCAAGCCACATTCTTTACAAGAAAAATGCGCATGAGTTTCCACAAAGGCGTCATAACGAGCTTTCTTATCTTTACCGAATGAAAATTCGTCAATGATACCTCGATCGCGCAAAAAAGAAAGGTTGCGATAGACCGTTCCCAAACTTACCGTTGAAATCTTTTTTTTCACTGCTTTGTATACCTCTTCCGCGTTTGGATGATCACGCCGTGAACGTAAAAACCCCAAGATCGCCTGCCGCTGCTTGGTCATCTTGAAGAGAAGTTCCTGCTGTCCATCTTTATACATATATTTTAAATAGGAATGATTCTTATTTATAATACACCTCCAGCATTACTCTGTCAAGAGGTTTGATGTGCATAAGTAAGGACACTATTTTTGACAGCTACAAAAAAATAAGAGCACACTATAAGTGGCTCTTTCATCAAAATACAATATAAAAATGCTCATTGTATCAACTTTTGCGAGGAGGGAGTTCTTATGTCTGTCAGCCACATAAACAGAAGAATCCGTACATACAGTAAATTAGTTATATCAGTGGTACGCGACCTACCCTCCGCGGAACAAGTGTTCTTGATCGATCAAGGTCAGATCAATAATCTCGAGGAGACTTGGACAACTACAACGCGACTACGGAGAGGAGGGATATGAAATTTGGATGTACTTCTTTTCTCCGCAAGAAGTGTGGATAGGCGTACACAATGGATGTACACCTGAAAGCAAAAGTAATTGTGAGAATTTCTTACGTTTCGTCATCGAACCCCTAGTGCCGCACTTTCAGTAGCGGCTTTTTTTAATAACTCTACCCTTTGTGATACGACGCATTAATCAATCCGCACTTTTTAAATTTTTTCCCGCTGCCACAGGGACATGGATCATTTCTACCGATCTTGTTGCCTTGAGTGTCTTTAGGAGTCGAAGATAATACTATTTGCCCCTCTTTCATTGTCTTTGCCGGCGCGGAAAGCTGAATCCCCTGTCGTTGGAGAAGCGTTGGCGCGGCACTTGTGCGCACTCCCACTTTGTAGATGCTATACACAATATCTTTTTGAATGGTATTCATAAGCTCATGGAAAAGACGATACGACTCTTTCTTGTATTCAACCAAAGGGTCTCTCTGCCCATACCCTCGCAAGCCGATCCCTTGCCGCAAGTGATCAATGGCTTCCAAATGCTCTATCCAAAGCGTATCAATAGCGCGTAAGTAGAGATCGCGCTCGATCAAACCCATGAGTGCCGCAGCACCATCTCCTTGCACCCTCTCTCCATCTTTTGTAATGCGTTCCGTAAGCATGCTATATGCTTTCTCTGCCAGATCTTTCAGGTGGACAATCAGATGTGTTCGTACACGTGCTTCATTACTTTTATTCCGCTCAGCCGCTTTTTCCTCTCCTGCGTGTTCGCTCAACATTTCAAGCGACAAACGATCTTCTTGAGAGATAGGAAAGATCGTATGCGCCACTTCGTAAATTTCTTTCACATTCCACTCCGCAACACGTTCAGATGCCGTATGAAACGAGACAACTTGTTCAAGCTCTCCTTCAATAAGAGTAGATATTTCTTCATGAAGTTTTCCGCTTTTTGCGTGTATGTGTAAAATATCGTTCCTTTTTGTGTAGATAGCCTCTCGATGCTTATTCAACACATCATCATATTCCAACAAATGTTTTCTTGTGTCAAAGTGATGTCCTTCCACTTTTTTTTGTGCTGACTCAAGAGAATTGGAGATCATTTTATGTTCTATAGGCATATCATCGGGAACACCAAGCGTCTCCATCATACGCTTCATCTTTTCAGAACCAAAAATACGCATGAGATCATCCTCCATTGAAACATAAAACTGTGTTGACCCCGGATCTCCTTGCCGTCCTGTACGACCGCGAAGTTGATTGTCAATACGCCGCGACTCATGACGCTCTGTTCCAATAACATGCAATCCTCCACGTGTGCGAATACCATCTGTTTCTTGTGAGGACGCTTGCGAACCACCAAGCATAATATCAACACCACGACCTGCCATATTTGTTGCTATCGTTACCGCACCCTTACGCCCTGCTTGTGCAATAATATCCGCTTCCTTTGCATGATGTTTGGCATTGAGCACTTGGTGCGACACGCCTTCCAGCTCTAATAAATTCCCCAGTTCTTCGTTTTTTTCAATAGATATCGTACCCACAAGTACCGGCTGTCCTTGCGCGTGCTTTTCTTTGATGTCTTTGACTACCGCAGCTAGCTTTCCTTTCTCGTTTTTATAAATACGATCTTGGAAATCTTGGCGAATGATCGGTTTGTTGGTGGGAATAGAGACCACATCAAGATTATAGATCTTGCTAAACTCTTCCGCCTCAGTTGCAGCCGTACCCGTCATGCCAGCAAGTTTTTTGTACATGCGAAAATAATTTTGAAATGTGATGGTCGCAAGCGTTTGGCTTTCCCGCTGAACAGCTACACCTTCTTTTGCCTCAATTGCCTGATGCAACCCTTCGCTATATCGCCTACCCTGCATCATGCGTCCGGTGAACTCATCAATGATCACCACCTCGCCGTCTTTTACCACATAGTCTTTATCACGCTTGAAAAGCGCGTGCGCGCGCAATGCTTGTTCAGCATGATGCACCAGCTTTATTCCGCCTTGCGTATACATATTATCAAGGCCGAGCGCTTTTTCTATGGTTGTAATACCCTCTTCGGTCAGTGTTGCCGCGCGCATTTTTTCATCAATATTGTATTCAGCGCCCTCTTTAAGCTTCTCAACCAGCCGTGCAAACTGGTAGTACTGTTCAGCACTTTCTTCGGCGGGAGCCGAGATAATAAGCGGCGTACGTGCCTCGTCGATCAAGATGCTGTCCACCTCATCAATAATTGCGTATGAAAAATCTCGCTGTACTTTTTGGTCTAAACTCGGCACCATATTGTCCCGCAAATAATCAAATCCGTATTCATTGTTAGTCCCATACGTAATGTCGCTTGCGTATGCCTCTTTTCGTGTAATAGATTTCAGATTATTTTCACTTTCCGAATCATACTGAAACGCCTCCATATGCTGAATTGAAGCTGTGGTCAATCCTAAGAGTGCATATACTTTTCCCATCCATTGAGCATCTCTCTGCGCAAGATAGTCATTGACCGTTACCACGTGTACGCCGTGTCCCGTGAGCGCATTAAGATACACCGGTAAAGTTGCGGTCAATGTTTTTCCTTCACCTGTTTTCATCTCGGCAATATGTCCTTGGTGGAGAGCTATGCCCCCCATAAGCTGCACATCATAATGTCTTTGGTTCAATGTCCTTTTTGCCGCCTCGCGTACAATCGCAAACGCTTCGGGTAAAAGCTCATCCAGTGAAGTGCCGTTTTTTGATCGCTCACGCAGTTTTTTCGTCTCTTCCGAAAATTGATCGTCATGAAAATCCTGGAACCGAGGTTCCAGGTCATTGATTTGTGTAATAAGAGGTTGAAAATTTTCTATGACCTTCTTATTAGGATCGCCACTAAAAAGCTTTTTAAGAGAAATCATACGATGAAATAGTACTTAGAAGAAATGAAAATGAGCAAGATGCGCAGTTTTGGAGTGGGAAAAAACTCCGAGGTGCAGCTGTAGCTGCATTGAGGATTTTTTCGCGCGAAAAACAAGCAGGTTGCCATTTTCGTTTTCTTATGGAGTGCTGTTGCATAGTATGATTTCTCTAAAGAAAGCATGTATTTAGAGATCAAGATAAGCAAGTACAATACGATTCTGCGCGTCGCGTGAAAGCACGGCCGGTTTTTGGTTTCGCTCATGTACAAAAAGAAAGGTACTACCTCCTCGTTGTTCCCATCGTATAAGCGCCTCTTCTTCGGTCATGGGCTTCACATACGGAACAGCCACTCTTTCAGAAATCATTCCTTCATCTATACGTTCGCCATCCCGGCGTTTTGGCGTGTTTGTATCATGCGATGTCTTACGCATAAATGCTGTCGGCCAGGTCAATACCGTTTCTTTAAGTCGCCGAAGAGTTGCTCTATCTTGCGCGTCAAAACGCTTTTTATATCGCTTGATGTGCTGTTGCAGTTTCGCGGATGCTTTATCTATCGCTTCGTGCATTTCTGAAGCTTGTACATGTACGTGAAAAATTTCTTTGGGAACATGCATTGTAATGTCAATGCGATGCACTTTCTCACCCTTATTATGGTGATGATCAACGGAAAGGCTTACTTGAAATTTCTGAATATCCGAAAAATACTTACGTACACCACCTATTTTTTCTTCAACATACTGTTGAAGAGATGACGTGACTTCAATGTTTTTCCCTGATATTTGCAGAGGCATAACGCTAAGGGTTAACGGTTAATTGTCAACTGTCAATTGTTCTATAGTGTACCACGATTTTCATGATTCGCAATGTTGACAAAGTTGTTACGACATGGTATAAAGAGCTGTTACAGGCGTTCCTTACAATTACATACTTTCTCAGGAGGAGATAACATGATTCGCTTTCTGTTTGTTATGCCAAGCTCTGTGGATTCCGAAAGTATTGCACACCTGATCAATAATACGCTCTCAAAAGCAATAAACACCATGGATGAACAGGCATGTGACGCAAAAACATACATACAAACACGGGCGGAACAAACTCGGAATCTCGCCGTTCAGCACCTCCACAACATTCTAGGTAATCTCATAGATGCTGAAAATATAGTGGACGAGTATCTGGACAGTCTCGCCGAAGAAATACTTCCTTCATGGAAATTGGAGCGGTCGGTGTTTTATGAGTTTCATAATGGCGTAAAATGCCTGCTGTTTACCACGCATACACTGCTTGGTAAATGGATTGATTGCGTAGTCGTTGACACAAACACACCGCAATACGACACACTACTCAAACATATTGTTTTGGCAGAGCGTGAAGATCGAGAGCCGATGTTTCCGAGAGCTGCCGTATTACTGCTCTGCAGCAAAGACGAAAAGGAGAATTTTGAATCAGCGGGATGGAAATGTGCCGACAGAGACGACTTGGATGACACAACCCGACTCATCAACACTATGGCGGAATATATCATCCGCCGTGAAGGGTAGAAACCGTAAGGAGAGCTATGTACACGAAACAAGCTGTGTTTTTGCATATGGAAGATCAAGAACCGATTCGCGATACCCTTCGTCAGTACTGCGAGAAAAGATTTGGCAACTCGGTGCGCGTCGTATGTGCGACAAACGTTGTTGACGCGCTGACCCGGTTTCGTAGCGAGCGCCACACCAAGGTAGTCATTACGGACTATCATGTTTATGGAGAAGAAACAGGCGGCGATCTGCTGGAAATAATTCATCGCGATCAGCTGCTCCGCTACACCCCAACTATACTCACCACCAGCGAGCCGCTCACGTACGTGCTGCAGCGGCATGAAGACATTCCGCCCACGCAGCCATATCTGCGGAAGCCTTTTCACATGAGCGAGCTTGTGGACATGATTCTCAAGCTCATTAAACCGCTGTAGTTCTCTGTTCATTCGCGGCAACCTTCGGGCGGCCGCTTTTTTATTCTTCAAATCCTAAAAGTTGTATTTCTTCCTGCAGTTGAATGCCAAATTGGTCACGCACCCGCATTTTTACCATACTGATAAGCATTATCATATCCTCAGCTGTTCCTGTTCCGTCGTTTAAGAAAAAATTTCCATGTTGGCGGCTTATGGAAATGCCTCCTATTTTTTTTCCTTTAAGTCCCGTTTCATCAATAAGCCATCCTGCCGGAATAACTCTATCTTCTAAAAATTGTTTTGGTACAATATTGCGCCACTTGGAATCCGGTTTTTCAAAACATATATTTTTAAATGTACAGCCGGCAGTCGCACTCCCAAGCGGTTGTGTTGCCACTTTTGTACCACCATATGTTTTGATACGTTCTTCGCATACTTTCTTACTCTCTGCCTCTAAGGTAAAATATACGCCAAGAATATAATAACCACATCTCTCATCACTCTTAAAAAAACTCTCTCTATAGCCAAAACGACATTCTTTATTACTCAGTTTTTTGACACGCTGTCCATCCCACACCTCAACCTCCTGTACAACGTCTTTTATTTCTCCACCAAACGCTCCCGCATTTCCCCGTACCGCACCTCCAACAGTTCCCGGAACCGCAACACCCCATTCAAGACCTCCGAGTCCCGCTTGCGCGGTTTTGCTCGCAAGAGATCCGAGGACTACTCCTGCTTCCGCATTCACCTTTGTACCTTCAATAACACTTTTTCGCATTGCAATACGCAGCACCAATCCTTTCACACCCGCGTCAGAGATCAATACATTTTTCCCACCGCCAAGACACGTTATAAATAGCTTTCGTTCTTTCGCCCATCGCACCGCTTCTAAAAAATCTTCACGCGTTTTCGCTTCAACAAAAAATTCCGCCTTCCCACCTATATTGAGTGACGTATAGGGAGCAAGAGGTACATTATACTGAATACCTTTCATACATCTTCAGTATTATTCTTTTGTCCATCCTCTTCAAACCACTGATATGCTTCTTCAACTGAAGACATAATACGTACCGTATCACGATGCAGGGCGTCAATAAACATCTTTAAAAATATCTCTGCAAAAGGAAGTACTTTACTCAAATAGACTACCTTACCGACCTGGGGATGCTCAAATAAATTTCTATAGATCTCCGCTGCCTTTTTTGAAGGAGGTAAAAACTTTTGCATGTCAATAATGCCATTCAATTTCTTGCTAGGATTTTTGCCAGCAATTTCATGTAGCTCATCAACAAGCTGTTGTGCTTTTGCTGTTGTTTGCTCCCCTTGAATAACAATACGAATCACACCCCTGTCATCAATATATACTTTATTGTCTTCTTGCATAGAATAAGTATATTATTTTTTCTTGTTATCTTCCGCAAACCACTGATACGCTTCTTCTTCGGAAGAAACGACACGTACCGTATCAATCTTTAATGAGTCAGACACCCCCCGCAAAGCGGGTGGCTTGATGAGTGGGGTCGCCTGAAAGGC
>CAZZDA010000006.1:0-33884 GCA_964652585.1 uncultured Gammaproteobacteria bacterium | reverse complement strand
GTCTATAGTTAGCGCAATTATTACTTTTTTTGTGATTTTAACCGGACACTAGTATGATGGTATAGGAAATGTGGCAGGAGATGATGATTTATTTATTTTAGCAGGACAGGATGGATCAGGGAGCTTATATCTTGGTTCGAATAATACAAATAGTCAGATGGTTGTAAGTTCAGGCAATGTCGGCATTGCGACCACCTCCCCCTATGCGAAGCTCTCTGTAGCGGGACAAGTAGTGGGTGAATATTTTACGGCGACGAGTAGTACGGCGACGAGTACGTTTTATGGGGGGCTCAATCTTGCAAACAGTGTTCTTGAAAATATTGGTGCTGCGGGAACTGATTTTACCAATACGGGCGGACTCAATCTTGCGGACAGGCTGCAAATTACGTCATCAGCCACCACAACCATAGGAGATAGTAGCGGTAATAAATGGGACTTTGGTACACAAACTCTAGGTGGGTTGGATTATCCTTACCTGAAACCTACTGCTGTTAATGGTTCTATATCAGGATGGGGTGTTATTGATCACAGAGTGTTTTTGTATTCACCTACCGTTGGAGGGCTGACTGAACCAACGCTTGCATTTCTTGATGAAGCAGGTATACAACAAGCGTACATTCAATACAACAATTCATCTGACAAATTTTTTATTAACGGCACCGCGGGAGTATATATTAATAACACTGATCTACACATTAACGCTGATAGCAAAAAAACAATATTCGGTACGGGAGGTGACTCATCAATCACCTATGATGGCACTAACATGGTTTTGAACAGCCAAGAAGTTGGTAGCGGTGATTTTGTGTTTAATGGTGGCAACATTGGCATCGCCACCACATCACCCTCGCACCTTCTCTCAGTAGAATCGTCAGCTCCACAATTCCTCCTCTCCGACTCTACTACTGCAGCTAATTCACTTCTTACCAAAGTAGATGCAAACAAAGCATACTTTCAAGATATTGGTGCAACGGATGGCGATCTTTTAACTCTTGACTTAGCGAATAACAGACTTGGCATTGGAACGGCGAATCCGGGATATAGTTTGCAGATAAATCAATCAAGTGATAATGATGGACTACGTATTTACGGTTATGACGATAAAAGTACCGTAAAAGCTCAACAGTTTATAAGTTCGCTTGGTATTTTTTCATTCAACTCTGACTCCTCTGCAGTATTTACAACTAGTGCCGGTTATATGCAATTCAAGCCGACGACGGATATTTATTTTGACGTTAATGCCGGTGAGGATATCAATTTCAGGGGTGATGGAAATAAAATAATGCTTAATATAGACGAAGCAACCGGCAACGTCGGCATTGCCACCACCAGTCCGTATGCAAAACTCTCGGTTGTCGGAGAAACTGTGGCGGAGTACTTTACCGCAACGAGTACGAGCGCGACGAGTACGTTTGGCCATCATATTTCCATTGGCAGCGACAGCGACTATCGCATTAACGGCGCACCGGTTATTTCTATCAATGGTTCCGGTGGCATATCCGTCGGATCGGGTAATAACACTACGATCAGCGGAACAGCTGTTGGATTAAACAACACATCATCAGGAGTATCATCTGCCGCGGTTGGTAATAGCAATACTGCTGGAAGTACTTTGGATACTGCTATTGGCTATTTAAATACCGCAAACGGTGCCTTATCGTCTGCGATTGGCTACTCCAATACCGCAAGCGCTCTTAATTCTATCGCTATCGGCTATGTTACTGAGGCGACTTCAACAAGCGCAACTGCCATAGGCAATATTGTTGATGCGGGAGCAGTAAACTCAGTTGCGATTGGTAGTAGCGTCAATGCTTATGCATTGAGTTCAGTTGCTATGGGATTAGGTGTTACCAATAATGTAGCAAATTCACTTATGATCGGTGTTTATAACACTGCAAAAATGACCATTCTCTCCACTGGCTATACCGGTGTCAATACCACCACCCCCTCATCCCTCCTCTCCATAGAACACACCGCGGGAAATAACGCCTTTGCCATAGGATCTTCCACTGCATCCACACTTTTGGTAGACGCAAGCGGTAATGTGGGGGTTGGGACAGCAAATCCCGATGGTAAATTTAAGGTACAAGGCGCGGGATATTTCGCGAGAGAGGAAAATGCTTTTGGCACATCCAATATATATACGACACTTGTTCTTGATGGAGGTGATACCGGCGCGCTCTATGCTGTTGGTCGTGCTAACAGCAGTAATGAACCATTTGTCGCGCTCTCAGGTTATGATAATGGTAGCACAGCTCGTGCACTGTATTACGGAGGAGGTGTTTGGGATGCGCCGGATGCCACACAACATCTTTTTTATACCGCACCAACGTACACGGAAACGAACAATACCGGTGTATTGCGCATGGATATTAAACCGGATGGCAGTATCGTTGTCGGAAGCCCCACCGGAGGGGGAAAAGGAGCAGGTACCATCAATGCCCAAGCAGTCTATGACGATAACACCCTCTTAACTGACTACGTTTTTGATAAATACTATGATGGACAAGTTCTTCCGGAAGACGAAGAGCTGCACGGCGACTATACCATGCTCACCTTGACTGAGATGGAAGACTTTATCAAAGACAACAGACACCTTCCTACCATTACCGGCAGAGATGAATGGAGAGCACAAGGAGGTATCTCTCTAGGAAAACTCGCAACACAACTCTGGGAAACCGCAGAAACCCAAGCCCTCTACCTTACCGAACTCAACTATACCATCCAAGAACATGAAAACATCATCAACCAACTGAACATCAGTCTTGTTGACGCCACTACCACCGACACTCCTCCAACCACCACCACAACCATTGACGGTAAAGTCTTTACCTCTCTTCTTATTGCTGAAAAAGGCGTGGTGTTTGGTGAAAATACTGCAGGTGTGGTACGAATTTTGGCAGGGGATGATCTGGCTCGTGTCACGTTCAGTGAATCGTATACCTATACTCCTATTATTACACTGACTCTTCTTACGGAGGTAAATCTTGATCGTTATCTCGTGACCGAAGTAAGTACTGAAGGTTTTACAGTGACTATGAGTCCGGCTTATGGTTCTGTAGACGTGGATTTTAACTGGCTGGCTACACTCGTAACTAAGCCGAAGCTTTTCCTGTCTGACGGATCAGTACAGGACTATATTTTGGAAGAAGGTCAGATAGTGCAAGAAGAAATACTGGTTGATAATGGTACAGAAACCGGTGTAGAAGAGGTCCCTCCCATTGAAATAGTTGAAGATGTAAATATTGAAAGCAGTGAGACAAATATGGATAGCAATGTAGTGGAAGATGTGATTGGTGAAAGTAGTGTGGAAGCGTTGGAAGAGACGGTTGCTGACGGCAGTGATAATAATGACCTTGTTGAAAACAATGCTTCCAGCGAGGAAGTTGTTGAACCACAATCCGAACCAACTCCCGATAGTGTGGCGATCGAAATATTTCAAGATGAAAGTATTGAAGGTGACGCGGTTGAGAACGTTGTTGATGAATCTGTGACGTTGGAAGAAAATGTGGTACAATGACAACTATTAACAATTGACAGTTTACAATTTGCCGAACATTTTTCTATAAATTAATCCCTCAAATTTCCTATGCTCAACATTGCTATTAATGGATTTGGTCGTATCGGTCGTGCTGCGTTTAAGATTGCACTTCAAAAAAAAGGTGTGCGCGTGGTTGCAATAAATGATCTGACCGACACCAAGACTCTTGCGCACTTGTTGCAATATGACACGGTCTATGGTCATTATGAAAGTAAGGTGCGTGCGACCAAAGATTCGCTGATCGTTGGCAAAGAACGATATGCGGTTACGGCTATTCCTGATCCGAAAGCATTGCCATGGAAAGAAAAAAATATTGATATCGTACTTGAATGCACCGGAAGATTTTTAACAGAAGATACGGCGTCCGGACATATTGCTGCCGGTGCTGCGCGCGTGGTACTCTCGGCTCCCGCAAAATCAGAGACGATTGCAACACATGTCTTAAGTGTTAATGAAAAGAAAATAAAGAAATCAACGAAAATAATTTCAAACGCATCGTGCACAACCAACTGTATCGCGCCGGTTGCGGCGATCATCAATAATGCATATGGCGTGAAAAAGGCGACCATGACCACCATTCATGCCTACACCGCAGCGCAAAATATTGTGGATGGACCGAATAAAGATTTGCGTCGTGCGCGCGCGGCAGCCCAAAATATTGTTCCCACGACCACGGGAGCGGCGCTCGCAACCACCAAAACCATACCGCAACTCAAAGGACTCTTTGACGGGTTGGCGGTGCGAGTTCCGGTTCCCGTTGGCTCACTCTCTGACTTTACTTTACTGCTCAAAAAGCGCGTGACGGTGGAGGAGGTGAATGCAGCTTTTGTAAAAGCATCAAAACATCCTTTCTATAAAGGAATAGTCCAAGTGACAAAAGAGTCAATTGTTTCGAGCGATATTGTCGGCAATCCTCATTCTAGTATTATTGACTTGAGTTTAACTAAAGTTATTGATGGTGACTTGGTAAAAGTTATTGTTTGGTATGATAATGAATGGGGCTATGCAAATCGTTTGGTTGAGATGGTGATGAGGGTTGGAAGAAAATGAAAAACTTATCCACACTTGTCATGAAGAGTGGTTTTAAGGTGTGGTATACTACAAAGCAACCAACCACCAACAACACAAAACCTACCAACAAAAAGTTTAAAACAATTGAACAAATTTTAAAGACATGTTGTTAGTTGTATGTCATAAAGTTGTAGGTTGATATTATGCTTCAAGCCGTTACTACAGAACAAATGAGAGAAATTGACCGCCTTATGGTGGAGGAGTTTGGCGTCTCATTGATGCACATGACAGGTATGGCGGGATTACACACAGCTTCTGTCGCGCGCGATTTTATGAGCGGTACGGTGAGAGAAAAAACAGTAGCAGTATTTGTAGGAAAAGGACATAATGGTACCGGTGGGTTTGCTGCCGCGCGCAATCTGGTAAATTGGGGAGCGAAGGTACTGGTGTATACGAGCGTTTCGAAGGAAGAGATGGGACAGGAATCTCAGCAGTATTGGTATATGTTGGAAAAAGCGGGTGTGGTGCCGATTGTGGTGACTGACGAAGTGGCGTTTGAGACAAAACAAGCAGATATTTTCATTGATGCTCTTTTAGGATATGGTATAGAAGGAAATCCACGTGGGAATGTTGCTCGAATGATCGAACATATCAATAAATCCGGACACAAAGTTATTGCACTGGATGTTCCTTCAGGACTTGATAGTACTACAGGTGTTATTTATGCTCCGTGCGTATTAGCCAAGGCAACCGTTTCGTTAGCACTTCCAAAAGCCGGGCTTTCAAAACCGGAGGCAAAGCGCGTGGTAGGCGATCTTTTCTTGGCGGACATTGGCGTACCGCAGACGCTCTATAAACAACTTGGGTTGGAAGTAGGTAATATTTTCGCGCAAGATGATATTTTGGAGGTAAAAATCAAAGTTGTCAAAGTAAAGGAAGAAGCCACAGGGTAGTCTTCTTAAAATAAGCGAGTCTCTGAAAATGTTTTTGCAGTACGAGATAAATCTTTCTAAAGAGAGGTTTATTTTTTTCAGAAATTTCTCTGTAAAAAATATCTTCTCCATGCTATACTTATCACCAATGGCGAAAACATCTTTTCATTATACGACGCTCACACAACTTAAAACTACGACGGCACTTCGAGATCGTTTGGTGTTGGTGCGTATTAATGCGGATGTACCGATAGTTAATGGTCGTGTTGCTTCTCATGGAAAATTTCGTTTGGAGCAAAATGCCGCAACGCTTCTTTGGTTGGTTAAAAAGAAAGCGCGAGTAATGGTTATCGGACACAGAGGGAGACCGAAAGGAAAAAGAGTTGCAACACTATCGCTTGAGCCGCTTCTACCAACTTTACGTCGTTTAGTACCAAAAACTTTGATTACTTGGTATAAGCCGATCTGGTATCGTAATGGACACATAACTCCCGGTGCTCAGAAATTTATTCATACTATCGCTCCCGGCACCATCGGTGTTTTGGAAAATATTCGCTTTATACCCGAGGAGGAGAAAAATGATCGAGTATTTGCAAAAGAACTCAGTGGTATGTGCGATCTTTTTGTGCAAGATTCTTTTAGTGTGTGCCATAGAAAATCAGTCAGTATCACAGGCGTGCCGCGATACGTACAATCGGTTGTTGGCATCAGTCTTGAACGGCAGCTTGCCGCACTTCATCGTTATCTGAAACGGCCTCGCCGTCCGTATATTGCAGTGGTGGGTGGTGTGAAAATATCAACAAAACTTGGGGTCATACACGATCTTCTTCGCACAACAGATTATGTACTCTTGGGTGGCGCTCTTGCAAACACGGTTTTACAAGCGCAAGGTGTTGCGGTTGGCAGATCACTTATTGAACCGAAGATGATACGGAAATTGCGTTCACTTGCTCTTACGAATCCGAAAATAAAAGTACCATTGGATGTGGTGGTGGCAAAAAAGAACAGTGATTTTCATGAGGTGCGTATTTGTGCCGTTGGCGCTGTTGCAAAAGATGAAATGATTCTTGATATCGGGCCTGAGACCATAGCTTTATATGCGCGTATTCTTGGTATTGCAAAAACAGTGGTATGGAATGGCCCCATGGGCTTATTTGAGGACAGGCGTTTTGCAAAAGGTACCTATGCTCTTGGGCGCGTCGTAAGTCGATTGACTGCTACGACAATAGTCGGCGGGGGAGATACTGTGCACGCAATCGCGGCTCAGCGAAAACTGCATAAGATGACTGTTGTATCAACCGGAGGAGGTGCGCTCCTGTCTTGGTTGGAAGGGGGTACGCTTCCCGGAATAGAAGCGTTGGAAAAATGGAGTCAGAAGTACGGAGTAGGGAGTATGGCACTTACGAATTCTACAAGACCTCGTAAGTCAACAAATTGATTTATATTTTATTTTCTTTTTATGAAGTACGCTATACAAAACATCGCCGCTCATGAAATACTTGACTCTCGAGGAAGTCCAACTCTTGAGGTGGGTGTCACACTTGAATCGGGTATGACTGCGTCTGCCTCTGTCCCTTCGGGGGCTTCTACCGGTAGCACAGAAGCGCATGAGCTGCGCGATCAGGAACCGGATCGTTATAATGGAAAAGGGGTGCTCAAGGCAGTAAGCAATGTACGAGAGCTTATCAGTCCGGCGTTGCAAGGGCATGATGTGCAAGATCAGAAAAATATAGACGAAACACTTATCGCACTTGATGGAACAGTTGAAAAGAAACGGCTTGGTGGTAATGCGATGCTTGGTGTCTCTTTAGCTTGTGCTCGTGCCGCGGCGTCTGCGCAAAATATGTCGCTCTACTCGCACTTACAACACTTGTACGCACATGCAGGAGGAGATGCTGCATTACTGCAGTCGTTATTTGCCCTTCCCGGAACTTTGGTAAGCAGTAAAAAAGCTGACAAGCTCAACCTTCCCTTTCCCATGATGAATATTTTTAATGGAGGAAAGCACGCTGATACCAATCTTGATTTTCAGGAATTTATCATTATCCCAACAGCGACACCTCGCGCGTATTCTCAAGAGAGATCGCTGTATCCTTTTCATGAGCGTGTTCGTGTTGGTGTGGAAATATTTCATCGTCTTGCGCAAGTACTGCAAGAACATGGACTTGATACGGATGTAGGAAATGAAGGCGGTTATGCTCCTGACATTGATTCATCGGTCGCGGCGCTTGATATGATTATAGAAGCCATAGAACGCGCCGGATATGTACCGGGGAAAGACGTGTATTTGGGTATGGATGTAGGAGCCGCGGTACTCTATAGAAAAGACAAGAACGACTATGCTTTTAAATTGGATCATAGTTTTTTAGGTCGCGATGAACTTATAAGTCTCTACGAAGACTGGCTCAAGCGTTATCCTTTTCTGTCTATTGAAGATGGATTAGATGAAAATGATTGGGAAGGATGGAGCGAGATGACAAAGCGTTTGGGTGAGAGAGTGCAGCTTGTTGGAGATGACCTTTTTACGACAAACAAAAAGCGGCTGCAACAAGGTATTGCCGCCAAAGCAGCGAACTCCATTCTTATTAAGCCCAATCAAATAGGTACGCTTACCGAAACGCTGGAAACGGTTGTGGAAGCAAGAAAGGCGGGGTATCGCGTCGTAGTGTCGCATCGATCAGGCGAGACATGCGATACGTTCATCGCCGATCTCGCGGTGGCTGTGCAAGCGGACTTTATAAAAACCGGCGCTCCTTCACGGGGCGAGCGCGTTGCCAAATATAATAGATTGATGGCGATAGAAGAGGAGTTGCGGAAGCAGAATGCCAAATGACAAAATCCAAATACCAAATGAATGACAAATTATTCAATGCCTAAAAATTCTTCTTCAGTCATTGAGATTTAGCACTTGATTTGGCGTTGAGGCTTTGCTATTTGCCATTTTTGAGAATATATGCAGAAAAATAAAACACCCCAAAAGAAAAAAAAATCTACCGGTGCTACACAACACAAAAACACCCCTCTCGTTCTTCTTATTCTTGACGGTTGGGGGGTGAGTCGCAAAAAAGAAGGCAATCCTTTTACGGTGGCGAGAACGCCTGCGTATAATGTGTTGCGACGCCATCATACATACACGACGCTTGCAGCTCATGGCCGTGGGGTTGGTCTGCCACCTCGTCAGCCGGGAAATTCAGAGGCAGGGCATATGAATCTTGGCGCAGGAAGGGTAATATTACAGGATGTTGTGCATATTTCACGCAGCATCAATGATGGAACATTCTTCAAAAACTCTGCGCTCAAGGAGGCGATCAATCACGCACGCCGTAATCGTTCACGCATACATATTATGGGGCTGTTAGGTGATGAAAATAGCCCGCACGCTGACCCTGACCATTTGCTCGCGCTACTCACTCTTTTAAGAGAATTGGGAATGGAAGCGCCATATCTTCATCTCTTTACGGATGGAAGGGATTCATCGCCGCACAAGAGCATAGAATTGTATAATCGATTGAAACAATCTTTTCACAATGGCGAGCAGGTTGTGACGATCATGGGTCGTGCATGGGCAATGGATAGGAAAGGTTCGTGGAGTCGAACAGCGGCGGCATACGCGGCTCTTGTGCAAGGTAAAGGGCATACAGCTAACTCGGTTATAGAAGCAATTACCGAACGGTATGATCGAGGGGAGACAGATGAATTTCTTGAGCCTACGATCATAACACGGCATAAGAGGCGATTTGGTCGTATTGGCCGTAATGACTCAGTTATTTTTTATAATCTTCGTTCTGACAGGGCGCGACAGCTTACCAAGTCATTCGTTTTGCCAAATATGCCAGAAGCGTTTACGAGAGAACTTGGAGCGCGTCGCACGCTTGTAAAGAACTTACGTTTTATTGCAATGACCGACTTTGGCCCTGACTTACCGAATGTACTTACTGCATATCCGGGTCGTGATGTACCTCACAGCCTTCCTGCCATCTTACAGGATTTCCGACAGCTTTATATTGCAGAGTCTGAAAAATTTGCGCATGTGACGTACTTTTTTAATGGGGGATACGATCATCCAATCGGAGGAGAAGATCGGGTCATGATCAATTCTCCTGATATTGTGCATTACGACAAATATCCGCGTATGCAGCTGGAAAAGCTTACCAAAATTCTTACACGACATTTGCGGGATCAGTCCTATGATGTATTGGTAGCAAACCTTCCTAATGCTGATATGGTCGGCCATACCGGCATCTATCGTGCGGGTATTGAAGGTATTGAAGCGGTTGATAAGGCGGTTCATACCATACATGAAGCGGTAAAAAAAGCAAAAGGAGTATTGGTAATAACTGCTGATCATGGTAATGTTGAATCTATGGTGGAACAAGATTCAAAAAAAGTAATTACACATCACTCAACCAATCCGGTCCCATTTATTATTGCCGATCATAGAAGAGGTGCGCCAAGGCATAGCGTGAAGACACAAGGCATACTTGGAGATGTCGCGCCTACCATTCTTGAACTGCTTGGAGTTGATCAACCAAAAGAGATGACAGGGCGATCGCTTCTCAAATCTCATAACTCATAACTTACAACTCGTAACTCTTTCTATGCGTCCAAAACCTGCTCTCTTAATTATACTTGACGGATGGGGTATTGCACCTCCTTCACGAGGCAATGCTATATCACTTGCCCGAACTCCTGTTATTGACCAATTGGTGAAAACCTACCCGGTTATGACCTTGCAGGCCTCCGGAGAGGCAGTGGGGCTTCCTTGGGGAGAAATGGGTAATTCGGAGGTAGGGCATTTAAATATTGGCGCCGGAAAGATCATTTATAATGATCTGACAAGAATTGGGAAAGCTATTTTAGACGGCAGTTTTTTTACCAACAAAACTTTTGGTGAGGCAGCGGAACATGTAGTAAAAACAGGTGGAAAAATGCACTTTGTCGGCTTGGTAAGTCCCGGTGGAGTGCATAGCCACGAAGAACACCTCTACGCTTTACTTGAGTGCGCAAAACAACACCATGCTACATGCGCGCAAGAAGTGTATATTCACGCAATTCTTGATGGTAGAGACACGCCATTTAACAGTGGAAAAAACTTTATTGAAAAACTACTACAAAAAACAAAGGATTTAGGTGTTGGAAAACTTGCAACACTCTCAGGGCGTTTTTGGGCAATGGATCGTGATAACAATTGGGACAGAATCGAAAAAGCGTACCGTGCTATGGTAGAGGGAAAAGCTGACAAAACAGCAACAGATCCTTTGAAAGCTCTTGAAGATGCGTATACCCGAAAAGAATATGACGAAGAGTTTATACCAACGGTATTGACCACCGCGTCCGGAGATCCTATTGGACGAATTGAGAATGGCGATGCGGTGCTCTTTTTTAATTTTCGGCCTGACAGGGCGCGGCAACTGACTACTGCTTTGTCATTGCCCAGTTTTGAGAAATTTGACAGAGTATTTTTAGATGATCTTTTTATGATCACTATGTCGGAGTATGATAAGGATTTGCCGGTTACTGCCGCATATCCTCCGGAGCAAATAGAGGAGCCGTTGGCAAAAGTCATCAGTGACGCGGGGTTAAAGCAGCTTCATATTGCGGAAACAGAAAAATACGCGCATGTAACCTATTTCTTAAATGGCGGTGTTGAACAGGCATTTCCCGGCGAGGAGAGAAAGCTTGTTCCCTCGCCGCATGTTGCGACCTACGATCAAAAACCTCGCATGCGCGCGGAGCAGATCACTGATACGGTGTTGCAGTACGTAGAAAAAGAAGAGTTTGATTTTATTGCGCTTAATTTTGCAAATGCCGATATGGTGGCACATACCGGTAATCTCTCGGCAACTATTGAAGCGGTCGAAATTATTGACAAGTGCATCGGACGTCTCGTACAAGCGGTATTACAAAAGAAAGGTATGATCTTTGTTACCGCAGATCACGGTAATGCGGAAGAGGTGGTAAAGTTGCAAACAGGCGTTATTGATAAGGAACATTCCATATTTCCTGTTCCTTTTATGGTTATTAGTGCGGAACTGGAGGGAAGAACAGCGGGTCTTCCGGCAAGTGTCGGGGAGGATTTGAGTATGCTTACACCGCAAGGATTGCTCTCTGATGTTGCGCCAACCATACTGAAGTTTTTAGAGCTGCCGAAACCGAAAAAAATGACAGGGAGAGCGTTGTTGTAGGGGTGTCAAAACCATTGCATATTGTCCAAAACTGTGCTATACTTCCCGTGAGTTTCAGTGTAGTCATCTAAGTATACACATCTTATTTAATAGGATAAAAAGCAGCCAATATTAGACAAAAAAAGATACAAAATATCTTATGTCACTCTCTCAAAAAGACATACCACACGTGCCAAATTCATCTACACCCTCTTCCTCACTGACTAATGTACTTGATGAGCGTTTTTCTGTCCAAAAAAGCGCTTTTGAGGCTCATGCAAAAACTCGCCAAAAAGCGGCTGCGGACGTCAAAGAGCGTCTCGCGAATTTTGGTTTGCAAGAAGCACATCATTTACTTATTGAGCGTTTGGTAGACATAGAGTATTACGCACAAAATCATAATCGTGATGCGTTGCTTATGGCATACGAGGTTATGGATATTTTGGCAAGATATAATATTGAAAATTTGGAGAAACCCATCAATCAGGATCTTATGCAGAAGACAATGACGGCGGTACTTCTTCATGATATCGGTAAATCAGGTCCGGTAAGTTATACGGATCGACAGGGAGAGGAACACTGGGTAGATGCGGAAGATCGTAAAGCAATTTTGAAGATCTATGCCGATGAAACACCGATTCGTGATCTACACGAAGTAACAGTTGAAGAATGGGTGTATACACTTTTCGGCATGCATGAAGGCGCGCGTTACTCCGAAGATCCTGAGGAGACACTACAAGCACTTGAACGATGCGGCATTGAGCGATATGAAACGATGCGGCAGTTTTTTAATCGACATGCAACCGATACCTACGAGATTTTAAAAGTGACACACTTGGACGGGGATACCGTAGCGATTGCTTGTTCGCACCACATGCTAGAGGGAATTAATCCCGTACATCTTGATGGTACAAAAATTCCCAAAGAAGCAAAAATGATCGAGCTGACCGAAAAATACGTGAAGCAGTTTATTGTACGGATGTTAATTACCTTAGATAAATACGAAGCATTCCGCCGTCGAGGCAAAAAGGACCACAACAACGCTATTACGCAGCTGCAAGACATGCTTCAGAAGCGCGGACTCGCTGACGACGCCGGTTACATGTGCACACTCCACTTATTGGATGTTACTAAGGGCGCGTTTTTGGAGAGCTAAAAACACAAACAAAAAAACGGCAAGTCAAGTCGTTTTTTATTTCCTATATTTATGCTTATGAAAACTGCAAAACCCGTCATAAAATTCAGACCGGCATTATTTTGGGATGTGAATCCTAAAAAGATAGATGTCAAAAAAAACGCGCAGTATATTATTGAACGTATTGCCGATTTTGGAAACGACAAAGAGGCGCGCTGGATGTGGGAATACTATGATAAGCGAATCTTGAGAAAAGTGATTTCCAATTCAAGATGTGTTAGTTCGCGGACGAGAGTATTTTGGACGCTCCTGCTCAAGGACTAATGCCTGTGGATAACATAGAGCATTTTTTTTTTGCGGTTACTTGGTGTATACTGGAAACACGATACACGCAACACGATGCAAACGGCATGTCATTCCGACCGACCCGCCGGCTGGCGGAGAGCGGAGGAATCCCTTTACTTTTTTGTCATTCCCGCGAAGGCGGGAATCCATAACACAAAATCTTTACATCTTTCACCTCACTAACGAACACACTACATTATGACCTATCACATGCCGTACCATAAACTTTTTTCTATCGGTATTACCGCTCTGTGCATCGCAGCACTCTTTGCGGTGTTTTTTGTTGCGCTAACTCACACCCCCAAAGGGTAAGCCACTGGTCAAACCAGTGGCTTACCCTTTGGGGGTGTGAGTTAATAAAAGTTAAGGTTGATCAGGCCATTGAACAATCAATAGTTGAAGAAGGTTGGTATTTTGAAAATCAAAAAAGGGATTTTTCCGTACACTATCAAGTCATTTCTGCTTTTATGCTACTAGTCTATGGTGATCTAACGCAACAAAACAATTACGTAGAATTGGCGGAAAAAATGTATTATAACATCAAAAAGATGTCGTTTACCAATGGAATGGTTGAGGCAAGAATAGGTAGTCGACCCATAGGCTTGGGAACTCAATTTTATCTTACAATGGCCTCGTTAGGTAAATATTTCAATGATGATGATTATCGTGTTTATTTATCGTATGCTAGCGGTAATAGATTTTTTTCAGATCAGCAACATCCTGATAGATTAGAATATCATTCAACTATGAAAGGGGAAATACCAAATTACCACGATGATTATGCTTTTAGTGATATAGCTGAATTAGGTTTACTTTTTGAAAATATTAAGGATTTAAATCTCAATCAAAAAAAATACTTTAATAAACCAATTAATAAATCACGTGATGAACATTTCAGAATTATCAATAAGGATAATAAAATTTCTATTAATAATAAATCATACAGTATGATAGCTGACCAAGTTCAAGGTGATTTTACCATTATGAGCAATGAAAGAAGTAATATTTATACAGACCGTGATACGGAGAAAATGTATTTACGCCTTAAAGGAAAAATAATATTAAAAGTAGAAGACTTTGGTAAGGCGTATTACATTAACCCAAAAGTAAAAACAATATATTATCTAGGAAAGTCCCGCGATGCTTTGGCTATAATGCGCGAGCAGGGTGTAGGAATTACGAATACTGATTTGGAAAAAATACCCATTGGCGTTCGTGATTTATCTGGAGCCGATCAAGATGGCGACAGGCTGTCCGATATGTTTGAAGATGCCATAGGAACGGACAAGACAAACAAAGATACGGACGGTGACGGGTATGACGACAAAACGGAAGTGCTGAACAGCTACAGTCCGAAAGGAAATAGTAAGACAGTGCATGATACGCATTTTGCCGGTAATCACCGCGGGAAAATATTCTTGCAGATTGAAAGCAGGGGAGAGGCGTGGTATGTAAATCCTGCTGACGGTAAGCGATACTTTCTAGGTAGGCCGGTAGATGCTTTGGCGGTTATGAGGAATTTAGGAATAGGTATATCAAACAGTGATTTTGATAAGCTGTAATGTAAGACATACCAGCTGAACATCGGTAGTATGGAAATAAAAAACGCCGAAAGCTCGTATGAGCTTTCGGCGTAGTTGGTGTTGGAGGGAGGGGATTATGCTGCCGCTTTGCGGCGCAAAGCGGTAAGTCCGATAATACCGGATCCTACGAGCGCCATTGACGCCGGCTCGGGAACGACTGGCGGGTCGCAGTTGTAGTAAATGCTTCCTGATGCCCACCATTCAGTGTTACCATCGCCGTATTGTGTGAATGTCGCGGCAAAGCTATCCGGACCGATGTGCAATACTTCAAAAAATCCTGCTACAGTGTTGTATCCCAGATGGTCGCCGGAAATGTCAATACCGGGATCTCCGGTAATTTGGTTGAAAGGGTATCGAGTTGCGCCTTCATAAAGTCCAGGCTCCAGAAGACTTCCGAGAGGCGCATCAAACCGAAGCCACCAGTAGTGGTATTGCTCGCCGCGTGTCGGATCCCAATCAGGACCGTAAGTTGACTTATGGTGCGCAACACGTATGCGCACCCCGCTGGAATGATCGGGTGAGCCGTCCGATATCCATCCCGAAAAAGAATGCTCATCACCTTCGGTTATGAAGAAGCTCTCTCCTTGCCAGATCGGCTCGGCAGGAGAGCTAGTAAGCGTGAACAAGCTTGCTGCCGCGCTGTTGGCGCAAAGCAGCGACACTGTCAGTACTGCAAAAAAGCGCGCAAACATCTTTTTCTCCTTTTTCTGGTTGTGATTGAGAGACAATACTACAAAAACATATCACATCGGTATTCCTCCTCCATGAGGTTTCAAAGAGCAAAGGAGAGTATAATAGCACTATATTGCTATTTTGTCAATAGTGCGCTACGGAGTATATTCTGGTATAGTATCTCCATGACTATTCAAGCTATCAAAAAACAGATCGTACCTATTTTGCGCCGGCAGGGAGTAACCAAGGCGGCGCTGTTTGGCTCCGCCGCGCGCGGCGAGATGACCAAAAGAAGCGATATTGATATTTTGGTGAATTTGCAAAAAGACAAAACGCTTCTTGATCTAGTAGGACTCAAACTTGATCTCGAAAAAAAATTAGGAAGAAAGGTAGATGTGCTTACTTATGGAGGTCTTAATCATCGTTTGCGTGACATTATTCTTGCTGAACAAAAAATTATCTATGAAAGAAAAAAAAGATCTTAATACTTTTCTTGGACATGTTGCGGAGAGCGCCGAAACGATTGAGCAGTATACAAAAGGTATGAACCATGAGCAATTTCTAAAAATGCCGCACATGCAAGATGCGATTGTGAGAAGGTTGGAGATTATGGGAGAGGCGGTAAAGAATTTACCGCGTTCTTTCATAAACAATCATCCTTATATTGCTTGGGACAAGATTGCAGGACTGAGAGATGTGCTTATTCACCAATACTTTGGTGTTGATGTTGATCTGGTTTGGAAGATAGCAAAAAAAGATGTGCCGAAACTTAAAAAAGAAATTACGGAGTTGTTAGAAAGGTTGGAAAAGTAAAGCAATCAAAAAAAAAAACAGCTTATTCGCTGTTTTTTCGTGTGTAGAGTTAAAATAACGAGAAAGCGATTGTGATTCCTATACCCAAAGCAAGTCCCGCTATAATTTCAAGAGGAGTATGATAGATGCGCTCGGGAAGTTTTTTCTCACCACTTAAGCGGTTAAGGGTTGCATTTTGCCTGCTGATGATGAGGCGCAATCCAAGTGCGTCGCGCAATACGAGCGTGCCAAATACAAAAACGACCGCAAAGAGGGGAGAGGTAATGCCACTTTCAAAAGCAATAACTGCCGCAAGCGAGCTGATAAATGCTGCGTGAGACGAGGGCATGCCGCCATAGGTTTCAAAAACGCGTTTGAAGTCAAGATTGCCCTTAATGCCGTCGGTAGCCAATTTTAAAACTTGACTGACTATAACAGCCACAATTGGGATGACAAGAAAAAGGTAGTCGTGTATCATACAATCAGAGGTCGGAAGTAAGAATTAGGAAGTGAGAAGTTTATATGCTTATACTTGAATCAATCATTCTTGGTATCATTCAAGCTATAACCGAATTTTTACCCATTTCCAGTTCGGGACACTTGGTGATCGTGCATCGCTTAGGTCTAGGCATTGTAGGGGATGAACTCGCATTTGATGTTGCACTGCACGTGGGAACACTGGTAGCGCTTCTTGTATATTTTCGTAAAGAAATTCTTGCGCTTGTTCGCGGGTGCGCTAAACCGTCCCAAGAACGAAACTTTGTATACTTTTTGGCACTTGGTACGGTCCCTGCAATAGTGGTTGGCTTGCTTTTTGAAAACGTGATCGTAGACCATTTTAGAGGTATTGCCACTCTTATACCTCTTCTAGTGTTTTTTGGTGTACTGCTTATTATGGCAGAAAAATGGGGGAAAAAAGAACGAACTATGGAAACACTGACCTGGAAAAATGTGTTGGTTATTGGTGTGTTTCAGGCATTAGCGCTTTTTCCCGGCGTTTCACGTTCTGGCGCTACCATTATAGCAGGTATGGGCTTAGGATTAAAGCGCACGGATGCTGTTCGCTTTGGATTTCTTCTAGGAATTCCTGCAATTACCCTTGCCGGTATAAAGAAAGCGTGGGATTTGTCGCAGGTAGGTGTCGGGCAGGAGGTTGTGCTTTCAATGGGAGTAGGGGTGGTAACAGCTGCGTTCGTTGGATATCTTGTGATCAAATATTTTTTACAGTTTACGAACCGTTATCCGCTGACGATTTTCGGCGTCTATCGAATCCTTCTTGGCCTTGGACTGTTGCTATGGGCATGGTAGGGTGTGTTTGCGGCGGTTTTTCATGTGGATTAAGCATAATATGCTGCAAGTAGGTCAGCATGGTCAGTGTTTGGAGTTTTGGAGTGTTGTGCGGCAATGCTTTCAATACGCTCTTGGTAGATATTTCTGACTTCGCTGCTTGAGTGATAGCGGCTGTTGATGCTCCTAATACTCGCGGAGCAATAGATCGCACTGGTGTGCCAAAAATTTGTACTACAACAACTGTCTGGCGATTGTTGATGATTGACTCTTGTACCGCAATACCTATTTCTGTGTACGATTCATGGAGGAGATTGGCGCGATGCGATTCGCTTTCCATCCATCCATCAAGCACACCCTCGCTCGTCACAAAATCCATTGCCAAGTTTTCTCCGACATGTGTGTATGAATAACCCGTATCACGGATCCATGAAGAAAAACGTTTGTCTTGGGTATTGGTATGGGCAAAATACTGTTGCTTTGCCATGTCTTGCGCGTGATTCTTTGCAGCGAGAGCAAGGAGTTGATTTTCAAAAAGTGCAGGCAAGCCGTGCAGTTCGCGTTGTTCATTAGTGAATTGTATGATGGTATGTGCGTCTAGCGGACTTGCAAATACGAAAGAGGGGAAAACAAGAGAGACAAAGCTCGCAAACAAAAAAACACCTACCATCCACTGTGGCCAAACGGTGCTTTTAGCGCGTAGGACGCGCCAATAGAAAAAGACAGACGAAAAGATGTTTGTGTTTTGAGACATGGGGATTTTTGTTTTTGCGCTGCTTTTTGTTTTTATTTTTTGCAACGTGTATATAGTATAGCACGATAAGCAAAAAAATGCAAGGAATAATTGTGTATGAGGTGTAGTGGCAAGTGTCTGTATTGTTTTTACGCTTCAACGTGCTAGTATAAAATTATTATGTATATTGTTATACTCGCCGGAGGGTCTGGAACTCGTCTCTGGCCGCTCTCGCGTAAAAATAACCCAAAGCAGCATCACACGATCTTAGGAGGACGAACGCTGTTGCAAGAAACGTATGAGCGAATGCGGCAAGGGTACGGTGCGTGGCATATTTTTATTTCTGCAAATGTAGCTCAGAAGGATGAGATACTCGCGCAGCTTCCCGAACTCACAGAGGAGCAGCTCATTTTAGAGCCCGTAAAAAGAAATACTGCAGCTGCTATCGGCTATGCCGCAAGCGTGCTTACCAAACGTGATCCCGAAAGCATATTTGTTACCATAAATTCTGACCAGCATATAAAAAATATTCCGGCTTTTTTAAGTGTGCTGCGTTCTGCAGAATATGCGGTGCAGCAATTTCCGCAACACACCATATTGGTTGGAGTAAATCCTACGTATCCGGAAACGGGATACGGCTATATTGAATTGGGAGATGAAAAAGACGCAAGAGGAGAGCATAAAATTTTTACCGTACGTCGGTTTGTTGAAAAACCTGATCTCGCGACTGCAAAAGAGTATCTGGCAAGCTGGCGCTATTTGTGGAATCCCGCACTGTTCGTATGGCGTATTGACACATTGCTTGCGCTTTTTGAAAAACACCTTCCGGAACATGCAAAACAGCTTACAAAATTGCAACGGGCAACTACTGAAGAAGAGTGTGTAACATGTTTTGAGGCTATGGATCCTATTTCCATTGATTATGGTATTTTGGAAAAAGAAAAAGACCTTCTTGTTATTCCGGCAGACTTTGACTGGACTGACGTGGGGCACTGGAAAAGCGTTGCTGATGTACTTGCTGATAAGAATACATTTCATAATACAAAACTTGTTGAAAAAGATAGTGAGAGAAATTTTGTACACAGCACCACGGGAAAATTGGTTGCAACTATCGGTATCCATGATATGATACTTGTTGAAACACATGATGCGATATTGCTCTGTCCCAAAGATCGTGCGCAAGAGGTAAAAAAGGTAGTGGAAGAGCTGAAAGAAAAAGAAATGGAAGAATACGTATAAACAACCAACAACCGATAACCTACAACAAGAAAAAGGAGATACATATAATTTTGGTAAAAGTTGTGAGTTGTAGGTGATTAGTTGTATATTAGTTTGCTCTATGTCTAAAATTATTTTTGGGTTTCTCCTTATATTTCTCGCCGGGCTTTTTTTTCTCGGGTCGTTTATTTTCCGTATCCATCAACCTGCTCAGCAGGAATCAGTAAGTGATGCACCTCTGCTTTTTACCATTGCTGCAGGAGAAGGAGTGGCAACTATCAGCAAGAATTTAGAAGAACAAGAGTTGGTACAAAGTCCTTTCTATTTCAAAATATATGCCAGACTGAAAGATGTTGATTCGCGACTGCAAGCGGGAACGTATGAGTTGCTGCCAACTATTACCATAGCGCAGCTGGTGGATCGGCTAGCAAAAGGGGAAACGCTCTCAAATGAAAAAACGATCACCATTGTAGAGGGGTTAACCAGACAGCAGATAGCCGAATATCTTGAAGGAGAAGAGGTTGCCACAAAGGAGGAATTTTTGCATGCGTCAACTGACGCGCCTATAGACACCTATTCTTTTCTTGTTGATAAGCCGGAAAAGGCGACTCTTGAAGGGTACTTGTTTCCTGATACCTATAGAATTTTCAAAGATGCGACAGCTGAAGATATTGTAGCAAAAATACTTGAAACATTTGATCACAAATTATCACCTGATCTGCGGGCAAGTATTCAACATTCCGGCAGATCGGTATTTGAAGTGGTGACGTTGGCAAGTATTATTGAGCGTGAAGCGATAGGTGCTGCTGACATGAAAAGTGTTGCGGGAGTATTTATAAATCGGCTTGCAGTAGGAATGCCGCTGCAGGCGGATTCAACGGTGAATTATATCACGGGAAAGAAAACGCCAAGCGTGACTTTTGAAGATTTAAAAATTGATTCTCCATACAATACCTATAAATACGCAGGGCTACCTCCGGGTCCCATATCCAATCCGGGACGTACGGCATTGGAAGCCGCGATATACCCGGAAGACAATTCTTATTGGTACTTTTTAACGAATCTTGAAACGGGTGATGCGGTATTCAGCAAAACCCTAGAGGAGCATAATGCGAATAAGCAAAAATACTTGAAGTAGTGGCTATGAAAAAAACATTTATTATTTCCTTGGGAGGGTCTATTTTGGTGCCGGATAGTATTGATGTAGCGTATCTCAAAGCATTTTCACGGCTTATAAAAAAATGGGTGGGCTATAAATACCGTTTTTTTATTATCACCGGTGGTGGAAAGCTCGCGCGTAACTATCAATATGCAGCTGAAAAGTCGGGTGTGTTGGAGAATGATGATAAAGATTGGCTAGGTATTCATGCAACACGGCTCAATGCACATCTTTTGCGTACCGTGTTAAGGAAGCAGGCGCATCCGCGTATTCTTACCGATCCGGACGCTCGTGAACGTATTGCGCGCCCAGTCTGTATTGGGGCGGGGTGGCGACCGGGTAGATCAACCGATTATATGGCAGTAAGTCTTGCTGAGCTCTATAGTATTGGTACCATTATTAATCTCTCAAATATTGATCATGTGTATTCAAGCGATCCTAAAAAAGACAAAAATGCACATCCTTTTACGTACATGACTTGGGAAGAGTTGCAAAAACTTACGGGAACCAAGTGGACGCCAGGAATGAACGCGCCCTTTGATCCTGTTGCGACCAAAAAAGCAAAAACCATGCAGTTGCAACTCATTCTTGCCAATGGCAAGAAACTTAAAAATCTAGAAAAAATATTTGAAGGTAAAAATTTCAAGGGAACAGTAGTTACTTAGTGCATTTTCAGGAAAACATCGGGTGTCGAGGAGAATCCGCCAGCTGGCGGAGACGGAAGTACACACGATGTTGAGGAGAAAAGCTCGTGTACAGATGGTGTTTTGGTACGTTTGTAAGAAAAAAGCTCTACCGTTTTATTGCTTACGGTGGAGCTTGTTTGCTGGAGAGGGGGTAGAGTATGCTAGTCACCGGATTGACCCTTTCGCAACTCTTCGTTCTCGCGCTTGGTGGCTTCAAGGTCAAAGAGCAGATACTTGATGCCAAGCTGGAGATTGTCAAGTTGAGTAAGTGCCAGTTTGGTCACTTCTCGCATTTGGCTGTGGAGTCGTTCGGTAGCGTTAGCGAACTGCTCCAACTCAAATCGTTTTTCCTCGGGAAGTAGCCTGATTTCTTCCCGGAGAGCTGCTATTCTCTCCTCGAAGCGATCTCGTGACGTACTAGTTTCGTTGTGAGGATTTGTGTCCATCTCAGTTCTCCTGTTTTTATTCCCCCTCTTTACATGTAAAAGAAATATGGCAGCTAACAGGAGTGAGGGGGTGCTATTGTTTTATCTACTCCAGTTGCCCGTTCAAGTTTTGGGAGTCGCCAGCGCATGTAGGCGAGGGTAATGATAATGCCAGTTAATGGAATGCCACATAGCCATGTCCAGTGAATTGGTGACAAAAGAATTCCCATACCAATAGATAATGGAACAATCTCTAACATTCCCAATAGGTCTGTCAACGGGGGTTTTACCTTGTCTGCATGTCGGGTGTGATATTGTCCCGCGTAGACAGTGAATATGACGACAGAAAGTAGGAACGAGATAAATAAAGAAACAAATGCGGCTTCCGCACGATCCAGTCCAATTGGAGGTTTGTACACATCCAGAGCGTATGACATTGGCAGCAGCACCATCAGAATCATATTCCACCACAACAGCTCTCGGTAGTTACTCATCATCTTTCTCCTTGATATATTGTCTTGAGGATACAAGACAGTTAATGAAAAGAGCGGTTGTCGTAATTCGTACGACTGTGCACATTACCACTGAACACTCTATTTGTCAATGTTGACGCAAAAGCTATTATCAGCTATACTACTCCTCGTACTTAAAAAGTACATACCCGTAGACCGTAAGCTCTCCGAGAAAGGAGATTAAAAGTTGCTTACCGAGGGAAAATTATCGATATTTTCGGTGTTTTTCAGAAATGTCTACGACTTATTTTAAAGGTCGTTTTATTTTTTGGGATAAAAGTAATTGTATACTATGCCAAAAACACGTAAAGAAAAAGAAGAAAGCGTACAACAACTTGCTGATAATATTGATACGGCGAAAGCAGCAATATTTGCGAGTTTTAGTGAGCTTACGGTTCATGATATTGAAGAGTTGCGTGCACAATGTCGTGAAGCTAAGGTATCTTGCTCTGTGGTCAAAAAGACCTTGCTCGTTCGAGCGCTGAAAGAGAAAAAGCTTGACGGGGAATCCGTACTTGAATGGGAAGGAAATATTCTAGTTGGATTTGGTGCCGAAGATGAGGTGGCGGCTGCAAAGACATTTGCCACATTCGCGAAAAAGCACGAACAACTTCAGCTTCGTGCCGGTATTTTGGAAGCGGCATTTGTTGATCAAGCGGTTGTTGCGCAACTTGCCACATTGCCTTCACGTGAAGAACTCTTGGCAAAGGTAGTCGGCTCATGTCAGGCGCCGGTTTCCGGATTTGTTCAAGTACTTTCCGGCAACTTGAGAAATCTTGTTGGTGTGCTGAGCGCAATTCAAGACACAAAAACTGCTTAAAGACTTACCTATTTAATTATTCTATATTATGTCAGAAGAAAAGAAGGTAGAAGAATCACAAGAAGAAACAAAAAAAGTTGAGGTTCCTAAAAAATTCAAATCTCTTGTTGAAGAGATTGAAAAAATGTCCGTTCTGGATTTGTCAGAACTTGTCAAAATTCTTGAAGACAAGTTTGGCGTATCAGCAGCTGCGCCTGTTGCTGTTGCAGCCGCACCGGCAGCAGGGGATGCGGGTGAAGCAGTAGAAGAGAAAACCTCATTTGACGTTGAGCTCACTGACGCCGGCTCCAATAAGATTGGCGTCATTAAAGTGGTAAAGGCGGCAACTGAAGTTGGTCTTAAAGAAGCCAAAGACTTGGTTGACGGCGCGCCGGTCATGGTAAAACAAGGTCTCAAAAAGGAAGAGGCGGAAGAACTCAAAAAGAGTATTGAAGAAGCGGGAGGAAAAGTGACGTTGAAGTAACCATCTCTCTTAACAATAAAGCAACCCGACGTCTTAATAAGGAGTCGGGTTTTGCTTTGTTCTGTTTGACAGAAGTAGTGGAGTATATTAAGGTAGATGTGCATTTCCTATACGACGTTCTTTGCGCCTTTCACAATTATTTTTGTAAGGAGCTTTCCATGAGCGATTACACCTATGAGGAGATTTTTGATGCTCTCTTAGAGACTGGTAGTCCGCCAGAAGGAATGAGCATGCAAGAGGCTCAGGGTAGGTTGACGGGCATTCATTCATTTCCCATACCGACGTACATTCCAAACATGACTACAGAAGAAGCAATCAAACAGGTGAGAGGTATCATTCATAAGTATATGGAATCAAGGTTTGAGGAACTCTTGGGAGAGTGGATAAGGAGTACGAGCCACCATTCTGCGCTTCAGGCTATAGATGCGCATCCAGCGCGCCAAGAAATAGTAAGCATGGGAAAACAAATCGTACCGACCGTTCTACAAAATATCGACAGGTACACCATTGCATTATCAGGTATACTTGTTGAACTTACAGGTGAAAATCCTGTAAAAAAGTCAGAACATGTTGGTCGAGTGAAGTTTATTGCAGAGGACTGGAAAGTATGGGGGAGAGAAAAGGGATATATAGCTTAATGTATTGCACAAGTTTCATAACCGCCGGCGTTACTACGTTTTGCGGTTTTTTCTTTTAAAAAATCTATTTCCTATTCTGCATCTTCTTCAATATGCTCTAAAGTAAATGCGTAGAGCGTCGTATCGATAAGCACGTAGCCGGTGCGCTCCTGTTCACGAATAGCGAAGGTATGTAAGGGTGTGGCAAATTGATACTGAGCGGCGAGCTTGCCGTCTTTGGTAAGTACTATAATGCGTGTACCTTGTGATTCCGTAAGATACAAATAATCGCCGGAAGTATCTGTTGTTATTTTTTGTAAAGGTTCAAGAGGCGGGTCAATACTTTCTTTATCAAAACTCAAAGAAGACTGTTTTCCACGCGTATATTTCACCAAAGATTCGGGTGTTAAAATATAGATATCGCCATCAACCGCCAGATCAACGGCGCGTGTTATTTGTCCATACGGCTCTTCTATCCAAGCTTGTTCCGCGCCGAGAGATGTTTCAAAAACCTTTACTTTATGTATTTGTCTTTTCGTAGGATCAAGTATGTACAAGGTGTTGTTATAGAAAGCAGTGCCGCCCGCTCTATGCGGTATTACTGCAAGCGTTCCTAAAGAACGAGTTGTGCTCTGTTGCAGGTCAACATCTACAACTTCTACATTTTGCTCGTGCTGTGTGAAGAGTAATGTACGATCAGTAGAGGCAACAATATGTTGTGCTGTTGGTGTGGGAATTATTTCCGGGACGGAAGTGGCAAAAGACAGATTCCACAATTGTTGATACGCAGGGTCGTAGACAAGAAGACTCTCATCAGTAGTAGTCATAAGATGAGGTCGTGCGGCGGCATAGGTGCCGCGGGCGGTGAAGTCAATAACGGGTTCAAGAATGTCTACAGGATAGTAGTGTTGCAGTTCGTGTAACAGAGTAGTAAGTTGGGTATTTATGCGATCGCCCTCCTGCCTGTATGTATTAGTGTGATCAGGTAAAGAATGTGTGAGTGTAAGTGCTTGTCGTACAAGTGCTATTGCCTCTCGTTCATTGCCGTAAATACGAGCGGCTTGCGCTTCTTGATAGAATTGCTCCGCGCGTGCTTTTTGTTCTCTGAAGATCTGCTCACGATTGTCATCTATTTTCGTCGAGGTATGCTGGCCAATATTGATAAATAATATGGTTAAAAGAAGTGCTAAGAGCATCAAGAGAATTCGTTGGAGTACCGGAAGGCGTTGAAAAATGCCGTATCCTTTTTGCAGTACTCGGCGTAAAAATAAGGGAGCATACGCCGTACCGCGCTGTACATAGTTGGTGAGTGTGTGTCGTATTTTGCGCGCAAAGTTACGTATGGGTGTTGTTGTAGCAAAAAGATGCTGTCCTATGGATTTGGAAGGCGAGGAAGAAATAGCGGTTTTTTTGCGGGGTATGTGTTGTGGGGGGTGCGTTATGGCGATGGTACGTTCCTTAGGTGTATTGATAAGTACAAGCGGCAGTGCAACAGACGTGTGTTGTTCATGGAGGTATTGCACACTTTTTTCCAATGCAAGTGCGGGAGAAGATTTTTGTAAAGATTGTGCAAGAAATGTTTGCGGGAGATGGGTAAAAAGATCTGATGGCGCGGCGAATAAAGACTGCTGATTCGGAAGAGTGCCAGTATGCAATTCGCTAAACGGCTCTGTCCAGTGTGTAGAAAGCCGTGTTTCAAAAAGGGTGTGCGTGGTTGTGGCAGTATACATATCTCCTGCCCATACGCTCAAGGCACCTACACCGGAAAAAAATATCGTAATTTTTGGACGATTAAAAAGCACTACGCCAAGCAGAAGTGCCGTGTCTTTTTGGCTTAAAGTAATGCGTCCATGTGCGAGTGCGTCAAAAAAGCTGCTTGTAGCGGTTGAGAGTGCATGAGTTATAGCTGTTTCACATTCTTGAATGGTAGGTAAGGTAGTACATATACTGCTTTCTTGTACAAAAGAAGTAAATATCTCGTCAAAAACGGCAAGTATACTTTGGTGGCGTACATCAGAAACTATGCCAAAAGCGCAGCCATGCAACACTTCTCCTTGCAGCAAAGGTGTAAGGGAGACGGAAGCGTATGAAACGGGATGCGCGGGTAGATATGTTTTTGTTGCAGCGTAACGCATGAGGTTATTTGCTTTACAGTCCTATTTTCAGTATACTATACGTATGCAAGGAATGGAATATTGTACCTATTTCTTTTAAATTACAAAACATCTTTGTTTTCGACATGTTCGCCTCTCCAGCGACGGCTCACTCTGTCCTCGCAGTCGCATCCTGACGGTTACATCGGGATACCAAGCGTGACTGCTGCGGACGGTCTCAAAAAAGAATTTCGTAATTTAATGTATTTAACATAAGGTATGCTTGAACAACTTTTTGGTTCCGCGGCACGTGTACAATTGTTACATTTTTTTCTCGTGCACACCAAAGAAGCACATACGCTTTCGGAGATTCGAGAGTATATTGCAGTGCGTCTAAAGGAGTTGGAAAAACAAGTTGCGTTGCTTGTACAATTGCGTCTGGTACACACCGACATGCGCATAGTGGAGGTACAGCAACAAGATGCCGACACTTCTTCTCGTTCTCGCCAAAAAAAAACACGCGCAAAAGAGCGTGTGTATCGCATGAATATGAGTCACGCGCTGTATCCGGAACTCCGGTCGCTCTTTATTAAAACCAACGCGCTTGTAGAACACAATTTTGTAACACATATAAAAAAAATGGGGAACATCTCTTATTTTGTCTTAACGGGATTTTTTGTGGGACAAGGGGATGTAGTAACGGATATGTTGATCGTTGGTACGGTGGCGAAAAAAAAGCTCAAGAACACCGTTGTACGCTTTGAAAAACTCTTTAATACCCCGTTGCGGTATACAACGATGACACGAAAAGAGTTTCTCTATCGCCGTGAGATAACCGATCGTTTTCTCTACGCTATTCTTGAAGCAAAGAACATTGTGGTTATTGATGAAATTAATCGTTCATGATACGTTATATTATTTTTGATTTTAATGGCGTGCTTTCAAGCCCGCAAACACTCTTGCACGTGGTGGGAGGTACGCCGCCCGGATTGGTTTCTGGTGTGCCGGAGATGCTCAAAAATTTACAAAAAGAGTATGAATTGTTTATGGCGTCCGCGATCACTGCGGAGTCTTTAGATGCGTACCTAGAAAAAACAGGTATCAAAAAATATTTTACCGAAATTTTGGGGGGACCGCAGAACAAAATTACCCTTGTTGCGGATTTGCTTGAGCGCCGAGGATTGCAACCGCATGAGGGTGTGTTTATTGGTGATGGTATTATTGATCTGGAGACGGCAGAACGAAACGAATTGGTATTTGTAGGGGTTGCACCGGACAAGCATGCGCGCGCATGGTTTGAAGAGCGGGGAGTATTACACCTTATTGATTCAGTAGATACACTTCCTAATGTTTTGCAGGAATTATAGGCATCAAACTATGAAGGGCAGAGGACAGAGCAGTGACGTATCTTATCTTCTTATTGATACAACCGTACCGCGCATATTGCTTGTCGGCGTAGCTTGCGAAGATGGGATAGTACATCGATACAAAAGTAAGAGCGTGCCCTTTCATGGCGGTGATGCTCTTCTTTCTTTTTTACGATCATTTTTGCGGGCGGTTGCGATAAAGCCGGAAGCGCTTGATGGCGTTATTGTATCCAAGGGACCAGGTGCTTTTACGGCGGTACGTATAGGAGTCACTCTTGCGAATGCTTTTTCCTATGGTTTAGAAATTCCAATTGCCGGCGTTTCTTTGCCGCCGCCGGAAGAAAAACTACGAGCAGCCGATCGTAGAAAGCGTCTTGAAGAGCTTGCGCGACTTGGAGTACGGCAACTATCCACAGAATCAGGTTACGTACGAGCAGAATATGGAAAACCACCTACTATTAGCAAGCAAAAGAAAAAAGTAGTTACAAATCGCGCAAAAATTGACAAACTCAGTAAAAAAATGTAAGATGGTGCGTAGATGAGGTGTCATGAGGACGTCTCAAACAATCCTAGAGGGGGGAGGAGATTACTGCCATGAGTCCTTATGAAATGGTTGGTGTCGCGTTGTTCTGTATCATCGGCTTTTCGATCTACCAGGCATACAAGAATGAGGTCCGTCTTTCCAAGGATGGACAGTGTACCTGGATTGTTGAGAAGGCGAAGCTGTGCCCGATCGCCCGGTATTTGATCGGGAGAAAGAAGAAGTAACATCGTTCGTTGTTTTACTCCCGTCTGCTTCGGTAGGCGGGTCTTTTTTATTTCCAACTGTTAAACACTGTCCAACATCGGATGTTGAACAGTGTTTTTGTTACGTGCTATGTGTTCCATGAAAAAGTGGATAACTATGGTTGACATTAAGAGGATTATGGTATAATATGGAATAAAAGGGATAGAAATGGGGAAAAGTGGTGATATACCTTTTCCTGCCAATAAACCCCCATGTAAAAAAACATTGCTTCCCGTTCGGTTCTCTTTAAAATAAAAACTGCCAAAAAAAGCTCTATTTTTCCCATGCTTACGAGCTTTTAAAAATAAAGTCGTGCCAAAAAAGGCAGGAAATAAAAAAACCGAACGGGAAGTGCCCCATGTCACCACACCAATATATTGGTGTAGGTGACATGCCCCGTGCTCAGTTATTATATAATATGCGCAAGGTTTTTCCTTATGTTCATAGGTGAATATAGTCATACTATCGATGAAAAGGGCCGCCTTGCCGTGCCGGTTAAATTTCGTGTTGCGCTCAAAAAAGGAGCGGTGGTGACAAGAGGAATTGATAGCTGCCTCTTTCTTTATACGAAAGAAGAGTGGAAGAAGCTTGCACAAAAACTTGCGCAACTTCCCATTAGTCAGGCGAATACACGAGCTTTCTCGCGGCTTATGCTCGCGGGAGCTATGGATGTAACACTTGATCGGCAAGGGAGGATAAGCGTTCCGGAATATTTGCGCCAATACGCGCACACCAAGAAAAAGATAGTAGTAGCAGGTCTGTATAATCGTTTGGAGTTGTGGGATGCGGCAAACTGGGAAAAGTATAAGAAAGGAACGGAAAAATCCAGCACAGATATTGCGGAAGCATTGGGTGAATTAGGCGTGTAATATGCCACATATACCCGTTCTTTTAGAAGAAGTGTTGGAACATCTTGATCTCCAGCCGAATGTTCATATAATCGATGCAACGCTTGGCGAGGGAGGGCATGCACTTGCCATTCTGAAGTGTACTGCGCCAAACGGCAAAGTACTTGGCATTGATCATGACTCTGCTCTGGAAGACGTCGTACGAGGAAAGCTGAGCGCACAACATATTGCAGATACTCGTTTTTACTTTTCGCACGGATCATTTGAAAATTTGCAAGAGCATGTACGCAACAGCGATTTTGAATCGGTGCAGGGTATTGTACTAGACATTGGACTCTCTTCACGAGCGGTAGATGATGCACAGCGGGGATTTAGCTTTCAAAAGGATGGACCGCTTGATATGCGCTTTGATCAAACAAACGATACCATACAAACTGCCGCAGATATTATCAATACATGGAAAGAAAAAGATCTTATAAAAATATTTCGTGAGTATGGAGAGGAGCGATGGGCGAAGACTATTGCAGGGCGCATAGTAAAGGAGCGGAAACTGAACTCTTTTACACGAACACGTGAACTCGCGGAACTTATTAACCGAACAATACCAAAAAAATACCAACAAAAAAATATCCATCCTGCAACACGTGTTTTTCAAGCATTGCGCATTGAGGTGAATGATGAGTTAGAGGCATTACGATTGGTATTGCCGCAAGCTCTCGACATACTTATGCCGCATGGCCGACTCGCTGTTATTAGCTTTCACTCATTAGAAGATCGTATAGTGAAGCATTTTTTTAAGGCAGAGAGTAGAGAATGCATATGTCCGCCTGAATTTCCGATCTGTCGTTGTGAACATAAGGCACGACTTGCCATACGGACGCGAAAGCCTATTATTCCTACAACAGAAGAACGGCAAAATAATCCACGATCGCGCAGCGCAAAATTACGCGTTGCGGAGAAATTGTAAAAAAACTATGTCACTTGCTTTTGCGGCGCGTACCATGCGCTGTACACATACGAAAAAACCTTGTCTGTCGTTGTTCCATATTTCACAGCGTACGCTTTTTATTGTACTGACGTTTTTATGTGTTGGAGGTATTGGTATGTATTTGCTTCAGAGCAATGCCATGGCGACAAAAGGATATGTGTTACAGCAACTTGAACAACAGGCGGTGGCATTACAAGAAGAGCGTGATCGTATTGATTTTGTCATAGTGAAAGCGCGTACACCTCTTGAAGTACAAGAACGAATTTCTGAACATGTCTTTGAACCGGTAGACGCTATCGTCTATGTGGTAAAGCCCGGCGATACTGTTGCGGTGAAATAAAGGAGCCTCTAAAAACTCTGGATGTGCTCATTGTGGAATTTTAAGAGCTCTTAAGATATACATTATGCGCAAGCGCTATCGGGGGAATACAACGATCGTAGAGAAGCGTACAACTATCGTGCGGTTTTTTTTCGCTTGTATAGCGGTGTTGCTTGTGCTGCGTCTTGCTGATCTGCAGATCATACGCCATCAAGCCTATGAAGCTTTGGCAAGCGACCAACACGAGCTCTACCAGAAGATATTTCCGCAGCGCGGTGAAATATTTTTCCAAGACGCCGGAGGATCAAAAACATTTCCCGTTGCCATGCATAAGAGGGTATATCAAGCATATACCGATCCGAGAAAAGTAGATGATCCTGAAAAAGCAGCGGAGCTCTTGGCTCCTATTATTGATCGAACTGTAGAAGATTTAACCGCACTTTTAGGAAAACGCAACGATCCTTATGAACCGCTCAAGCGCGGTCTTGAGGAGTTCCAAGCAGAAGTCATACGGGATATGGATATTGCAGGTGTATATCTTGCGCCGGAAACGGTGCGCCACTATCCTATGGGGTCGGTTGGGGCGCACGTGATCGGTTTTGTGGGACATGGTGACGATGGTATGCGCGGGCAATACGGTATAGAAGGACACTTTGAGCAGTTACTTGCGGGTGAGCAAGGAGTGATGGCAGCGGAACGTGATGCGAGGGGACGCCTTATCCCTCTGAGCGGCACGGGTGTTATGACAGGTGTAGACGGTGCTGACATAGTACTTACTATAGATGCTTCTCTTCAGTTTTTTGTTTGCCAGGCATTGGAAAAAGCGGTTGAACGATATGGCGCGACCGGGGGATCGGTGCTTATTATGCATCCGCAAGACGGCCGTATAGTTGCCATGTGCAGTGATCCTAGCTTTGATCCAAATACGTATGGAGCGGTCGAGAACATACAGTACTTCAATAATCCCGCGATATTTACCGCGTATGAACCGGGATCGGTTTTTAAGCCAATTACCATGGCGGCAGGACTTGATCTTCAAGCTGTAACACCGGAGACAACATATGAAGATGAAGGATCGGTGAAGATTGGTATACATACCATCTATAATGTGGATCGTGAAAAGAATGGCATACAAACAATGGTTGAAGTACTTGATAAGTCGCTCAATACAGGAGCGGTATTTGTAGCGGAACAAGTTGGCAAAAAACCTTTTGCAAAATATGTAAGTGATTTTGGTTTTGGCGAACGTACGGATATTTCTCTTGATATGGAGGTTGCGGGAACAGTAGAAGCATTACAAAAGAGAGGAGATATTTATATGGCAACCGCTTCTTTTGGGCAAGGTATTACGGTGACGCCATTGCAGTTGGTACGGGCATATGCGGCATTTGCCAATGGCGGCAAGCTCTTACGTCCGCGTATCGTTGACGAAATACGCTATTCTGATGGAAAGGTAGAAGCAACAGAACGAGAAGTAATGCGGCAAGTAATCACCGAACGTACGGCAACACTGCTTTCCGGCATGTTGGTTTCAGTCGTAGCGCATGGTCACGCAACGGACGCGCAAGTCCACGGATACTATATTGCGGGGAAGACGGGAACCGCGCAGGTTGCAGATGTCGGCAGTGGAGGTTATGGAGAAGAGACTATTCATACATTTATTGGTTTTGGACCCGTGACGCATCCGCAATTTGTCATATTGGTAAAAATTGACAGACCGCAGGGCATACGATTTTCTTCCCAGTCAGCAGCACCGCTTTTCGGTGAAATTGCGCGTTATGTGGTAGACTATTGGCAAATTCCTCCGGATGATGTATAAACAGTAACGACTTGATCATATTCACACTCTTATGAAAAATATTGTGCTCAACATACTTACCTTTTTAGCTCTAAAGATTCTGGAAAAGTATCAGCCGGTTGTTATTGGAGTTACAGGATCGTATGGCAAAACTTCCACAAAAGAGGCTATAGTTCTTGCGCTTCAGCAAAAGTTTCGCGCACGGGGTTCCAGCAAGAACTATAACAATGAATTTGGCGTACCCTTAACCATTATTGGCGTGGAAGGCGGGGGTAGGTCATCTCTGCGGTGGCTGGCTGTTATACTGCGAGCGGTATTTTTGTTGTTGTGGAAGAGGAAATCGTATCCGGAAATGCTGGTACTGGAGATGGGCGCGGATCGTCCGGGAGATATTGAGCATCTGGTCAAGCTGGCGCCGTGTCATGTGGGTGTGGTAACCGCGGTTGGACCGGTACACATAGAGTCTTTTGGCACCGAAGAAAAAATTGCAAAAGAAAAAAGCGCCATGGTACGGCATCTTGGTAAAGAGGATATTGCCATACTGAATGCGGATGACAAGGCGACATGGAGTATGCAAGAAAAAACAAAGGCGCGGGTATGTACGTATGGCTTTCGTGAAGATGCAAGTGTACGAGCGCTTGAGCTTGAGCGTGAAGACAGCAGTCTTACCACGCATGCGATGCGCTTTAAACTACATACCGCAACCGCAACCGTTCCCGTGGCACTTACCAATCTGCTGGGTAAACACCAGGTATATCCGGTGCTGGCGGCTGCCGCAGTCGGGCAAGCGCTTGGAATGAATTTGGTGGAGATTTCAAAAGGACTTGCGGCGTATAGCCCGCCTCCGGGACGCATGCGTCTTTTGGATGGCATAAAGCATACGTTGTTAATTGATGACACCTATAATGCTTCTCCTGAAAGCATGCGATCGGCACTTGTTGCATTACAAGAAGTGCAGGCAGAGGAGACAAGAAAAATAGCGGTGCTGGGTGATATGTTGGAGCTAGGTAAGAAGAGCGATGAAGCTCATCATACCGCAGGCAAGCAAGTTGTGAATAGCAACATTGATAGAGTATTGACGGTTGGGGAACAAGCGGAAAAGATCGCGCAAAGCGCCAAGGAGAACGGGATGCCGGAAGATCATATACATATTTTTGCTACCGCGGAACGCGCAGGAAGATTTTTACAGCAAGAGATGCGTGAAGGGGATATCGTGCTGCTCAAAGGATCTCAAGGCGTGCATATTGAACGCGTGGTCAAAGAGGTAATGGCAGAACCATTGCGCGCCAAGGAATTGCTGGTGCGACAGGGGAAAGAGTGGGAATAACGTCTTTTTATATTGACTTGCAACAACACCTTTGTTAGGATTGCAGGTGTTATGGCCTCATCGTCTAGTGGTTAGGACACCAGGTTCTCATCCTGGGAACAGGGGTTCGATTCCCCTTGAGGCTGCCAAAAGAAACATTGTCTAAATTCTGAAAACTTTTCGCTTTTGCTTTGGGCAAAAGCGTGTGCGCAAAATCGGTTTTCGTATGGTAGGCATGGACGAATTGTGAAAGAACAGGAACGCCGAAGCGCGCGGATTTGTC
>CAZZDA010000005.1:0-40171 GCA_964652585.1 uncultured Gammaproteobacteria bacterium | reverse complement strand
GTACATTTACTTGCTTATCTCTTACAACCTTGTTCCAAGTCCTTTACATAACTCGTCATAGAACAGAAAGCTTGGCGGTAAAATCGCCAAGCCCGTTGTAGGTGGTCAGTTATAGGTTGTTAGTCAACAAGCTTCACCTGTAGATCAATACGCTCGGCGGATCCAGGAAGCGTCGCAAGCCATTTCGGACGCAATATAACGGTAACTGAGGTAACTTGCGGAAAAGTTTCATAATATGACCGTACTTCTTCCGGAGTCAATCCTGTCAACACTTTCTTATCAAATAACGCACTATCTTCTTTAGAAATCATGCTCATGGCAACGCTTACGCTGAGCCGCGCTGTTCCCGCATCAAGATCAACATTTTCAACAGAAATATCTGTCTCAAGAGACGAATCTTGCTGCCACACCTTGTCATCCGGCAAGGTTTCTTTGATCTTTTTATTACGCAGCTCCGTAAATGCCGCATAAGGATACTGCACGCCTACAAGTGTTGCGGTTGTGGTGGCGGTGAGTGTTTCTGCCACCTCGCCTGCTTGCATGCTAAATATTGTTGGTTCAAAAGTAAGATGATAACGAATGATTTCTTGCTTGCTTTTCGGATATGTTTGTACAAATTGTGACTTTATCTTTCTATCAAGCTGTTCTTGCAAAGATCGCTCAAGCCGCACCGTGTCTTCAGTACTCACTACAGATACCATCGAAACGCCTTGGGTCACTGCTTCAGATAACGTGCCATAAATAACACTCTGCAGATCTTCGCGCAAGCCTGGAATGGTAAAAGAGGTGTTTTTTGCAAGTACACCTCTCCATTCTTCATCGGTAATATATACCGGCACTGTTGCTGAGGCGCCCGCGGGAACACGTACTGACTCTGTGGTGCGCAAGAGCAATCCATCCGGTGAGAGAAATCGCGTGGTAGCTACAAGCGGTTGTACAGCAATATGATTGTTGACAACGGTCATAACACCTTCCGCCCTTTCTTGTTGAACCTCTTTTGATCCGGTAGCAGAAACGCTCTGCGTATCAGTAACCGCCAACTCCCCTACAAATCCCGCTACTTGCTCAACAGCTAATACGTGCTTATTCTTTGGCACCACATCCATTACAAAATGCGTTCGAAAAGGCTCAGCGGCAACCGAAACCACTACCTGTGCCCGCACAAATATAAAATACACGACCACAGCTACGGCAACAGCCGTCAAAAAAAGAAAGGTAAATGCTATCGTGCGATAAAAATGTACGCGCGAAGGGCGTGTCGCATGAGATTTGGTCATAAGACTATACTTGGGAATTTTTACTAATAAAGTAAGAAACGATGCAAATAGTATATCATACTATTCTATGAAACGTCCACGCTCAACAACGAATCGCCAAAAATATTCTTCAAGTCTTCTTCCAATCCGGAAGATGGTGTAATGGATTGATGTACTTCTAACATTTTTGTCGTGTGATGATCGTTCGGCAGATGCACCAATACACGCGCTTTACCTGTATGTACATTCATGTAATTACCAAATTGACGCTGCTGCTCTTCGGTTGGCAACGTACGCAAGGCAATACGCACCAGCGGCAACGATGGTTCATGAGAAATATTTTTTTCTTGTTGCCGCATAGTGGTGTGAGCAGGCTGTTTTGTCAAAGGAACTATCGGCTGTGCAGGAACTGTACGACCCTGCTGCGCACTCTTAAATACTCGCATGATCTCTTCATGATTTTCCGCCGTATAGGAAAATACGTGTTCTGCTATGATTTTTGGTATTGAATCTTTTTTTGAAAGAGTGCCCAACAGAAGTATGGCTGACCCCTCCTGCCATACGTCTGCGGTGTGCGCTAATATTTTTGGAAATACCACAACCTCTATAGAAGTGCTCCCATCCTCCAGCGCAACAAAAAGCATCGGCTCCCCGGTGCGAGTTATCACGCGCTTACTTGACTGCACAATACCGGAAAAAGGAAGTTGTTGCTTCTTTTTTACCTTTGGAGGAGCTTCCACGATCGTTTTTAAAGAAACAACCACGCCGCGTAATTTTTCAGCTAGAGCGTCATACGGATGCGCTGACACGTACATACCCAAAAGCTCGCGCTCCCACTGCAACTTCTCTTGCTCTTCAAGCGGCGGTGCTTTTTCAAGCCGCAATCGCGCAATAGTGTGCTCACGGCCAAAAAGACTGTGTTGTCCGCTTTCTCGTTCATTTTTCACTTCTCTGATAAACTGCAATATCCTTTCTAGATTGGCAAGAAGCGTTCCTCGATCAGCGTACGCGTCAAGCGCACCGGCCTTGATAAGGCTCTCAAGTGATTTTTTATTGAGATCCTTGCTTTTCACGCGCTCCAAAAAATCCGCAAGAGAAGCAAAAGCCCCGTTTTTCTCCCTTTCCTCAATGATCGCCTCAATAACTTGTTCGCCCACATTTTTAATCGCAGCCAAACCAAATCGAATCTTTGCATGCCCCTCTCCTTCTGCCGCAACAACCGTAAAACCTTTGTAACTCTCCGTAATGCTAGGAGGAAGAATCTCCAATCCCATACGCCGGCACTCTTCAATTTCAATGGTAATACGATCAGTATTATGTTGATCAGCGGTCAAAAGCGCCGCCATAAACTCCTCCGGATAATTTGCTTTCACATACGCTGTCTGATAAGCAATGAGCCCATAGCATGCCGCGTGCGATTTATTAAAGCCATAGCGTGCGAAGGGTTCCACAAATTCAAATATTTTTCTGGCGATAGATCTCTCAATACCTTGACTCACACACCCTTCAATAAATTTTTCCTTCTGTTGCGCGAGAAGTGATGCGATCTTTTTTCCTACTGCCTTACGCAACACATCCGTCTCACCCAACGTAAAACCCGCCAAATCCCTCGCCATGCGCATAAGCTGCTCCTGATACACCACAATGCCATGAGTCAGCTCTAAAATAGGTTCAAGCTTGGGGTGAAGATACGCCGCTTTCTTTTTCCCGTGTTTTCCCAAAATAAAATCAGGAATAAAATCCATAGGGCCCGGACGATAGAGCGCCACCATGGCGATAATATCTTCAAATTCTGTTGGTTTCAGCTCTCGTAAATACCGCTTCATACCGCTGCTTTCCAATTGAAACACACCTGTTGTTTCCCCCTTCTTTAAGAGCTCGTATGTTTTCTCGTCATCAAGAGGCATAGCGTCAATAGCAAGCTCTATACCGCGCGTACGTTTTACAATATTGAGCGCTTCCTCCAAAATAGAGAGGTTTTTAAGGCCGAGAAAATCCATTTTCAAAAGCCCTAAGTCCTCTATGGCATGCATTTCATATTGGGTAACCACCGTGGCATCACCGGAACTTGCATATTGCAAAGGTGTATACGTTACAAGCGGCTCAGGAGTAATAACCACCGCGCACGCATGAGTGGAAGTATGGCGTACCACTCCCTCTAATTTCTTCGCCGTATCAATCAAAAGCTTTGCTTCGCCATCCGTATCATAGAGCGTTTTAAGTTCCGGCTCCGCCTCCAATGCTTCATCCAATATCTTGAACATCGGAATAAGTTTCGCAATACGATCACAAAAAGTGTAAGACATATCAAGCACGCGTCCCACATCCCGTACTGCAACTCGCGCCGCCATGGTTCCAAAAGTGATCACTTGCGCAACATGTTCTTTTCCATATTTATCTTCCACGTAGCGTAATACTTCGTCCCGTCGCGTATCCGCAAAATCAAGGTCAATATCCGGCATGGAAATACGTTCGGGATTTAAAAAACGCTCAAAAAGCAGATCGTATTTTAGAGGATCAATATTGGTAATATTCAGTAAGTACGCAACCAATGACCCTGCAGCACTGCCACGCCCGGGACCTACAATAATCCCTTGCGCTTTCGCCCAATTCACAAAGTCAGCAACTATGAGAAAATACGCAGCAAAGCCGGTTTTTTCTATTACACCCAGTTCATAGGAAAGTCGCTCTTCCCTTTCTTTTTTTTCTTCAGTACTCATGGAAGGGTAGCGATGTATCAACCCCTCTTCACAAAGCTTGGCAAGATAAGAAAATTCCGTTTCCGTCCTTGGTACGGTAAAGTGTGGTAAGACCGTTTTTCCCAAAGAGAGCTCAAGCGTGCACTTCTCAGCAACGAGAGCAGTGTTGGTAAGTACTTCCGGAATATCATGCCACTTCTCTTGCATTTTTTCGCTGCTGGTCAGAGAATAGTCTTCATCCAGCATGCAGAGTCGATTGTCGTCTTTCTTTTTTTTCTTGGTCTGAATACAGACTAACACATCTTGTGCTTCATTGTCTGTTGAGTGGATATAGTGCGCATCCTGCGTTGCAACCAAAGAAACACCTGTGAGCTTGCCAAGCGCTATGAGTTTTTCCGAGACGCGCATGGCTTCCGGCAAATGCGTATGCCGCCACACTTCCAAATAAAAATCATCGCCAAACACGGATGTGTATTTTTTCACAAGTTCTACCGCTTCCTCCGCATCATGTGCGCGTAAATACGTTGCAATTTCTCCATTAAAACAGCCCGAGAGCACTATCACACCCTCCTTGTGCGCCACAAGTGCCTCCCAATCAATGCGCGGCTTATAGTAATAGCCTTTCAGATGCGCAAGAGTGGTTAATTTGAGCAAATTCTGATAACCAACATCATTTTTTGCCAAAAGAGTAATATGCCGGCGCTCCCTATCTATGCCGGTATGTTTATTGATGAGCCCGTTTTGCGCTACGTATGCCTCAACTCCGATGATCGGCTTTATCCCCTCTTTTTTACAGGTTTTATAAAATTCTACCGCGCCGTACATCACGCCATGATCGGTTAAAGCAAGCGCAGTCGCACCGTCTTTTTTAGCAGCTTTCACCAGCGCGGGTATCTGCCCCAACCCGTCCAAAAGACTGTAGTGCGAATGAGTATGGAGATGAATGAATTTTTCTTGTAACGATGGCATAGTATATACACTTCCTAACGACAAAGCCACCTCATGATACAGAGATGACTTGTAAAGAGTGCGTTTATTGTATACTTATGTTTTTTTCTTTGTTGATTTTCTTGCCGTTCTTTTTTTCTTTTTTTCCTGTACATAATCCGTCACCTGCTTACCAACCTCTACAAGTGTTGCTACTTGCGCCGCGGACGTGTGCAGTTTTTCTTTGATAGTATCTACCACTTCCTGCACGCCATCTACCACGCTCACCAATTTTTTACTCGCTCTATACGCGCTGCGTAGGATCATTGCCACATAAAAGATAGTCCAGGTCACAAATAGCGTAAACCACAAAACACTAAAGGCAATAACGATGTTCAAAATATCTTTTGAAGATTCTAACATAGGGGAAAATGGATTAAATGTTAAATAGGTACGTACCTACCTACGTACATGCGCATTACATTCTTTCTTGAGTGATTCTTGTATCCTCTGCATTTCCTTATCTACTTCCTTGTCAGTCAGCGTTCTGTCATCTGCCCGGAAGGTCAAATGAAATGCCATACTCTTCTTTCCCTTGCCAATATCCTGACCGTTAAAGACATCAAACAATTCCACCACCTCAAGCAAATCACTGTTCTTTTGTATTACTTCTTCAATGTCAGTATACCGTATTTTTTCATCTACGACAAACGCGATATCTCGAAGACTTGCCGGATAGTTCGGTAGTGCGGAAAAGACCGTTGCATTTTTTTGTAAAGCGGAAATTTCTTCTACCAAAAGCTCCCACACCAGCGCCTTGCTTTGAAGATCAAAGGTTTTGGAAACTCTTGGATGCACCTCGCCAACAAATCCAATATACCGATCGCCGGACCAAAGTGTTGCGGTACGATAAGGATGTACGAGCGGCAGATGATCTTCGCTTTGTTGAAAGCTCACACTCACTCCAAGAGCGGTTGTAAGCCGACGCACAAGTTCTGCCCCTTCATTCCATACCGCATCTTTTTTTCCCCATACCACGCCGGCACACATCTCGGGCTGCGGCGGCAAGACGGCAGTTGCTCCCGGACGCACTTTCGTACTCCCCTTTCCTTTTTTAAAAACACGCCCGATTTCAAAAAGACGCCCATGCGCATACTCGCGCTCATTTGTCACGACATTGCGCAAAAGATGCGGCAGAAGACTTGATCGCAGATACGGCTGTTGTTCATGTGTAGGGTTTTCCAGTGTAAGAAGGTCTTTCTCTCTCATACCTATCAACTCGGCATCATCGCCTCGCGCAAAACTATAATTAAACACCTCTGTCATGCCAAGCGCAACTGCCTCTCGTCGAATGTCTCGTTTGAGCACCTTAACAGGATTCGCATGGTGTACCGCTATCGGTTGTGCGGGAAGTTTCGGAGTCAAACGATCATAACCATATCCGCGCCCTATTTCTTCAATAAGATCTTCTTCAATAGCGACGTCTTTTCCTCGACGCCAGTGCGGTACACCTACCGTATAAACGCCTTTCACTGCTCGTACGACAAAACCAAAGCGCGTTAAAATATTTTGTATTTCCTTTGCTGGAATCTTGCCACCAAGTGCGCACTCAATATGTTCGTGTGTTATATGGATTGACTGCGTCGCTTTCGGCTTCTTGTAGGCATCATAGACTTGCGAATCAATACGCGCTTCCGGTAAAAGCTTCTGAACAAGCTCAACTGCTCGCGCCAATCCTTGCAACGCCAACTCGGGATCTAAGCTTTTTTCAAATCGCATGGACGATTCGCTGCGAAGTCCCAGTTTTGTAGAAGTCATACGTACGGAAGACGCATCAAAATTTGCCGATTCAAAAATAATACTTGTGGTATTTTCCGTTACACCTGTTGTCCCGCCGCCCATAATACCAGCAAGAGCAATGGGTTTTTTCTCGTCAGCTATCACGAGCATGGAGTCATCGAGCTTTCGCATCACCTCATCTAGGGTAACTAATTTTTCTGTTTTTTTCGCACAGCGAACGGTAATCTGTCCCACCCGTTCCGCGTCAAATGCATGCATGGGCTGTCCCAGTTCCAAGAGTACATAGTTGGTAATATCAACAATATTGTTGATAGGTCTTATTCCCGCTGCAACCAATCGCTTGCGCAACCAATAAGGAGAAGATTCAATACGTATGTCATCCATACGCACGGCCGTATAGCGCGGGCAGAGAGTTGAGTCTTGTACAGTAATAGGAAGTTTCGTGCCGCTTTTTTTCGTAAAAACATTTTTGGTAATATCTTGTTCCTTAAACTCCATACCGGCAACCGCGGCAAAGTCACGTGCCATACCATAATGCCCCCACAAATCCGGTCGATGCGTCAATGATTTATTATCAATATCAAAGATACTATCTTCAAGTCCGAGTGCTTTTATAAGCGCTGTTCCGGCTTTTGCTTTTGTCTCACGACTTATATCCAAAATATGATGCGCCCCTTTTTCGGGAAAAAGTGTATCTAATCCAATTTCGCTTGATGCGCAAATCATGCCAATACTTGTCTCGCCGCGAATTTCCGTTTCTTTGAGTTCCACCAATTCACATTCACCATGCCATTTTACTCGTGCACCCGGCAAAGCGACTGCGACACGCATACCTTCGCTCACATTCGTTCCACCACACACCATACGCACCACTTTTGTACCAATATCCGTATCCACCAAACGAAGTTTATCGGCATTTGGATGAGGCAACAGTTTTTTCACCACGCCAACCACAACCTTATCCAAAGGCTGTACCGCTAAAGATCTCACACCCTCAACCTCAACCATTCTCGTGGTCATCAACTTACTCATCTTTTCCGTAGTAAGATTTTTTGGTATGGCTACAAAGTCTCCAAGCCATGATTTACTAACTAACACAAGTTCATGGAACACATAACATGGAACACATAACACAAAATTAGTTATGCATTATAGGTCATGCATTCAAAATTGTTTCAAAAATCTCAAATCTCCTGAAAGCAACAAACGAATATCATTTATTTTATACTTCATCATCACGAGCCGCGTTAAACCAAATCCAAACGCGAACCCTTGATATTTTTTCGGATCAATATTGCCGGCACGCAATACATTTGGATGCACCATTCCCGCGCCCATAAATTCTATCCACCCCGTTGTCTTGCATACAGTACATCCTTTTCCATGACACAGCACGCACGAGAGATCCAACTCAACTCCCGGTTCTACAAAAGGAAAATATCCCGGCCGCAATCGTACCTCCACATCCGCTTCAAATACTTCGCGCAAAAATGTCCGTGAGACACCTAAAAGATCGCTCATGGAAATATCTTTATCAATCATCAACCCCTCTACTTGATCAAAGGTGGTGTCATGCGAGGCATCCGTTGCTTCATACCGAAACACCCGTCCGGGAACAATAATTTTAAGCGGTGCACCAAGCTCTTGCATCGTACGAATTTGCACGGGCGAGGTATGCGTCCGCAAAAGTAACCGCTCTTTTCCCGCCTTTTCTTTTAACCAAAAAGTGTCTTGCGTATCACGCGCGGGATGATCGTCAGGAATATTAAGTGCCTCAAAATTATAGTATTCAGATTCCACCTCCGGACCTTCATGTATGTCAAAACCCATAGACTGAAAAGTTCTCTCTATTATCTCTCGTATTGTGGTCAAAGGATGGAGAGATCCTTGCTGTTGTACCAGCGGAGTTAAGATGGGTTGCGTGACATCGATCCATTCTTTTTCTAAATCTTTGTCAGCAGTTGCGGCTTCAAGTTCTATTTTGCGATTCGCTAAAACTTCTTCCAGTGCACGTTTTACTTCATTTGCCGCCTTACCGGCAATCGGACGCTCTTCTTTAGAGAGCGCGGAAACACCTTTCATGACTGAGGTCATAGTGCCACTCTTTCTGCCAAAAAACTCTTGCTCAAGCACGTCAAGCTCGGCAAGTGTAGTTATTTTCACACTTTGCTCCTTTACTTCTTGCTGTATTTTTTTGAGTGTTTCTTGAAAACTCATGGTCAGGATGCTTGAAAAAATAATTTGTACAAATAGTGTTCAGCATGCGTGCAGGTACCGTTTTTGTGATTGAGCGAAACCACAGGTGTAGCTATAGCTACAGCGAGGATTTTGTGATTGAATAAAAAAGGTAGATGTATGTATGCTGGACGCTAGGTGTGTAAGGTATTTTTACTAGTATCCAAAGTGTACCGAAAAAGCGGCGTAGGGTCAACGGCAAAATCATAAGAAACCTACGACACCACTTTCACCACTCCCCCGCGACGTTCATCTCCCGCGCCGTCAATCTTACCGCTCGCAACACCACGCACTGCCGTATGCACGCCTCCAAAATAGAGTCCTTTATCTTCATGCGCTACAACGGCATGACCTTTGCGTAAACGATCAATGATCACCTCCTTGATTCCTGACTCTGTGTGCAACTCTCCTCGTTCCCAGTGTATGCGTGAAGCACTTACCGCGTTATGTACCGGCAAATTGAAATCCATGATATTCACAATCGTTTGCAAAATAGCCGTACGAATGCGATTTGACCCGCCCGACCCCAAAACAATTTCCGGCCTTCCATTGCAAAGTATCATGGTAGGCGCCATCATAGACGCAATACGTGTTCGCGGAGCGTATTGGTGAAAGCCGCCAATATTCAAATCCTCTTCACCTAACATGTTATTGAGCATAATACCGCAGCCAGGAATGCAATACCCCGAACCTTCGCCATTACTCGTAGTAATGCTCGCCGCATTACCCTCTCCATCAATAACGCTAATATGCGTGGTTGAGCCATTTTTACCCGGCTCTTCCGCATGTTTCACCGATAGCTCGCTTGATGTATTCTGTAACAGCGCAACATACTTGGCAACAACTTCGTCTGAGAGAAAGTATTCCGCAATATCTTTTTTATGAACTCCGCCATTCAACACTTCTGCGCGAGCACGATTGGTCGCTTCCATAACGCCAGCAAGTTGGTGAAGATGTTCATAGCTCAAATGTGTGGAAGAGAGATTCACACTTTCCAAAAGTTTGAGTGCAAATGCAATAAGGATTCCACCTGAGGAAGGCAGCGGATTAGTAGAAAAGCTATCGCCTCTATAAGATATTCGCAATGGTTTTCTCTCAATCACCTCATAAGAACGCAAGTCATCTTTCGTAATAAGGCCGCCCTGTTCTTCAGCTTCACGAATGAGCTTGTCACCGATACTTCCTTCATACACCTCTCGCACGAGATCAGCACCCAAAGATTCAAGTGCATCAGCATAAAGCGGCATTTTTAAAACATCCCCCTCTTTTATGAGTGATCCTTGCCTGCCAAAAATACCCCTCCCTTCTTCAGTGTGCAAGAAGATCGGTTTCAATAATGTTGCAATAAATGCCTGATAAGCGTTCACCCTATGTCCTTCTCGCGCAATCTCAATTGCCGGTCGCAACACCTCTTTTATGGGTAGTTTCCCCAATCGCTCATGTACGTGAAATATGCCTTTAAGTACTCCGGGTACCGCGACTGAACCATACCCCACATGAAACTCCTGAACGGTTGATCCAAAATCAACAGATACAGGAAAAAAATCCAACTTACCGCTTTTAGGTTTCGTACGCGATGGCATATCCGGAAAAAAATCAAACAGCGTCTGTTGCCCAACAGCTGTATGTGCAAGCAAAAACCCGCCGCCGCCCAATGAGGCAAGTCCGGGCTCTACGACTGTTGCCGCAAATTTTGCAGCAAGCGCCGCGTCAAAGGCATTACCGCCAAGCCGCAGTATCTCAGCACCCGCTTCTGCGGTAAGCTCATGTCCCGCTGCTATGACTCCGGTGTTTTTTTGGTAGTTTGACATATAGTAATGATGTATTGAAAAAAAATACCATATTTATTCAATATGCGTCAATAATTTTTCAAAAAAAAGAGGGTGATACAATCTCACGCCTCTATGCAATGTTCCACCGCGCACTTGCTCTTTTCAAGCCTTGCGCGCACACCTCAAAAGCCCTGCTAAGCTCGAAGTACAATTCCGCACTACCTCTCATACCAATCTCCTTTGCTCCTTGTGCATATTCATTGTACGCGTCGCTGCCAACACCAATATAGTACGGCAAGTTCGCGCGCCGCTTTACAAGATGAGAAAATACACCGCTCAAAAACAAGGCGTAGTCACCTATAATGCATAACTGGCACTGCGCTCTAAACGGATTGTACCCTTGAGCAATATCTAGAGTTTCGTTTGCTACCTTTTCGCGCATGATTATCAGATCAGTTACGATCGGCCATGCACTCCAGGTATGGTCACCTCCTTGAGGAAGTGATTCGATGTCAGCGTATCGCCCAAGAAGACCGGCGACATATACCAAAACTTCATCACTCACCGCACCTTCCAGGTGTACGGCTATCTCGCTCAAAAAAAATGGTTGTAATTTCCTCTTCAAGAGACGGTGATTGTGTGACATTCCGCACCTCCTTCATCGTCGGTGTAAAAAACTATACATTTATTTGAAAGACCGTTTTTTGTACTTTTTGGAGCTTAAGCCCAGCAAGTGATTTTGTCAAATTAGTAGGTGCGGCTCACGCGCTCTACATATTTTCCCTCACGAATAATATTTAACAACATTGCAGCAAATGCCGCAATAACAAATGTCCACTGAAGAGGCAAGAAAGTCGCAAAGAGCACCACAAAAACGGTCAGCATCACTTTACCCGCATGCACCGCCATTTCATGGAGTACGGTAAATTCATCAACATAATGCCCCTGATCCGCCGCAATCTCATAAGTCAGCACGTCAAATGACGTACGCATAAATATTTTCATAAGATTGTGATATACCCCTGCCACAAAAATATGAAATGCCGTTATAATAAATATCTTCACGATCCATCCTAACGCATAGAATGTACTGCCCCACCGCAAGACAAGGTGTTCACTTTTCTTTACATCGATCAACCGACCAAGCGCCAGTTGTAATATAACAGTAATAATAACAATGATCGAAGAAACCGCACCAACATGAAAATAATTTCCTTCCAAGAGTTGAAAAATAAATATGGGCCAAATAACAATACCAATAGCACGTTCCATGCCGTCTGCCGCAAAAGCAAAAACTACCTTTCTGTTGTGAGGAGCAAAAAACGCTTTCCAGGTATCATGCACGCTCCATGAAAAAGTTTCATTAGCTTTTGGTATACGTATATAGAAAAGCTCAGAAAGTAGAGTCAGCACGATCGCTAGCACAAAAACAAGAGAAAAGCCAAATCGGATAATAATATATCCGGAAAGCAAGGGCATGAGTCCCATGGCAATATTTCTTGTTGCCTCTATCATGCTAAACTGCCGCCCCCTATTTAGCCCTTTAGTAAATTTTGCAAAATCAACATGGTATGGCAACCAGTAAGAGATACGAAAAAGTGTCAAGACAAGCAATGAGAAAGGTATAAAATATATAAGAGTATCCTGCCGCACCAGATAAAAAACACCATAAAACAGTGCCTCAAGAAAAACACTTACACGCAATGCATTACGCAAGCCAAAATCATTTAAAAATATTGCGCCAAAGGGTAGTGCCACGACATATAATAAAGAACCAAGTCCATAGTACAACATGACCAGCAAAAAATTCTCTCCAAAGAGGTCATAAAGAAAGATCGGTAAAAAAAGTCCTATCACGCCCGTTGCCGTCATGACAAGAGTCTTACCTCCAAATAACGATACAAAACCTTTGTGTACTTTCCCGTCAAAATAGTGGGGCATATTTTATTTTTTTATATTCCGCGATAAGAAAAAGAGCTCTATAACGGTTAACGCTAAAATAGACAGCAGTCCGTTGGTAAGAGTCAGTATTTCTTGGGATTGCAAAAAAAGTGCTCCAACAAAAAAGAATGAAAACCATACGCCTTGGCGAAAAGAAATGCGCACTTGGCGAAATTCCAGATCATGTTTTTTGAATACACGCCGCACGCCTAAACCGATAAGCGAGAACGCTCCAACCAACGCAAGAAAGAGGCTGCTATAAAAAAGTGTAAAACCGAACACGCCTGCTGTTTCAGGGTTGATGTTGAAGACAATCAATATCCACGCACTCCAACAAAGAAGCGTGCAAATAAGAATAAACCAGACAAAAAGTTTTAATGACATACAATCTTAAAACTCGTAACTTAGAACTTGTAACTTGAGAGAGATTATGAGTTATTGATATTTATTGTACCACAAAAATAGAAGCTAGTGATGAGACAAATATTCAACACTCAATGTTGAACACATTTCTTACAGTCGTACTTTTATCTCTTTCACCACATCTGTACCAAGCTTATCTTCAAGGTAATGCAAAATCTCACGTGAGCGCGCGCGAGTTTCAGCAGCAGCAGCAGCTGCACTTGCTGTTTGATAGAGTAGCACGCCATTGCGCACCGATACCGCTTTTACGCGCTCTGATACTGCATTACCCACAACTACTTTCAGCGCTTTTTGAGCTTCCTCTACTATTACCGCCGCCTCTATTTGCTTCTTTAACCCGTGCTTGGTAAGAAGCGATGAGGATCCAAGTGTTTTTTTTATCGTTTCGAAAGACATACAGTCACATAACCTAGAACATAGAACACAAAACTATCTCTCATCAATATACCACCTCCACCAACATTTGACAAAAAGATGAAATTTTGCTATAAACACGTGTTAGCCGTTCCTTTGACACTCAATCTTGAAAGGGTTCGTTATGTCCCAACAAACAACCTTCGTGTTACATACCTACCAATCTCCTTACGGAGATTATATTCGGCTGGAAACAGATGCCTCAACAGCAGATGTGGAAGACCCTCATATGTACGCAAGGGGTGTGATGCCGTGTGGGAGCTTCAGAAAAGTCACGGTAAAGCCTGGTGACAATATCTTTCTCAATACATGCGAAGGTGATGACAAAGGGTCTCAGATATACCTTATCGTCATACCTTCTGATAAGCATGACTTTACTGCATTCAAACAAATCGCAGAAGCGGCGGCAGGTGAGGAGGTGTACGAGCATATTCTTGCCAGCCAACAAGGTCACGGAGGTCCATACAACTACGTCCAAGATTTCGAAGGAAAATGGCTGAGGCAATTTATTATGCGATCATGGACCGATGACAGAAATGCACCGTCCAACTTGCAAGAAGCATTGGCGAGTAGATAACAACGCTGTGTAACTCACACACCTTGTTGAACAACCCATCCTCTAGCACCTCACACGTTAGAGGATTTTTTTATACCAAATCTCATTAACGCTTGCGCATAAGTCGCAGAAAAATTTTGATGTAGACGAAGTTGAGAAAAGTGAAGCAATACCACGTATTGTTGAGCGTTTTGAAGCAAGTATACATCAAAATTTTCAAGACTTGGTGCTCAATGGTTAGGGAGAGATGGTATTATTTCCTATACGGACAAATATCTTTAAAATCGCAGAAGCCGCAGGTAAATTGAGAGGGTGTTGGCGAGAAATGCCCTTGCTGAATTTTTTCCACTGTTGTAGACACTTTTTCTTCCAGTTTCACAAAATCCTTTTCTTCACCTTTAAATACCGCCGTACTTCCATCTTCAAGATAGTAAAACATCAACTCCCCTACTTTTTCTTTGAGCACATCTTGCGCGGCAAGTTGGTAAAGAAATAATTGCTCTTTATCATCCCACAAGAGCTTCTCTTTCGGTTTGCCGGTTTTGTAATCCACCAGCCGCACTTTGCCGTCCGGCAAGCGATCAATCCTATCAATCGCTCCTTTGAATGTCACCTTGCCAAATTTTATATGGAACGCTTGTTCAATATGCGAGACATTCGGCCACTCCCCTTCATGTTGTTCATAAAAGCGAGCAAGCTGTTCTTGCGCTTTTTCTTTTACTTTCTTTTGTTCATCTTGACTTCCATACCAATCATCGATCCACACGTCATCCAATATACGCAACAGTTCATTGCAATCCGGCTCCTTGCCTTCAAGACGCAATTCAAAGAATTTTTGCAAGCTCGCATGCATGCTCTTGCCAAAACTGAAAGCCGGCTTGCCGCGTACTGGCACACGCAATGCATGCGCGTATTTATATTGCAACGGACAACTCTGGAATGCCCTCATCTGAGTAAAGCTGAAATGTGTAGGGAGTGATGATGATTTTTGTTGATTCTTTTTCTCCTCAACATCGGGTGTACTCCCGTCTCTTCGTTCCTCCTCGACACCCGATGTTTTCCCGAAAAATGGTTGTGTATTTTCATACCCTAACTCAATCAAAAACCGTGAGAGCTTCTTTTTTAATTTTCCGCCATAGTCATCCGCTGACAAAAAGTACAATCCCTTTTTCGCACGCGTCATTGCCACATAGAAAAGCCGCCTCTCTTCCTGTACATGCATATCCGCGTCAGGCAACTGTTCTTTAATAAGCGCGTCCGGTACCGGTATCGCCTCGCTCTTGCGAGTGGACGGAAAATGCTTATCCACCAAACTGCCAATGAACACATGATCAAACTCCAACCCTTTTGCCGCGTGCACCGTCATAATAGATACGCGATCCGGACTTTCTTGTTCCGGATCCTGCCGAAGCGTTCCTTGCCCACCTCCTTCCATTATCAACTGCCATCTTGCTAAAAAATTCTTGAGGTTTGGTTGATCATCCTGCTCAAGAAAAGATTGCACCTCCCGAAAAAATTGCTCAAGCACATGCGCATGCTCTCTTTTTTCCGCCTCACTCCACTCCCATCCGGTCAACACTTGTTGTTCTCTTTCCGGCTTGACCGAACTTAACTCACCAAGCGCGGTCAAATACCCAAAATCTTCAAGAAATGCTAAAAACACTTCACGTACTGACGCGGTTTTCGCTATATCGCTATGCTTTTCAATCAGTCGTAAAAGTGCCGCAATATCAGAACGAGTCTCTTCTGAAATTTGCGCAACAATCGCAGACTTCATAAATGTTTCGTAGAGCGAGATCGCCTTTTTATGCGCGTAATCGGTAAGATACGTGCTCTCACGCTTCAAACGCGGAAACACCGGCAAGTTCGCAATATGGTAGAGCGCGGATGATTCATGATAACTGTCCAAAAGTTTCGCGTAATTAAACAGATCGCGAATAATTGGTTTGCGATACAACCCCTTTGCCGCAAAAAAGTGATAGGGAATTCCAGCCGCATCCAGCGCGACGGTAAAAAGATCCGCGTGCGCGTTCGCACGCACTAAAATAGCACAGTCGCTATACGCCTCTCCTTTTTCCGCAAGTTTGTGTATACGCTGTGCTACAAGCTCTCCTTGTTCATGCGCGTAACGAGTATGAACATGTTCTATAGTCGCTCCTTCGCCTCTCTGCGCGTGCAATTTTTTTGAAAGCTCTCTTTTTCCACCATTTTCTTTTTGCATCTGAAATTCAAGTCGATCGGGATTGTTCTGCTGAATAAAGATGTATGACGTATCCAAAATTTCCTGCTTGGAACGATAATTCTCCGTTAAAAAAACATTTGTACTTTTTGGATAGTCTTTTTTAAATTGCAAAATATTACTCACTGACGCGCCGCGAAATTTATAAATACTCTGATCATCATCCCCCACAACGGTCAAATTATTATTCGGCGCGGCTAAGAGTTTTACCAAAGCGTATTGCGTCCAGTTCGTATCTTGAAACTCGTCAACAAGAATATATTTAAATTGCTTTTGATACATATGGAGAATTTTTTTGCGCTCTTCAAAAAGCCGCAGGGTGTGCATGAGCAGATCGCCAAAATCCAATGCGTCATGCTCTAACAATAACTTTTGATAACTCTCATAACTTGAAGCTACCTCTCGCATACGCGCTGTTTCTTCCGCATCATTTTCAATATTCTTTTCCTCTTCCAATTCTTGTATATACGATGCGTACTGTCCAACCGTGATCGCCTCATCTTTACAGCGTGAAATATGCCGCAAGAGCGCGCCAATAAATTTCGTAGGATTCCCAAGCGGTTTGTAATATGAAAGGTTAAAACGATCAAAATTTTGGCGCACAAGCACCTGCTGCTCCGCCTCGTCCACTATCTTAAAATCATTAGGGAGCCCAATGTCCAAAGCAAAGCGTTCCAGCACCCTTTGACAAAAACTATGAAACGTCATGATCCACAGATCCACATAACCATACGGCATAAGCCGGTCCACCCGCTCCTCCATTTCACCAGCCGCTTTGTCGGTAAAGGTGAGTGCCAAAATTTCATCCGGTTTTGCAAGTTCTTGCTCAATAAGCCACCCGATACGCTGAGTGATCGCCGCGGTTTTCCCCGTTCCCGCACCCGCAATAATAAGCAACGGACCATCTTTGTGTGTGACGGCCTTCAATTGTTCGGGATTTAAATCTTTGAGCTGCATACCCCGTAGTGAAATTTCCAAGTAAATTAATGGTCTATTCGTTCTTACTTGTAGATATATGAACACCCTGCATATTGTTGCTTTTCTCCACTATTGAGTCGCAAGGCTCATTTGGAAATTCTACTACAGTGCATAGCTACATCTTACCACTCTGTTAGTGCTTTTCGCAAATAAAAAAAGACCTCTCGCGAGAGATCTCAAAACGATCAAATGGTAAAAGGACGATGAATTTGTTCTTCGGTTACTGCTCTCTTTTTTTGCAAACACTCGGCAACTTGCAATGACTCCTCAAGCGCTCGGCGCATATCTCGCGCCCCCTGTTTTGAAGCTGCCCACTTTCGCGCACGCTTGATTAGATCTTTTTGCGCAAACACCTCTCTATCGCAAAGGTTCATGGTCTTTCCTCCAAAGGTCAAATTTGTATACTTGTGTATGCTTAGATTATCACACATCATTCATATCCGCAAAGCACATATATTAGACAAATGACTATAAAAATGTTTACAATAAGAAGTATATGAACGATTTTTATTACTGGGTAGCCTTCAACCATCTGCAAGGCATAACCTCAAAACATATTTTCAAGCTCCATGCGTATTTTGGCGATATGGAACACGCATGGCGCGCGTCACATACAGAGCTTGTAAAAAGCGGTGTGCGTGGCGAGGCGGTTTCCACAATCATTGAACAGCGTAGCACAATTAATCTTCAGAAGCTGGCAACGAAGATACGCGATCAACATATTTCCGCGCTTCACTTCGCGCACAAAGACTACCCGCCGCTTTTAAAAGAACTCCCCGACCCTCCCGCGATACTCTATATACGTGGAAATAGAGACCTCTTATCACAGCAAAGCCTTTCAGTTGTGGGTACGCGAAAAGCAAGCACTTATGGCTTGCAAGTCATGCAGCGCTTTGAAAGTACGCTCGCGCAACACCCTCTGCCAATTGTCAGCGGCCTGGCATTTGGCATTGATGCGCTCGCGCACCGTGCAGCGCTGAAAGCCGAAGCACCTACCATTGCCATTTTGGGAAGCGGCGTGGATGACGCGAGCATAGGTCCGCGCACGAACGTACCGCTTGCCCGAGAGATTTTACAATATGGAGGTGCTGTTGTTTCCGAATATCCTCCCAGCACACAAAGCCAAGCGTATCACTTCCCTGAACGCAATCGTATTATCGCCGGACTCTCCCCCGGTACGCTGGTGATAGAGGCGGGACGCAAAAGCGGATCACTCATTACCGCACGACTTGCACTTGATTATAACCGTGAAGTATTTGCCGTCCCGGGAAGTATTTTTTCTCAAACATCTCTTGGCACCAATGACCTTATACGGCAAGGAGCAATTCCGGTCGCAGACATGCAAGAAGTGTGGAAAGCACTTCATTTTATAGAAGACAGTCCTTCTGACTCAACACCGCAAAAGCTACAGCATTCTCCCGAAGAACAAGACATACTGCAACACCTCTCTCACGAGCCACTATCCCTTGAATTTTTAGTGCAAAGAACGGGAAAGCCTATCTCTGAACTCAATAGCACGCTCACGATACTTGAAATAGCGGGAGTCGTACAACCTACGGGAAATGGCAGCTACGTCTTGACAGGAAAAACGAAATAACGTACTAATATCAACCAATGACCTACAACCAATAACAAAAGTGTATTGTTGTAAGTTGTAGGCTGATAAGTTATAAGTTACGAAGTATGAAATTAGTCATCGTTGAGTCCCCCACAAAAGCAAAAACCATTACCCGTTTTTTGGGTAAGGGCTATAAAGTACTGTCCTCATTTGGACACATACGCGATCTCCCTAAGAGCAAAATGGGAGTTGATATTGAACACAACTTTGAACCAACCTACACTATCCCCGCTAAAGCAAAAAAAGCGCTGACCGCGTTGAAATCCGCTGCCGCGAAAGCAGATGAGATCATTCTCGCATCGGACGAAGACCGCGAAGGAGAAGCAATTGCCTGGCATTTGGTATCAGCACTTGGCTTGAATAAGAGCAAGAAAAAACAGAGCAAAAAAATCTCACGCATTGTTTTTCATGAGATCACGAAAGGCGCGATACAAGACGCGCTCGCGCATCCGCGCGCAATTAATCAGGATCTGGTTGACGCGCAACAAGCACGCCGCGTGCTGGACAGACTTGTCGGCTACGAACTCTCGCCATTCTTATGGAAAAAAGTGACCTACGGACTTTCAGCAGGTCGCGTACAGTCAGTTGCCGTGCGATTGATAGTGGAAAGAGAACGAGAACGAGAAGCATTTAAACCGCAAGAGTATTGGACCATTGCCACCACTCTTTCAAAAGACGATGAACAGGCGTTTGAAGCGCAGCTTGCGAAAAAAGACGGTAAAACTCTGGATAAATTTTTTATTCCCAAAGAAAAGGAAGCGCAAGATATCGCCGTCGCGTTGGAAAAAGCAAAGTACGAGGTAGCCGAGATCAAGAAAAAAGAAGTGCGCAAAAAACCTCCAACGCCTTTGACCACCTCGCTGCTCCAGCAAGAAGCAGGCAACAAACTTGGTTTCTCCGCAAAGCAGACCATGCGCCTGGCACAACAGCTCTATGAGGGCATTGATATACCCGGCGAAGGACATGTGGGGCTTATCACCTATATGCGTACCGACTCGCAAAACTTAAGCGCCACAGCACTTGCAAGCATCCGCTCTCTTATTGAACAAAACTACGGCAAAGAGTATCTTCCGGAAAAGGAGCGTATCTACAAATCAAAAAGCAAAGGCGCGCAAGAAGCGCATGAGGCCATTCGCCCAACAGACGCGGAACACACACCCGACAAGTTAAAAGATGTTTTGGACGATCGCCAATTAAAGCTCTACAATCTCATTTGGAGCAGGACCGTCGCGTGTCAAATGACCGAAGCACTGTATGACCAAACGAGTATTGCTATTGACGCACAAGCGGAACAAACGCTCTACGGCTTTAAAGTAAGCGGCTCTATACGCGTCTTTGACGGCTTTCAAAAAGTGTATACCAGAAAAACGGAAGAAAAAATACTGCCCGATATTCAAGAAAAAGATGCGCTCACCGCATATGAGATCAAACCCGAACAGCATTTTACCGAACCTTCAGCACGCTACTCGGAAGCAACGCTTGTCAAAGCATTGGAAGAGCACGGTATCGGCCGACCTTCCACCTATGCACCAACCATTTCTACCATTCAAGACCGTAATTATGTCGTCAAAGGCGAGGACAAGCGCTTGGCTCCAACCGACATTGGCAAACTGGTAAATGATATTTTGGTGAAACATTTTGAAGATATTGTAGATATTGATTTTACGGCAGAGATGGAAGAAAAGTTTGACGCGATCGCGCACGGCAAACGCGAATGGCGCCCTATTATGAAAGATTTTTATTCACCTTTTAAGAAAAACCTTATGCACAAAGACGAAGCCTTGACCAAAAAAGATTTGACCGAAAAAGAAACTGATGAGAAATGCGATAAATGCGGCAAGCCGATGATCATTAAAACAGGACGCTATGGACAATTCCTCTCCTGCACGGGGTATCCTGATTGCAAGAACGCAAAACCCTTGGACGGCGATGCGCAAAAAGAGGAAGAAATATTGGAAGATAAAAAGTGTCCCGAGTGCAGCAAGCCGCTTGCGGTCAAACACGGACGTTATGGAAAATTTTTAGGGTGTTCCGGGTACCCGGATTGCAAACACATTGAAAAGATTGAAAAAAAGACAGGCGTCACCTGCTCTAAATGCAATACAGGAGATATTGTAGAGCGCAAAACACGCGCGGGCAAAACATTCTACGGATGCAACACCTATCCAAAATGCGACTTTGCTCTGTGGTCAAAACCAACGGGAGAAAAATGCCCTACGTGCGAATCCCTCATCGTCTTCGGCGCCAAAGACACCTTCCGTTGCAGTAGTAAGGAGTGTACGTACGAGAAATAAAATCTCACCCTGTCATCCTGATATTTTTGCTCTGTCACCCCTGCGTATGCGGGGGTCTATTTTTTATACCAATTTGCATTCATTTCCTCATGGTAGTATATTTGGTATAGATTATTCTATTCATATTGGTGAAGGAGCACTCTATGTAAAAGCTGATATTTTAGAATGCCTACAGAAGTTAAAAGAACAATGCATAAAATCAGACAAAGAATAAGTCCTTAATAGATATAAATGGGTACGAACATCACACCTTCTTCGATAAATATATCCTATGCCCCTCTCAGAAACTGATAACACCATTAAAAATCTGCTCGCAGCAACGCGGGACAATCCGAACTCCATTGATGAGGAAATGGTGCTGCTTGCCTATGAGTTTGCAGATGACGCGCACAAAGGACAGATGCGTAAATCAGGCCAACCCTATATCACCCATTCACTCGCAACCGCATTGACGCTTGCGCGCATGAAGCTGGACCAGCCAACTATTATTGCCGGACTTTTGCATGACGTGCCGGAAGACACGGACGTCACACTTCAACAGATCAAGAAAAATTTCGGCAAAGAAGTCGCGGTACTCGTGGAAGGCATTACCAAGCTTGGCACCATAAAATACCGCGGCATAGAAAGATATGCTGAGAATTTACGTAAAATGTTCGTTGCCATGGCGCAAGACATTCGCGTGGTACTGATCAAATTTGCCGACCGACTGCATAATCTTCGCACTCTCGAGCACCTGCCACCGGACAAACAACAACGCGTTGCCAAAGAAACACTGGAAATTTACGCGCCAATCGCTAATCGGCTCGGCATTTGGGAGATGCAAGGACTTTTGGAAGACTTGTCTTTTCAATACACGCATCCGGAAGAATATACCTGGCTTCGCACTTCCACAACGCACCGCTACGAGCAAAAACTTACCTATATTACAAAAGTGCAAAAAATACTTGAGAAACAACTTGCCAAACAAGATATTCTCTACACTTCCGTTCACGGCCGTCCAAAACGCCTTTATAGCTTGTACAAAAAACTCTTGCGTAAAAATAAAGATCTTGAAAAAATATATGATCTTGTTGCCTTGCGTGTTCTTGTGCCGTCCCTCGCGGACTGTTATACAGTTCTTGGCGTGATACACGGACTCTGGCAGCCGCTGCCCGATCGCTTAAAAGACTATATCGCAACACCAAAGCCCAACGGCTACCAATCACTCCACACCACCGTTTTCGGCCCTAAAGGAGAGAAGGTAGAGATCCAAATTCGCACGGAAGAAATGAACGTCACTGCTGAGTTCGGTATTGCCGCGCACTGGGAATACAAAGAAAAACGCAAGCGCCAGCAGAAAAAACAGCTTCAATGGATCCAAGAGCTGGTCAAGTGGCAAAAAGAAATCTCAGATAATACGGAATATGTGGAAAAATTGAAAAATATTGATATTTTCGCAGAACATATTTTCGTTTTTACTCCGCAGGGGGACGTGATAGACTTGCCAGAAGGCGCAACGGTGATTGATTTTGCCTACGCTATTCATACGGATATCGGCACGCAAGCAACGGGTGCGATGGTAAATGAAACAATGGCGAGCTTAGACACGCAACTCCAAGACGGCGACGTGGCGGAAATTATCCGCGATAAGAATCGTAAGTATCCAAACCGCGACTGGCTGGACTTTGCCAAAACCGGCATGGCAAAAAGCAAGATCAAAGCAGCAGCAAAACCGTTTTGATCAGCTATTGACAAAAAACACCTTTCCAGCTATACTTCTACCGTTATATACAGTTATAAATCAGTACTCGTTTGCAAGCGGTCGCACCACTTTCAACCAAAGCGACCCTAAGTGGAACGACCGCACACTCGTGCTTATGCTACAGACACTCAAAATTGTTGAGATAATTCTTTCCATACTCCTCATTACCGTTGTGCTCTTGCAGAGTCAAGGATCCGGCTTGGGTGGCGCTTTTGGCGGTGAAGGAAATGTCTATCGGACAAAGCGCGGTATTGAGAAAAAACTCTTCTACGCAACTATTGGCATTGCCATTCTTTTTTTTGGAACAGCTCTTGCGACAGTGTTTTTACTCTAAATAGAGACTCTTCCAAGCGTACTCTTGCTATCTCACACCCTATTCTTCATGTATAGCTAAGAGTATGAAAAAGTAATCAATGCTTTCCTTTTCATTGTGTCAGATACTCATCCTTTTTCATCGCGCGAATCGACCAATCAGGACGATGCGCATACCACAACCAATAACACCTCATCCGAGTTGTCCCGAACGGCACGGTTTTTCCGGCGCCTCCGGCATGTTGCGGTATTGCGTACACAGCAAAAAACAGTAGATGATACCGCGCGCGCTGACAAAAAACTCGTTCATACTCTACAATCACGATCTCTCCCGCGTCCAAGACAGCTTCGCTATTTGCATACCCTACTTTCGCAGCGAGAGCGTTGGCTGATCGTTTTCAGTGTATTTCTTGTTGTGGTCGGCGTAGGTCTTGTACTCTTTAAATACATTGATACACACTTGGAACGCATACCAACCGAAGGAGGTAAATATACCGAAGCCATTGTCGGCATACCGCAATTCATTAATCCTATTCTCCAAACGAGTGACGCTGACAAAGATATTTCTTCCCTTATTTTCTCCGGACTGCTTTCATATGATACGCAAGGTACGCTAACCACCGATTTGGCAAAAGACTACACGATCAGCGAGGATGGGAAGGTCTACACCTTTTCGCTTCGCGAAGATATCGTATGGCATGATGGACAACCCTTTACCGCAGACGACGTACTCTTCACCATTGAGAGCATTCAAAATCCACTGTACAAGAGCATTCACACCTTCAGCTTCAGAGGTATCATACTTGAAAAACTTGATGAGACCACCATACAATTCACGCTTGAAGAGCCTTTTGCCCCTTTCATTGGACTCTTGACCATTGGCATAATCCCTGAACACATATGGAGCCACATCGCGCCTGAGAGCGCGGCACTTGCTCGAGCGAATATTCAACCCATAGGAACCGGGCCATACAGAGCTCACGCATTTACTCTTGGTGAAGATGGCACCATTCGCGACTATACGCTCATACGCAATCAAGTATATTACGATACACAACCGCACATTGAAAAACTTGTCTTCAAATTCTATCCAACTTTTGAAGAGGCGCTCGCCGCCGCGGCAGCCAAAAACGTGCAAGGCGTTAGTTTTGTCCCGCAACGATTTAAAAAAACGCTTTCGGAAAAAGAATTTGTTTTTTACAATCTTCGCTTGCCGCAGTATACCGCCCTATTCTTTCATCAAGAACAACAAGCGATCTTGGCAGAAAAGAACGTGCGTCAAGCGCTTGCACATGCATTGGATAAAGAACGTATCTTGCGTGAGGCAATAGATAATGAAGGTCAAAGCATTGAAGGGCCGATCTTGCCCGGATATCTCGGTTACAGCCAAGATGTGGAACACTATGCGTACGATACCGAAAAAGCAAATACACTTTTAGATGACACTTCTTGGGAAGCGATGGATAAAAAAGAATATGAGACCCTGCGACACGCGCAGCTTGCTGAAGAACGTGAAGCGGCACAAGACACGTTGGACGAATCAAGAGACAGTGATAAACAGGATACCGAAACCGACACGCCGCAAGAGGAAGTCGCGACAACAACCGATGAATCCCTGACACTTCCCGATATTCCCTTTTTCCGTGTCAACAAAGATGGCGAGGCTCTTACACTCACGCTTACCATGGTTGATACGCCAGCCAATGAAAGTATTGCCTATCTTTTACAAGAAATGTGGGGTGCGGTCGGCGTACAGCTGAACATACAGGCAATTCCGGGAAGTCGCATTCGCAGAGATGTGTTGAAGCCGCGCGACTATGAAATATTGCTTTTAAGCGAAGTAGTTGGCTTTGATCCCGATCCGTATGTATTTTGGCATTCAAGCCAAACAGAGCACCCCGGCCTCAATTTTGCAAAACTTGCCAACCGCCATGTAGACACGCTGCTTGAGGAAGCACGGCAAGCAATTGATGTATCAGTACGCAAAGAAAAGTATCAAGAATTTCAAGCACTCCTTGCAAAAGAACTTCCCGCGCTCTTTCTCTATACGCCAACCTACACTCATGCAACAAGCCATAGCTTAAAAGGCGTTGGTACGAAACGCATTACCATACCTGCGGATCGTTTTTCCGATATTACGAACTGGTATATCAGGACACATTGGAAGTGGGAATAACACACTACAGGAACATCTGAAAAACCTCTGGCGACACTCCTTTTTCATCATTTTTTCCTACCTTTAAAATGCCGCAGTGGTGGAACTGGTAGACACGCAGCGTTCAGAGCGCTGTGGCCTTCGGGTCGTGAGAGTTCAAGTCTCTCCTGCGGCACCATTCGACTCGCTTCGCTCGCTCATGGTGCTTTGCACCAGTCAAATAACTTTAATTCTCTCATGGTGTTCCACCATAATAATACGAGAAGCAAGGTGAATGCCCTGAGCGAAACGTCACATCGTGAAGTGAAGCCGAAGGGCAAATCAAGAATTAAATACTTACAGTAAAAAATATAAAGTTAAAGTTACAAGCAAAAGTTTTATTTCTACAATTTTGCACTTCTAACTTTCAACTCTCAACTATTTTCTATGGAACAAACTTATAAACCACACCTCAAACGTACACGAAAAGGACGCTCAGGAATGCGCCCTGCCACACCACACAAGCATGAAGATAACCGTTCACGACAACAGCGTGTTCGCTCAAAAAAAGTCGTCAAACCTAACACACAAAATAGCTCGAAAAATAAGCTGCAAGTCATGGTACTTGGCGGCTGCGAAGAAGTGGGCCGCAACATGACGCTCGTTGAGTATGGTAATGATATTATACTCATTGATATGGGTCTACAATTTCCGGAAGAAGACATGCCCGGCATTGACTACATTATTCCGAACATTGAATACCTGAAAGGTAAAGAAAAAAATATCCGCGGCGTAGTCATTACGCATGGACATTATGATCATATTGGCGCCATCCCGCATTTAATGCCAAAATTAGGCAATCCCCCGCTCTACACAACAAAACTTGCACTCGGTATCATCAAGAAACGCCAGGAGGACTTTTCACGTACCATGGAATTTCCAGCGCACTCGGTTGATATTGAGAAAGACGAAATACAGCTTGGATGTTTTCGTATAGAATTTTTCCGTGTTGACCACAATATTCCGGACAGCATGGGACTTATTATCCATACGCCGGAAGGTATTGTGGTACATACCGGTGATTTTAAGATCGATCATAATCCATCAGGTGAGGCGGGTGATATTGCAAAGATCGCAAAACTGCATGATAAAAACGTACTACTCCTTATGAGTGATTCTACGAACGCTCAATCTCCCGGTTTTCAAATTTCCGAAAAGGAGATTCAGGGCACTTTGGAGCAAATCCTCTTAAGCGCTAAGGGTAGAATCATTATAGGAACCTTCGCCTCTATGCTTAATCGCATTAAACAAGTACTGGAGATCGCGGAAAAAACCGGACATAAAGTTTTGATTGAAGGATTCAGCATGAAGAACAATGTTGAAATAGCGCAGAATCTGGGATATATAAAGGCATCACGCGGCGTACTTTTGGAAAACGTCAATCAAGCGCTTGGCGTTCCGAAGAACAAGCTCATTATCATGTGCACCGGTGCTCAAGGTGAAAATAAAGCGGCGCTTATGCGTATTGCCAATAGAGAGCACCGCTATTTCAGTATTGAAGCAGGAGACATGGTGATCTTCTCCTCATCAGTTATTCCCGGAAATGAACGTACTGTACAACGATTAAAAGACATGTTATATCGCGAAGGCGCAAAAGTCATCCACTATCAAATGATGGACATTCACGCGGGAGGCCACGCAAAACAAGAAGACTTGAAGCTGGTATTGCGACTGGTAAATCCGCGCTACTTCATGCCTATTGAAGGCAATCACTATTTCCTGAAAATCCACGCGGAACTTGCGGAATCTGTTGGCATAGATCCAAAGAATATTTTTGTCGCGGATAATGGACAAGTGGCAGAATTCCAAAAAGGAAAAGGGAAGCTTACCAATAAGCATGTACCAACTGATTATGTCTTTGTGGACGGACTTGGCGTTGGAGATGTGAGCAGTATTGTATTGCGCGATAGGAGAATGATGTCGGAAGACGGTATGCTCGTAGTTATTGCAACCATTGATGCAAAGTCCGGAGCGCTTATAGGATCCCCCGATATTATCTCTCGTGGATTTATTTACCTCAAAGAAAATAAAGAAATTATCGATCAGACACGTACCAAAGTCAAAAATATTCTCCGCGCACACGATCCCAAAGCGGCGACAAATGATGTCTATATCAAAAACAAGATTCGTGATGATATAGGTCAATTCCTCTTCTCCAAGACCAATAGACGCCCTATGATCTTGCCGGTACTTATTGAGGTGTAAATTTTTGCATGAAAGCTAAGGGCGCGCTATACTATAAGCACTATGTCTTCTTCAAAAGAAATTATTGTCAGCGGAATCAAGCCAACAGGTAGACTGCATATTGGCAATTATTTGGGCGCGATCAAGCAATGGCTTGAACTCCAAAAAACAAGTACGTGTTACTTTTTTATTGCTGACTGGCATGCTCTTACCGACATCTACGATCCTCACGCGCGCTACGAAGAAACGCTTGATGTTGCAGCAAGTTTACTCGCGCTTGGTATTGATCCAAAAAAATGTACGCTCTTTTTACAGTCGCGGGCAATGGAGCACACCGAGCTCTGTTGGGTATTCAATACTTTGACTCCTATGGCACTGGCTGAGCGAATGACACAGTACAAAGACCAGTCAAAAGTACAAAAGAAAAATGTGAATGTGGGATTGTTTGACTATCCAATACTCCAAGCGGCAGACATTCTCATGTATAAAGCCGATAAAGTGCCGGTAGGGAAGGATCAAATACAGCATGTAGAGCTTACAAGAACTATTGCAAGATTTTTCAATAACCGATATGGCAAAACGTTTCCTGAGCCTCGCGCGCTCGTAACACCGCTCGCAAGAGTGATGAGCCTACAAGAGCCAACAAAAAAGATGAGCAAATCTTTGGGAGATACACACTGCATCTATCTTGACGACACGCCGGATACGATACAGAAAAAATTACGGCGCGCGGTTACGGATACCGGCCCCATTGAAGATGGTAAGAGATCAGCAGGCATTGAAAATCTTTTTACCTTGTTACATGAATTCGGCACAAAAGATCATGTACAATCATTTGAAGATGCATATGTTCAAGGCACTATTCGCTATGCAGATCTTAAAGATACAGTTGCTCTCGCCATCAGTACAACACTAGCTGATTTTCGGAAGAAAAAAGAAACATTGTTGAGCAATCCCCGATCTCTTGAAAAGATACTTGATGCAGGCGCAAAAAAATCTCAAAAGATCGCCGGAGATACCATGCAAGAGGTACGCAGAAAAATGGGATTACGATCAAAATAACTACAGTTCATTTCTTTTTATACCCCCTTCACAACCCCGTTATGTGTTGTGAGTTATGGGTTGTAGGTTTGTAAAACGTATGTCTTCCGCATTTCAAAACGCGCTCACCCAGCTTGAAAAAGCGGCACGTGAGCTCAAACTCAACCCGCATATCCACGAACTCATGAAGCGTCCACAGCGCATCCATGAGGTTGCCATACCTATTCGCTTGGATAGCGGCGAACTCAAAAATTTTCGAGGGTACAGGGTACAATACAACAATGCGCGAGGCCCTTACAAAGGAGGCATACGCTTTCACCCTCAAGTTGATCTTGATGAAGTACAAGCACTCTCTTTCTGGATGGCACTCAAATGCGCGGTCGTTGGAATCCCCTTAGGCGGCGCCAAGGGCGGTATTGAGGTCAATCCAAAAGAGCTCACTGAGGGCGAGCTTGAACGCTTGAGCCGCGGTTATGTCCGTGCGCTTTTTTTAGAATTGGGACCAAAAGTTGACATCCCCGCACCGGACATCTATACCAATCCGCAAATTATGGGATGGATGATGGATGAGTATTCACGCATGATCGGCTACACCGATCCAGGATCATTTACCGGAAAACCATTGGAAGTCGGTGGATCATGTGGTAGAACACAAGCCACTGCATATGGCGGTTTTGTTCTTTTAGAGATCATGCGCAAACGTCTCCACAAAGAGCCAAAAGATACGAGGCTGAGTATTCAGGGGTTTGGCAATGCCGGATTTACTCTTGCAAAACTCGCGTATGATGCAGGCTATACCATTGTCGGACTCTCTGACTCGCAAGGCGCTATTTATAGCTTGAAAGGCAAGGGTATGGATCCTGAGCTCGTTATGAAGAGAAAGCTGGAAGAAGGGCTTATTGACGGTATGTACTGTAAAGGATCGGTATGCGACACCATGAATTTTCAACCGATGTCCAACGCGGAGCTCCTCATTTCTGACTGCGATATTTTGGTACCTGCCGCTATTGAAAATCAGATCACCAAAGATAATGCTCAAGATATAAAAGCAAAAGTAGTGTTAGAGCTTGCAAATGGTCCAACAACACCTGAAGCTGATGATATACTTTTTCAAAAAGAGATTACGGTTGTTCCAGATGTCTTAGCAAATGCCGGCGGGGTCACCGTTTCCTATTTTGAGTGGCTGCAAAACTTGCAAAATTTTTCGTGGAAAGAAAAAGAGATTAATAGTAAGTTAGAAGATATTATGGTAGAAGCATTTGATGTTGTTTGCAAAAAACAATCTGAGCATACAATTGATATGCGCACTGCCGCGTTTATGATCGCGCTTGAGCGCATTGCCTCTGCCATGACCGCACGTGGGTGGACGTAACAGTCACAAAACACATAGCATAAACCATAAAAAAAACTCGGGGACATTCTCCCGAGTTTTGGTTAAGGTGCAAAAAGTGCTCAAGATCTCTGCGAGAGTTTGGCAAGTCTCTGTCTTTCTCCAACAAAATCGTTTATACCAACCTGCCGATAAACTCTGGTACTTTGCGGATGAGAACGCCTCTCCCCTCCAGCCATTTGCTTGTTGGAACGACGATTCCGCTTTCCATCGTGACGCATAGAGTTCTCCTGGTGGGTTGCTGTGCTATGCCAGTGCGCTATGTACTTTGTTTAATGGCAATCTTGTCATTGAAAATCCTTGAAAAAAATACTTCAATGCGTTCTCCGCTCCTCCCATTTCCCGGTTTATGAAAGAACACATGACACGCAGAACAAACAAGCTGACGATTATTGCGCAATCCTATTCCTCCTCTGCTCTTCCAGACAATATGGTGTCGTTGTGTAGGTTTTGAATCGCATGGCGATCCATCCTTATTTCTTCCGGGACACTGTTTAATTCGTCTCCATATCTTTCGTGACCGTTCTTGAGTTATTGTCGCGCACATGGCACAACCTCCTTTTTAAGGATGTTGCTAAGAGAGTTATTGTCAAAGAGCTCCAAAAGGCTCGGCGAATTGTATGGGTTTCAAAAAAGAGGCACCAAGCCTCTTACATTTCTTTTGCACTATCACTTATACTATATGTTGTATGTAGTATCCTGCCCATAGTTAATTACACTATACCACATATAACAAAAAATGCAAATTTTTCAAAGAAAAAACCACCGAGGTGGTGGTTACACTAAGGAGGTACTATGCAGATACACTTGAGCAAAGACACTTTCAAGCCACGGAATTATACTGTCTGCCTTGCACACAAATGCAGAAGTCATTATGCCGTTACCATCGCCACCAATACTGAATCCCAACGTATCAGCAAGAAGCATGGTCGGACAAATAACCTCTTTCGGGTCTAGTTGCTTGTCTATAGGCTGCACGACCCTTAGATTCATACAAGAGCACAGCTGCTCGTCACTTCTCATGGCACAGAGCCACGCGAAATCATCCAATACCGATCTATCGTCTCTATGACAATGACGAACAATAAAACATATTGATACACCACGTAAAGCAGCTTCCCGTAGTGCTTGCTGAACTGAAGGCTCTTCATAGATCCTGCATGCCAAAATGTTAGTAGTTCGTATGATAACCCGCACTCTCTGTTGAGCGGCGTTTATAAGCGCGCATACTACATACGAACCATACATAACCGATACGTTTTCGATATGCCTTCCTGTTGGCTTCTCGTGCTCCTTATCAACCAAATGCTCAAATGTATGTTCAAGCATGTTATCGATATGTGATTCAATAGCATGTACAATAGAACGAATCATCGTGCATCCCTCCAAATAGTGTGAATGAACAAAAAGTACGATTACTTGATGGCTTAACGCTACCACAGAAAATATCGCAAGTCAAAACTTATGTACCGATTTCTTAAAACTCAACTTTCTGTAATTTTATTTTTTCTCCCAGCCATTGTTCCGCAATTTTTTGAAAGTGCGGCGTGAGATCCGAAACATAAAACTCATCTTTCTTTTTCTTTGGCATTTTTTTTGCAACAACAGGATTTCCTTCAAAAAAACGAGATACCGATAGTGCAAGTTCTTGCGCCGGATCAATCAACATCACCTGTTTTCCCATTTTTTGTTGAAAGAGAGGCTTGAGCAAAGGATAATGCGTACAGCCTAAAATGAGCGTATCAACATTTTTTATTCGCAAAGGATGTATATATTTTCGTAGTATACGTTTTGTCTCTCCCGTATCTAGCCACCCTTCTTCTACCAACGAAACAAGCAAGGGACAAGCAGTGCCAAATACCCATGCTTTGCTCTTGCTCATTTTCTTTGCATATTCTTTATAAAGATTGCTCGCAATGGTTGCTCGTGTCCCGACCAATCCAATGCGTCCGTTTTTTGTTATTTTTACCGCTCCCTCTACTGCGGGAGTAATCACGCCAAAAATAGGAATGCCTGGAAAGTCCCTTCTCAATTGTATAGTTGCCGCAGCTGAAGCGCTATTGCAAGCCACCGCAATTATTTTCGCACCATTATCTAAAAGCCACTGTGTGTTTTGCCGCGCATAGCGCAAAAGTGTTTCTGGACTTTTTGAACCATAAGGTGTCCGCGCTGTATCACCAAAATAAAGGAATTGATAATCAGGCAACTGTTCTCGCAATGCTTTTACAACAGTCAAACCCCCGATACCGGAATCAAAAATACCAATCATAGCTTACACAGAATTATGAGATACTTAATTCTTGAATTAATTCTAGAGTTAATTCAAGAATTTGTTACTTATTTCACCCCATCCAAAATAATTCTTTTTTTAAGTCCTCCTCTTTTTTCAGCTTTTTCCTTTTTTAATGTTTCCAAATCCTCTTTTGCAAAATTTTTATGTGTACAAATAGCATCAACAACCTCTAAAACATCAGCGAGCTCTTCTCTCATCTCATCATCTGAATCAGCATAAAGAAATTCAGCAACCTCTTCTTGCAATTTCTCTCTCAGCTTTTCCCAATATTCATTATCATCAGCAATGTGTGTTACAGGTGCTTCACCTTTACTTTTGATAATTTCGGGAATATTATCTCTTACTAATTTATTATACTTCATAGCTTCATACTGTTTGTATTTGTTATTCCAATGTTCTTAAGAACTTGAGAATAACAATTCCTCTATCAGTCAGTTTATGCCTTACACTGGAGCCGGCTGATCTTTTTACCACTAAACCAGAAATTGCTAGCCGCCTAATATGTTCTGAAGCGGTCTTCATATTAATACGTAGTATTTCAGCGATTTCCACTACAGAAAGTTCTGGCGCTTTATGTAAAAGCTCTATTATCTCTATTCTACGATGGTTGGCAAATCCTTTGACAATCCGCTCTCGTTGTTTATTGTTTAAAACATTTTTTTTGGTCATAGTGCAGATATGATTATTGTATCACACTTCCTTTTCTTATTCCAATGTTCTCAAGAACATTGGAATAAGGATTTACAACGAAAAAATTAGAGGATATCTTTAAATCGTGTTTTTATAATATTTACTTCTTCATGAAATTCTTTGGTGAGCAATTTTGGCGCTTCTGAAAGTGTTCGCCATTCATAGTTGGTATGCTCTTCACTTAACACCACTTCACTTGAAATTGCCTTACACAAGAACGTGATCATAGTGATCTTTTGTTCATCATCTCGCGTGAAGTGATGGATCATTAAAGGATTTAACACCTCAATATCCAATCCAACTTCTTCTTTGATTTCTCGCTGTAACCCAAAGAATGGATTTTCACCAACATCTAACCGTCCGCCAGGAATCTCCCACACACCCGGACTATGCGGGTCATTGCTCCTGCGCTTGATCAGCAACATCTCTCCCTTGTCATTAATGACACATGCCTTCACCGCTATACGAAAATTTTCCATATTTATTTTTGAAATATTATTTCCCTTTTGTCATAACACTACTCAATAGTTCATGAACATAGTCCATGTTCTGATCTCCTGTCAGTACCACATCAAAACTTTCACCATACTTCTCTCCATTTACCTCCTTATTTTCATTAAGAAATCCAATTGTCAGTAGATGATCATAAGAAAAACCTTCAACCATACCAATATCACTTACACCATCACCTAACAACACAACATTCTTCCTATCCCTAATAGAATCTAATACCATGTGTCCATCTAGTGTCATTTCGTGTTTGTTGTACGAATGAATGATCGGTTCTTTTATGCCAAGAACTTTTCCGTCATCATTAAAGTCGTACTCATTGGCAATAATATGCACGTTAGCATACATTCTCCCCTCTTGTTCTATGTACTTTCTAATCATATACCCTGGTCCCGCAGACATGATAATCACAGGAACATTGCTTTTATGTGCTAAATCAAATAATTTCAAAGTCCCTGCTCGGAACTGCAACTCCCTCTTGCTGACAATTTCATCCATTACTTTCTTATCCAAGCCACACTCTACAAGAAGCTCAAAGTGTGTTTTCCACCATTCATGCATTGCTTTGTTTTTTTCTTTCAAGTCTAGAGAAGAATCAATTTCTATAGGACGATATTTATCGTACAGTGCATGTGCCCGCAATGCATAGTCTGATGTTAAATATTTGCCATTACGTATCTGTGCAATGACTGTTGGAGACTTCTGTCCATCAACAAAAGCTTGTGTTAAGGTTCTATCAAAATCACTTAAAATATGTAGCTTGTCCGCTCCATCGCTTGCCATAGCTTCTATTTTCTTCCCTAATTCTTTTTCATTTGGAATAATAACATTTTCTCTCTGCATATTTCTTTCTGGATTTTCTGGTAAGATTTTCATATATTATACATATCTCTCATTAATCTTTTCAATTTTATCTTCTAATGCTCTTTTGATATCAACATCTGTCTCTTTTGCCAAGAGCAGTGTAGTAATAATGACATCAGCAAATTCATCTGGTAAAGTATGCTTGTCATGATTCATCATTTTTTCTTTTCGCTGATCATTATTGTGTACCAATATTTCATTACACAATTCACCAAACTCTTCTCCCAGCTTTACTGTTCTTGCTAAAATTCTTTCCTGGTGTGTAGAACTTCCTTTACTTTTCTTTAACCTGTCATGCTCCATGTCAATAAATTTCATCAATTCTTTTAATTCCATATTTTTGTTATTAATTTGACAAGTGCTATTTAATAATATATGGTGTTTTTGTCATTGAACAAAATGCACATTAATTTTGATCTTTCATAGGGAGTAAAATAATGAGTGAATCTCAATCTCATGGCACAGCCTTTAAAAATTGTTCGATGTTAGAAGAAATTCGACTGAGTAAGAGGCAGATAATAGAACGAGGATTTGCATTTAGAGGCGTACGATACGTTCAAGACGATATCGCCCTAGGACATGTATTCTCCGTTCTTACTGAAGAGCTACTCACTGTATCGCCCAGTCTTACAGATTTTTTGGAAGACATCAACGAACGCTTGCGAAAAGAAGGTGAGGGGCATCTACGAACCACCGATCCTTTTGAAACTGTTTTTGGGTCAAGAACTTCAGTGTTGTGTGATTTGCTCCGCAATATGATGGATAACGACAGATTGTCTCTCTTATCCGCAGTCAAAGTCATAGAAGCAGCACAAGGTGGCTATGATTACGAAGAATGGGCTCGTGTACTTCACTTTCCAATGTGACAAACGGGTCTTTTTTTATTATTACGAACGAATAAGCTTTAACACCTCGTCTCGTCTCTGAAGCATAAGGTTGTGGGTGTCAGCTTCAAGGTTTAAGCGCAATACCGGCTCCGTATTAGAGGGTCGTACATTAAACCACCAATCTTTGTAACGAACCGTCAAACCGTCCAGCTCATACTGCTCCGCATCATAATAGGTTTCTTTAAGTTTTTTCAAAACTGCTTGCACATCTTCCACTTCCGAATTTATCTCGCCGGAATGTGCATACCTTTGAAGCGGTTCTACTAACTCGCTCAATGTTTTGCCTGATTCACTTAAAAGTTGCAGCATCAACAACATCGTTTTATCACCGTTTTCTACATACCCCTCTTCTTGGTAGTAAAAATGCGAAGATAGCTCTCCCGCAAAGAGCGCCTGCTCATCACGCATTTGTTTTTTAATAAATGCGTGCCCCACGCGGGTCTCAACCGCTTTTCCTCCGCGACTTTCTATAACTTCTTTTACCACACGACTGGAACGCAGATCATAGAGAATGGTCGCTCCCGAATGTTCCTTAAGCAATTCTCGAGCAATGAGTGCGGTTATAATATCTCCCGAAACCGTAGCCCCCTCTTCAGTAATAAACCCCACACGATCACAATCCCCATCATACGCTATACCAATATGTGCACCCGCCTCTCTTACTTTCTCTTGTAAATCTTTGACATTTTCTTCTTTCAAAGGATTGGCTTCATGATTTGGAAAAGTAAAATCAACATCAAAGAAAAGTTTGGTTATTTTGAGGTCAGGAAAATATGGCAGCAGCTTTGGCAGTACACGACCCGCCATACCATTACCCGCGTCAATCACCACTTTAAGCGGTTGTTCTATATCAATATCTCCCGCTACCGTCTCAAGATAGGTTTTCCAAATATCTTCCGTACGTTCACCTCCTTTTTCTTCAGATACAATAAAATCTTTTTCCTCTACAATCCGCTTTATTTCCCGGAGACCTGAATCAACTCCTATGGGTATCGCTTCTTCACGGGTGAATTTCATACCATTATATTCTGCCGGATTATGTGACGCGGTTACCATAATACCGCCATGTACCTGAAAATGCCGTACGGCAAAGTAGAGTACCGGCGTTGACACCGCACCAATATCAATAACCGCCATACCGCTTTCAATCAATCCTTTTTTGAGTTCTGCAAATAACGAGGGGGAGCTTTCTCGTTCATCATGCCCTACAACCACCGCTAGCGCGCGAGGTGTGCGCTCAAGCGTTCGTGAAAGAAATGTCGCGTACGCGCGCCCTATGTAATACACTACTTGCTCATGTATCGCGTCAGGGTAGATACCGCGCACGTCATATGCTTTAAAGAGTGATTTGTGAACATGCATAGAATTAACTTACAACTTATAACCTACAACAAACAACATATTGAGTATTGGTGATACCTCTACTTGTTATGAGTTATAGGTTGTTTGTGGTCAGTTAGCGTTCGTAGATAGAGCCAAATACTGCCCAGTCCAACAAGCACGATAAAAAGTTTTATAACCCAACCAACAACCGGGATACTTGTTACAAGAGCCACCAAAAGAACTCCTCCAATAAATTGCCAGTAAGGAGTTGCCTTGGGACTTCTCAATACTTTTTGCCCTATCGCATACGCCACCACCAGCTTGCTAATATAGAGGCTCACCAACCACGCGGCAAGCAACAAAAATGCAAGAGGAATGCCTATGAGTGTTAAGATCAACAACACTATTACTATCGGTGTCATAACAAGAGCAACAAATCCCCACCAGGTCGCTTCGCCGAATTTCTTCTGTGCGATTGCGGCAGTCTTGTTCATAAACGGTTTTGCAATTACCAAAAACACCATGCCCACAACCAGCATACCGAAGAGACTCATGAGATGAAGCAGTATGTACGCTGTAAAAGCGATATTGCCGAAAGAAATACCATCTTCACTCAATCGCGTATGTTCAACTGTTCCAATAACTATCGCTCCTTCTTGCAAATTCACTGACTCACGAGACGCGATATACCGCAAGCTCCCGCCAAGATGTGCTTCCGGTAAAACTGTTATAGATCCATCTTCAACAACCGTCAAATGCACGTCGTTTGCTATACTCCCGCCAAACACCGCATGAACAATGTTACCACTTATCTTTCCTTGTGCCGCACCTTTGTGGGTAATATTTTCTCCCATAACAAAAACATTCCACCCAATGTCAGCATTTTCTGTAAAGATAATATCGCTGCCAAATACCATAACATTCTTTCCAACACTACCCTCTATACGTATATTTTCTCCAACCGCTCGGACATTTCCCTCAATATCTCCCGTAATGGTAATATTTGATCCCAGTGCGATAACATCGCCACCAACAGGTCCTGTTATGGTAATATCACCTCCTCCGACAATTACATCCTTTTCCATATCGCCCATGATATTGACGACTGACCCATAACGTATAAAGTTGTCCTCTATGATTTGACTACTGCGAACTTCAACCACCTCTTCGGCAAAAAGAGGTGCGGCAAGAGTTGAAAAAGGTATAAGAAAAGCAATAAGTACTGCACTGAAAATAAATTTTGTACTGGAGAATATAGTCATAAGTTATGAGTTTTTATATTTTACGTGCTATGGTAATTAAATTTCTCCCGCTCCACACATGCGCACGGGTTATTCCTTTGGTGTAAAAACTCTTTTCTACCGTAAGATTCGCACCCTCTGTCAGTCTCCGTAACTCGCGTAAGGTAAATGCATGATAGTAGCGATTGATCTGCGCGCCACGCCGCCAAGGAATAGAGCAGTCTCCCCCATCCCACTGTGCATCCGCTTTCCATAACAGCCCTTTCCATAAACCATAGCGCATGATGGTTTTTAATGAGCGCAAATTCCAGTTACTCATAAAAAGTAAGCCATCTTTTTTAAGCACTCGAGTTATTTCTTTCATGGCAGCTTTACGAAATTCAATCCCGGGAATATGATTGAGCGCCGCTATAGACACGACTAGATCAAAACTCTCATCTTGATAGGGTAGCGCTCGCATATCTCCCACTTGAAAATATGCCTTATCGTCTTCGCGCGTACGTTCTTGAGCTTTTTTGATAAGCGCGGTAGAATAGTCTAGTCCCTCATAGACCATACCAGCGCGCTTCACAAAATCATAGAGGCGTCCATTTCCACACCCAACATCCAGCATGCGTTCAACGCCCTTCAGATACGGTTCGATCAATGCAAATTCAGGCCAGCTTCTATTCCTTGTTTCAGAAAACTGCCGCGCAATGCGGTTATAATCAACTTGTGTTTTTTCTAACAGTTGTTCTGCGTAAGATTCTTGCATACCCTTTGAGCATCTTAAAACTATGCTTCCAAAACAAATGATCGCTGACCTTTGTCGTCTTCAACCAACTAACCAAGAAAAGTTGGCGGTATTTTTGCGTGCAAGCGCCAAAAAACATCATATCAACATGCCGACAAACGCAGAGGTACGAATGGCTGTTCTTACCTACAGTAAATCACATAAAGTGCCCTTACGTCAATCTTTTCTTGACACTCTGCGCAGACGTAAAGTTCGTTCACTTTCCGGTGTCGCGGTGTTGACCGTACTCACCAAACCCTATCCCTGTCCCGGAAAATGCATCTACTGCCCGACAGAGAAGGGTATGCCGAAGAGCTATCTCTCAAATGAGCCTGCTGCTATGCGTGCAGCTCGCACACAATTTGATCCTGTAAAACAAATTCAAGTGCGGCTTGCGGCTTTGAAACAAAATGGACACCCAACCGATAAGCTTGAACTTATTGTATTGGGCGGTACCTGGAGCGCCTACAAAAAATCATACCAAACATGGTTTATAAAACGTTGTTTTGACGTTTGTAATGGCTCAACCTCTCGCACTCTCGCGGAGGCAAAAAGGAAAAATGAGTCTGCCAAACATCGTATTATCGGTCTCTCGCTTGAAACACGACCGGACTGGGTAACTCCAAAAGAATTAGCGCGCATGCGCTGGCTTGGATGTACGCGCGTTGATCTTGGCATTCAGCACACCGACAATGCCATACTACAACTCATCCGCCGCGACATGAGCAGAGAGCAAATGATCCAAGCGATTGCCTTATTACGGGACGCGGGATTAAAAGTGTCTCTCCATCTCATGCCGGATCTTCCAGGATCCACGCCAAAAAAAGATTTTATGATGTTTCAAGAACTTTTTACCAGTCCTGACTGGCAGCCGGATTGGCTGAAGATATATCCATGTTCGGTTATTGAAACCGCACTGCTTCACCATTGGTGGAAAAAAGGGAAATATAAGCCGTATTCTGAAAAAGTACTGTTCCAACTTCTACTTGATATTAAAAAAATAATTCCTCCGTGGGTACGCGTTACCCGGCTCATTCGCGACATCCCCTCAGAGAGTATCTTAGCTGGAAATCGCATCACGAACTTGCGCGAATCATTACAAAAAGAATTGCACGAACAAGGCATAAACTGCAAGTGTATTCGCTGCCGTGAAGCACGGGGTAAAACAATTACTGCGGCACAAGCAAAGTTACATGTTTCTACCTATCGTGCAAGCGCCGGGACGGAATATTTTTTAGAATACACTTCAAAAGATATAAAGGTATTGTATGCCTTTGTACGTCTACGACTACCCGATACACCAAAAAATGCCATGACCCGCATACTGCCGGAATTACAAGATGCGGCACTTATTCGCGAACTGCATACGTATGGCAAGCTCGTACCTATTGCCGCCAAGAGCTCAAAAGGCGCGCCGCAGCATCAGGGCTTTGGTAAAAAACTTATGGTTGAGGCAGAAAAAATTGCGCGAGAAAAAGGATATAAAAAAATGGCAGTCATTTCAGGTATAGGCGTTCGCGCGTAATGAACTACCCCGCAGCAAGCTACGGGGTATCCCCAGTTATTTTACTACATGC
>CAZZDA010000004.1:30979-45263 GCA_964652585.1 uncultured Gammaproteobacteria bacterium | reverse complement strand
TTCAGGCGACCCCACTCATCAAGCCACCCGCTTTGCGGGGGGTGTCTGACTTACTGCGAACAGTATAATATATGAAAGTGTATGTATACGATACAATTGGTATGATGGCAGAGGTGTTGTTAGTTATAAGTTATAAGGTGTAAGTTATTTTTTATGGTTGCGGTAAATTTACTTCCCAAAGAGCTTCGTAAAAAAGAAGAGCGTGAGCTTGAGCGTGCCAAAAAACACCATAAGAAAAAAGCAATTCGGCTGACCGATCCGGAAAAACTCTCACAAGAAACTCACAAGAGAGGGCGTTTGAAACTTCTCCCTTCTTTTTTTACTGATCAAAAAAAACATACAGATAATAAAAATAAAGAAATATTTGGTAGTGCATTGGAAGCGGAAACACGCGCATTTCGCGAGTCTGCGCAACAACCGACCGCACCTTTGCCTCCTGCCGTAAAAACAGTGAAGCCAAAAAAGAAAAAAAAGCATTCTTTATGGACATCGTCGACAAAGCAGGTATCGCGCGCTGCTACCTCTCATACAGTATCCGAGCAACAACATGAAAAAAAGGTGTATGATAGGGAACAAAAGCAGGATCATCAACCAAGGCGGCGTAAAAAAACATCACAGTCGCACCGTGCACCATCCGTAAAAATCGTTAAAAAAAAGAAAGGGGTATTACGTTCGGTCCAGCGCAAAAAAAAGTTGGGACGTCCGTTACTCGTCTATCGTGTGCCTATAGTACATACTTCTCTTTGGTCGCGCCTGCAAGATCTTTTCAAACATTCTGCTCCTCCAACAGCTCGTAAGCGTGCGGTGGAGCTTGTACCAAAAGCAACGCATAAAAAACATAGTACGGAAGAGTTGCGGGAAATACAGAAGGTGCAACAAAAAAAATCTGCCAAAAAACATACCTCTGCTCAACATGCGGCACACAAAAAAGCACCTGCAAAGCATCATTTTGATTTGGGCAAGTGGCTGAGAACATTACGGCGCACACAAGCGCACAAAACTCTTTTAGAAGAACAAACGACGCAACATCGGCACAAAAAGCACAAAACAGCTGTGCTTACAGCACGGAAAAAAAAGACGTCCAGCCGCAAAAAAACTAAGAAACGTACACTTTTTCTTGCGCGTGCCAAGAAAAGCACTTTGTTACGAAAGCTTTTCCCCTATACGCTCACTCTAGTCACAGAGGTGAAAGAGCGCAAGCCGGTAATATTGAAAGGGTTGCCAAAGAAAAAGAAAAAAGTGCTGCAGCGCAAGAAGAGATTTGATGTCAATTTTGTGAAAGGGCAGTCACTGAAACTTTCAGCAAGAGAGCTGGAGAAACGATTTTTGCTGCTTCTTTGGACTCTTGTAGGCAGCGTGTTTGTCTTAGTTGTTGCTTATGGCGGTTTGCAAGGATATCGAGTGAAAATTCTCTTGCAGCGCGACTTGTTGCTACAGCAAAAGGAACGAACAGAACAACACACCGCGCTCTTGGAAGAAGAAAAAAATACCGCACTTGCTTTCCAGAAACAGCTAGACATCATTGAAAATATACTCGGAACTCATATTTATTGGACGCAGTTTTTTACGCTTCTTGAGAGCTATACGCTACCGAGTGTTTTCTATGATGGTCTTGTTGCGGATTCAGGCGGCATCATCTCACTTAACGCAACAACCGATTCATTACGGCATGTGGGAGAGCAGCTCATTGCGTTTGAGCAGGCACATGATTTTGTAAAGAGCGTTGCCATTGATGGCGCTTCAAGCGACTTCAATACGGAAGAGATATCTGAAAACAGCGCAGATGAGCTTGTACACTTTATTGTACAGCTTGAGATCGAGCCGAATGTGTTTTTTAAAGAGCGTCCATCGTTGTAATATATAATTCTCACCTCAATCCTCTCTCGGAGGAAGAGGTAAGAAAGGAAAATTATTCTTATGAAAGAGCAAAGCCGCATCATGCATTTTACGAGAGAGGGTGAAAGTAAACAGCATGCAATACTGCAACGCATCTACTTTTTTGGCCTCTTGCTTATGACACGGTATTTTGCCGCAACTATTGGTGTTGTGGTGCTTGCCAGCTTTCTCGTAGGGTTTTTTACTTTGGTGCGCCCGGAATATTTTACCATTCGTTATGCACTCTCGACCTCTGTCGAAAATTTAGATACGGAGGTTCAAGAGCTCAAAAAGTATGAGCGATACATGGAAACAGTAATCAAGTCCTATAAACGTATTTCAAGCGGTCAGCTTGAGAAAGTGGCGCGTATTGTGCCGCCTAAGCTGGAGAATGCGGATCTCTTTTTTATCTTTGACGCGTTTGCGGAAGCGGAGGGCATGCGCATTACGAATATTAGTATTGCGGGAGACGAGATAGATGCGCAAGAAGGTGTTCGCGCAGCGATAGAGAATACGGTATTACAGGAAGATCCTGTTTCAGACAATCTTTCCGTACAGCAGAAACAAATTTCTCTTACTTTAGTTCCCGAACGTACGAAGGAAGGCATTAGCTATGAGCAGTTTAAACAGTTTCTTGCGGACGTGGAACAGCACACACCTCTTTTAAATATGCCAATTATTACTTTTACTCCGGGCCAGCAAGAGCTACAACTGACCTTACATACCTATACCATGGAGTAGTATTTCTTGTATGTCAAAAAAATTGCCAACAAAAGCAACTGCCAAAAAAAATGCTCTCTTACTTACGGTAAGCGCGCTTGCGCTTGTTGGCGCATTGTTTATGATTGTGCGTCTTGTATATCAACCGTCTGGTGAAAATAAAGAGCGTATGCTTCATGGCGAAGTACTTTCCGAAATGACTCAGCAAGATTTTCAAGAACTTACTCATTTTTCACCGGATAAAGTGGAAGAACTTATGCAACAGCTCACGCAAGGAGCGGGTATAGAAGAGCTGCGACAACTTTTTTCTGAAGCGCAATCTCGCGATTCTTCAGATGATCTTTTCACACTTTTTACCAATCCGGCATACCATGAACTGCAGGTACAGCAGAGTGATGCGTACAGTACGCAAAAGCAAGGGCAAGCGCGTGATCTACAACACTTACTGCCACCTGAGCAGGTAGAGGCAATTGACCAGCAATTAGGAGGTGTGGTGAGTATTTTTTGGCGTCTGCCGAACTATCCCGTCGGAGTAGAGGTGGTTCTACACGAATCTCGCACCAAAGGCGTGCCTGGACAAGAAATTGCGCGAATTCCGGCAGAGCGTTTAGTATACGAGCGTACGGAACTTGAAAATGGCGAGTGGTACTATTATACGCTCAAGAGCATTGGTAGAAAGGGAGAAATATCCGAGATGACCGCAGAAGTAGCTGTACGACCGACCGATGCGTTAGCGCCTGCTTCGCCATACAACGTACGTGTTACTCCGCAAGATGATGGTACGATGAGTGTGCGGTGGAATCATATGAATTTGACGGATGTTGCTTATCATGAAATACATCGATCGACCACACCTGGACAACTTGGAGTGCGTATGACGCAAGTAGCAGCACCAACTCTTGCTTGGCATGATACGCGAACGGTAGTTGGTGAGAACTATTATTATACTATTGTTGCAGTTGACAGCGCGGGCAACAAATCGGCGAACGCGCTTATCATCACCGGTAATCCGCAGCCATTTCTTACGCAGGAATAACATACACCCCATGCTTACCCCCTCAACACAACAGCAATTGCTAGAAGCGCTTATACAGCGGAATATACTCACGGCTGAACGCGCGCGCGAGATTGATCTGACTGCGCGTACGGAACAAAAATCTTTGGAAGATCTGCTGATCAGTAAAGCGGTGATCAACGAAGAAGATGCGGCGCAGCTTATTGCGGAACTTACCCATGTCTCCTATATAGATCTGCGCACGAAAGATATTAAGCGGGAAGTATTAAGCATCATACCGCAAAAGGTATCGCAAAATTATGAGACGATATGCTTTGATCAAAACGATGAAGAACTGTTGATTGCCATGCGCTCTCCTCGGAATTTTCAAGCACTTCAAGCAGTTGAGTTTTTAGGAAAGAAACAAGGGAAGCGCGTTAAGTATTTCTATTGTTCCGCAAGCAGTTTTACCGCTGCCATGAGGCAGTACCAAACATTGGGCGGTGAAGTGGAGGAAGTACTGGACGTTGCGGATGATGACTTTCAGAAAAGTTTACAAGAGTTGAAACAAGCTGGTCCAAATGACGAGGCGGACGAAACTATTAAACAAGCTCCCGTTTCAAAGATCGTATCGGTTATTATCAGGCACGCGGTTGAGGGTCATGCATCAGACATTCATATTGAGCCTTTAGCGAAAGAGAGTCGCGTACGATACCGTATAGACGGCGTCTTGCATACGTCTCTTGTGCTGCCCAAGTACATTCACAATGCGGTAGTATCGCGTATCAAAGTGCTGTCAAATCTCAAGCTTGATGAAACGCGCATGCCCCAAGATGGCCGCATTCGTTTAACCCTTGATGGAAAAGATATTGATTTTCGCATTTCTATTTTGCCGCTTACAGGATTGGAAAAAGTGGTAATGCGTATTTTGGATACCACAGCTGGCGCACTCTCTTTTGAAGATGTCGGTTTTGATGGTCGCGCACTCTCCATTATTCAAAAAAATATTGAAAAACCTAACGGTATTTTTTTAGTAACGGGTCCCACGGGATCGGGTAAATCAACAACACTCTTCTCAGCGCTTACCGCACTCAATAAAGAAGAAGTGAATATTTCAACTTTGGAAGATCCGGTGGAATATTTTATCCAAGGCGTGAATCAAAGCCAGGTTCGACATGAGGTAGGGTTTACTTTTGCGGGTGGGCTACGCGCGCTCTTGCGCCAGGACCCCGATGTTATTATGGTCGGCGAGGTGCGTGATAGTGAAACGGCAGAGCTTGCTATTCATGCGGGACTTACCGGTCACTTTGTGCTTACCACACTGCACACGAATGACGCGGTAGGATCCATCCCGCGCCTTATTGATATGGAAGTGGAGCCGTTTCTTTTAGCATCAACGCTCAACATCGTGTTAGCACAACGTCTTGTTCGCCGTGTGTGCGAGAAATGTAAAGCAACAACAATCATACCAAAACAGACACTTGCTTCGCTTGAAAACGCTTTCACGGAACTGCGTTCAATAGCTGGTAGTGAGGTTCCTAAAACCCTACAGTTTTATGCGGGGAAAGGATGTACACACTGCGGTAATTCCGGCTACAAAGGAAGAATAGCTATTGTTGAGGTATTGGATATTACTGACGAGATGCGTAAGGTGATTATTGATGGCAATCATCCTGATCACGTGGAGGAAGAATTGCGCCGTCAAAAATTTATGACGCTCATGCAAGACGGTCTCCTGAAAGCATTAAAAGGTGCGACGACGATTGAAGAAGTGCTCAGAATTACAAAAGAGTAATTAATAACTAACCACTAACCACTAACCACTAACAACCCACAACAGCGGAAGTATACAAATTTAGTTGTCGGTTGTTCGTTGTAAGTCGTGTGTTGCGAAGCTTATGCCTAAAAAAACACTGCCAAAAATATTAATTGTCGAAGATGATACGTTTCTTATTGGTATGTACGCGACCAAACTTGAGCTGGAGGGTTATAGTGCGCTTTTGGCATCTGATGGAGAAAAGGCGTTGGTGCTTGCCAAAAAACATAAACCCGCTCTTATTTTGTTAGACATTCTCTTACCGAAGAAAAATGGATTTGAAGTGCTGGAGGAGCTGAAAAAAGATAAAGAGAATAAACATATACCGGTGATCTTGTTGACCAATTTGAGTCAAAGGGATGACGTGAAAAAAGGTCTCAGTCTTGGTGCGGTGGATTATCTTATTAAGGCGCATTTTATGCCAAATGAGGTTGTCGCAAAAATTAAGAAACACCTGAAATAACCCACAACTAACCACCTGCAACCAGCAACAAAACTGTCCATAGTATTTACCGTTGTGAATTGTCAGTTGTAAGTTGTTTGTTGCGAAGTATGCAATCAGCACAAAATATTATACTTGAACGTATCTTATCAGCAGCAATGGGTCAGAAAGCATCTGACTTGCATTTTACGGTTGGCAGTCAGCCGGCGGTTCGTATTGACGGACAGCTGCGCCTGCTCTATGAAGAAGAAATTATTCAGGAAGAATTTGTGCAAGGATTGGTGCAATCATTTCTTACGCCGGAGCAGCAAGCAGTATTCTCAGAACAACAAGAAGTGGTTGTCTCATATACGTTTTCAAATCATGCGCGGGCAAAAATACATGTACTCATGCAGCAAAACTTTCCTTCAATTATTGTGCAATTTATAGCATCACAACCTCCGCAGCTTGCGACACTTGGCCTGCCTGAGAGCGTACAAAAAATAAGCAGCGCAACAAAGGGTCTTATACTCTTAGGCGGTCCCTATGGCTCCGGGAAGAGTACAACCGCCGCGGCACTTATTGAAACGATAAATCATGCAAGATCCGCGTATATTATTACGCTTGAACGTCCTGTTGAGCATATCTTTAATGACCAGAAAAGTATTATTGATCAGCGTGCCATAGGAAAAGATACGCCGTCATTTACACAAGGCTTGGAACATGTACATGAAGAAGATGTTGATGTACTGTTTGTGAGCGACTTGCGCGATCCGCGTGAAATAGAGCTCGTACTTGAAATAGCACAGGGTAATACGCTGGTCATCGCTATTATGCATGCCAGCACTTCGCTGGGTGTCTTGGAAAAAATATTACAATCTTTTCCCTCGGATGCACAAGGGCGTATTCGATCTCTTTTAGCTGAAGTGCTGATCGCTGTGGTGACGCAGCAATTGGTGATGCGTATTGGCGGAGGGCGTATGGTGGTAGCTGAAGTGCTGCTTGGGTCGTCTGCGGTACGCTCCATTCTAAAAGAAGGGCGCGTGCAGCAACTGGCGAATATTTTGCAAACCTCGCGTGAGGAGGGTATGATTACGCTTGAGAGGGCACTTGCTGATCTTGTCCAGTCAAATCAAATATCAAGAGAAACCGCCTTTGCTCATACGCATGATGAAGCGGTGTTGCAATCGCTATTGAAACGGTCATAGTTATGTCCCTCTATTCCTATAAAGCAACAAATAGTAAAAAACAAATCGTTGAAGGGACGGTAAAAGCTCCAACGGAGTCTATTGCGTCAGAGATTTTGTCAGAAAACGGCTTGAATACTCTCGTGATTAAAGAAATCGGGGGATTCAATCGTTTGCAACAATTTGTTGATGTGCTAAATCGCATATCGGCAAAAGATCTTGTAATATTCTCGCGCCAGCTCTCGGTCATGATCTCGGCAAATATGCCGATCGTGCAAGCATTGCGCAGTTTGTTGAAACAGTTAAGCAACACAAAACTCAAAGGAATTATTACTGAAATTGCCGATGAGGTTGATGGCGGCGCAAAACTTTCGCAAGCATTGGCAAAACACCCAAAAGTATTTGATGATTTTTTTGTCAATATTATTAAATCGGGAGAAACTTCCGGAAAGCTTGACGAGGTATTAAATTACTTGGCAGATCAAAAAGAGAAAGATTATGACCTTATGAGCAAGATCAAGGGGGCGATGACCTATCCTATTTTTGTGCTTGGCGGTATGGTTATTGTCGGGACGCTTATGATGATGTTTGTCGTACCGAAGCTTACGGAAATTTTTAAAGATACGGGTGGGGAACTTCCCTTTTCAACACGATTGTTGATCTCTACGTCGCATATATTTCAAAATTATTGGTGGGCGCTTTTTGGTAGTGTAGCAGTGGTATTTGTTATGCTGCGCATGCTTGTACGAACCAAGGCAGGTCGCGAGCAGTGGGATCAAATAAAGCTGCGTATACCGGTTTTTGGCAAGCTTTTTCAGCGCATCTATCTTGTGCGTTTTTCACGATCGCTCCATACGCTTTTGGTGGGAGGGGTAAATCTCACAGCTGCATTGCGTATTACCGCAGATGTAGTGGGGAATAAAGTATTTCAATCGCTGATACTGCAAACGGTGAAAGAGGTAGAAGACGGCAATCCCATTACGTCCGTCATAGGTAAGAGCACGGCATTTCCTCCGATGGTAGCGCAAATGCTTGGCGTAGGGGACCGCACGGGGCGATTAGATGAAGTACTGGAGCGCATGTCAAGTTTTTACGCGCGTGAGACACAAAACTTAGTAGATAACTTGGTAACGCTCATAGAGCCGATGATTATGATTATGATGGGTGTGGCGGTTGGACTTATGGTCGCGGCTATTATTTTGCCTATGTATAACTTAGCGCAAGGGTTTTAAAATATTTTCAGGAAAACATCGGGTGTCGAGGAGGAGGGCAGCGACGGAAGTACACCCGATGTTGAGGAGAGAAGATTTTTTATTTCCCCCATAATAACTACGAGATATTCTATTCTGTGCTATAATATACACATGCTGTGGAAAACTTCTACAGGTATATATAAAGCCACGATCGGACTAATACGCTTTGAGCAAGCTTGCACATCATTATTTTTCTCATGCTGTGCGCCATGGTCTTTGAGCGTATGAAGCCGATAACGGTGGTTATAAAACGAAGGGAGGTGAAACAAATGAAATTAAATAAAAAAGGTTTTACGCTTATTGAATTGCTCGTTGTTATCGCCATTATCGGTCTACTTTCAACGTTGGCGGTTGTCGCGCTCAACAACGCGCGTTCCAAAGCGCGTGACGCGAAGCGTGTCGCGGATGTGAAAAATATCCAAACAGCGTTGGAGCTGTATTACACTGAAGCAAGCACCTATCCAAATGTAGTTGTAGCAGCTGGTGCACTAGAGCTAGGTACACTTTCTGGCAGCGTTGATTGTACCACAGCGTGTGATACTATTAGTTCTACCAATGGAATTGATGAAGATGCAGCTGGAACAACCTATATGGGAGCAGTACCAAGAGATCCTTCATGGACTGCTACTGCTGCTGAGTGTGGAGCAACAGCAACAGCGGGATGTAACTATTCATATCGTACATTAGCGGCTGCTACGGCGAATTCTGCAAATCAGTACTGCATCTCGTTTTGGCTTGAAAATGCCACGGGAGGTCTTACCGCAGGAGCAGCGTATGCAGATCAAAATGGCTTAGGAAATGGTGCATGCACAACCTAGGATTTAGATCTGATAGCATCTAGAAATAAAACACCCGTTACCATAACGGGTGTTTTGCTTTTGAGAAAAATGGTACACTATTATCATGAAGTATATAAAAAAAATCTTTCTTACTTTTTGATTGTTTCTCACTATTTCTATGGCTGTAGTTATATTCATCTTTGGAATTCTTATCGGCAGTTTTTTGAACGCGCTTATTTGGCGGCTGCATACGGAGGAGTCAATTATGCACGGACGATCGTATTGTCCGTATTGCAAGCATACGCTTTCATGGAGAGAACTTGTGCCGCTGGCGAGTTTTATCATACAAAAAGGAAAATGCAAACACTGCGGTAAAAAAATTTCCCGGCAATATCCTTTAGTAGAACTAGCAACAGGAGTGTTATTCATTATTGCATATTGCGTTTTGGCGCGAGAGGCAAACGGAGGTGTTCCCGCGCCAATATTTCCTCCGGAAACTTTTATTTTTACCGACTATCTTTTGCTCTTGCGTAATTTCTTTTTTATTGCCGTGCTCATCGTAATTTTTATCTATGATCTGAAGTGGTATTTAATTTTGGATAAAGTAACTCTACCCGCAATCGTTACCGCTTTTGTGTGGAATGCGCTTTTTGGTATTTCGTGGTATACTATGTTTGTGGGAGCGGCGATTGCCGGCGGGTTCTTTTTTCTGCAATTTGCCGTCTCACATGGCCGATGGATTGGCGGGGGTGATATTCGCTTGGGCGCGCTTATGGGTGTCATGCTTGGGTGGCAACAAACACTTGTTGCCCTCATGATTTCGTATATTGTAGGTAGCGTGGTGGGTGTGGGATTACTTGCTACAAAGAAAAAAACAGCGAAAAGCCACATTCCTTTTGGAACATTCTTAAGTATTGGAACGGTTGTTGTATTGCTCTACGGCGAAAAGATAATCACCTGGTATATTCATCTTATAGTATAGTAATAGCTATTTAGTTTTCATCATTTCTTCTTTCGAAATTTTCTCTCCCCATGTCATTTTCTTTTTTACCTACAAACAAGAAAGTAACGATCTTCTCGGATGAGCGTACCGGATTTACCATGATAGAGATGCTGGTGAGTATTGGTATTTTTGTGCTGATCACTTCAGCTTTTATGGTAAGTATGCGCGCTTTTGAGCAGAGTTCTTCATTGAATAGCTCGGCACAAGAATTGGCTGCGCATATTATAGAAATACGCAATCAGACTTGGGCGGGACTTACCACAACTCTTTGTGGGGGAGGTAGCGTTGTACCGGAGGGCGGTTATGGCGTGTATGTATCAACAACAGGAGGTGGTATAACGTATAAAACTTTTGCGGATTGCAATGGTGATTTTCAGTTTACAGGGAGTCCTGATGAAACGGTGCGTACGGTTGTGCTCGACAACAACCTAGCCATTACGGCAATTCAAGACGAAGGAGGAGGTAATTTTGCGGGAAATGGCGCACATATCACTTTTCGACCCCCAACCAATAACACCTTTCTCTATAGCGATGGCGCAGCTCCGTCAACAGATGCAACAAAAGCGGTCGTTACACTTGAACACACACCAACCGGTAAAACAAAAACAGTAACTGTATTGCGTTTTACCAGTCAGTTGCTTATTGAATAATATGAATACTACGACCAAGCTTACGACACAAAAAGGTAGACCCTCCCTTACTGCGCAAGGTCGCACCAAAATTCTTTGGTGTGAGGGATTTGGACTTATAGAAGTGATGGCATCTGTGGCAATTATTACCACGGGGCTTGTGGCATCTTTAACGCTTCTTCAAATGCTGACTCGTGCTACCGGAGAATCCGGCGCGCGAATTGTCGCACAAAACTTGGCACGTGAAGGTATAGAGTTAGTGCGTCATGTGAGAGATACGAATTGGCTGGAGACGGAATATAGCGCGCTTCCTCCTGAAGAATGGGATAGAGGTGTCGATGGTATGGGTCCGGCTGCAAGCCGTGACTTAACCATGCTGCTTGATTTTGCCATTCTGAACGCACCAACAAGCGATTTGAATCATGCGAACTATTATAATGCCGATGATTTTACAGACAGCGCGACAACTTTATGGGTTGGCAAGCGGAATACAATTGTTGGAGGTCGTTATGTGCATAATATAAGTCAAGCGCATCTTACGGGTGTATCACAAGGATCAGGAAGTCCGGCAACGGCATGGGAGGCAAGTACATTTAAGCGCTTGATAAAGATATATGAAATTTGTCGAGAGATAGCTCCACCAAATACCATAGAGGTGAGAAGAGGGGAGGATCAGGGAGGTGCGGGCAGCAAGGTCTGCGACCAAGGTCCCGGTTGGGAAAAAATAGGCGTAGAGGTAACCGCAGAGGTGCAATACGAAGAACGTGGTGCGACGCATACCGTTACGCTTACGGACAATTTATATAATTGGAAATAACCGCACAAAATCATGGAACATGGAACATGGAACAAAAAAGGGTATACCCTCACACCAAAGAATTTTGGCGTGACCTTGCGTGGCAAGGGAGGGTATACGCTCATTGAACTGCTTATTAGTGTGGGGATTTTTATACTGACCACCACGGCGGTAACCGGTATTTTTTTCTCATCGGTACGCGCGCAAAAAGAAGTGGCATTACGACAAAAACTTGTTGCTGACTTGCAATTTTCAGTAGAACAAATAGCGCGCGACATTCGTCTCATGACCGTTGATTATCCGGCATACGCGGGGAGTGGGGGCTTGCCGCTTGTACAGCCAACCAATACCCTCTATCTTATTGATGGTAATAATATTCCCGTGCAATATGGAATTGGAAATAATATGGGAGAGGGATGTCTCTCGGCTGAAAGCAGTCCTTGCATTATCAAAAAAATAGACGCGGATTTTAGCGGTGTTATTGATGCGGGAGATCCAGTAGAGTCATTAACAACCAATGTCATGAAACTGGCGGAAAGAACAGGTACAAGCGGAACCGTACCAAAACTGGAGTTCTATATTGAGCCGACAAATAATCCAACAATCACATTTATGCAGCCTCATGTAACTATTGTGGTTGAAGTTGAAGGAATAAGCAATGATGCTCGTGTTCAAGTGTCTTACGGCTTAGAGACAACCACAACTTCTCGTATGTATGAATATTGCGAAAGTGGCGGCACAGGTTGTACTTTTTGAAAATAGTGCACCTTTGGCTATAAAAAACCCGACAACTTTGTCGGGTTTTGTGATGTTATGGTAGTACATTAAGAGATGCGGCAGTAAATTCTCGTGTATTGGGAATATTTTTCCCGGCAAGTGCCTGTATCTGCATACCTACTTTAAGCGCTTCAAAGGTAATGGAAATTTGCTCAGGTACCATCTTTGGCGGCTCGTTGGCAAGATCAGTTTTTCTTGTAAAGGTAGTTTTGGTGAGTCTTGTTGTGTCGGTAATAGCAACTGTTTTTACTTCTTGAAAAAGATCGGTACCGCCTGTTGGTGGTATTTCAGAAAGTATCGTTCCTTCTATGATAAGATTTTTTCCTTCAATACCGCGTACAGCGCCAACGATACCAAAAATCATATCGGGTACATGTAGTGTTTCAGGATCTCGATTAGTATTTGTCAGTGGATCTTGTTTTTGTTGCACGGAGGGTTGTTGACCAATGTCCCGATCAGGGAGGGGTGTAACGATTTCCGGTTTAAAAGTTCCTGCCTTGTGCATGAGCGAGAGACTAATGGTGCCGATACCGGTAATAGCCGCTATGATAATAAGAACAATAATGATTTTTTGGAGGGACATAGGGGAAAAATATTTAAATATTTAAGAATGTAAGGGAAAAGAAAATGAAAACGTACGATATCAGTATAGCACAACTCTACAAACACAAGTTTGGTGTATTGTGGAGAACTTTTTCTTGGCTCTTAGTCTTGTTTTGTGGTACAATAAAATAAATTTAAATTTCAATACCTCAACAATACTTCCCCCATGCGAAGTCAAAAACAGAACCCCTCTCCTTCTCTCAAAAAGCAGATAGCGGTATTTCTACTGGTGCCAGCGCTCTTTAGTATTGGTCTTTTTATTTTTGGCTTGAGTAGAGGGACTCTTCGTGCGGCAGGTGCGGCGGTAATAACCTCATTTTCCAAACAATGTATTAGCGGCCAATCTGCGGTAACGGTGCATTGGAATACCACACTTAACTCCTCGGTACTTTCGGGAGCGAACATTACGTGGTGGCGTTCAACGGATAACGCTACTTGGCTTCCGGCGGGAGGCACAAGCGCCGGCTTAATCCCGGATGGCGGCAGCGGCAATTATCAGTTCACGGATACAGATGCGGCCGATTCCACTACCTACTATTACAAATTTATCTTACATAGCAACGAACCTGCCGATTACGACTCCACTCTTGGCGCGGGAGTCACTACCATTACCACTGATAACTGCACGCCTCCGGGAACTACCACGCTTTCGTACGCAAGCGCATGTGTTGACGCGGGCATTGAAACCGCGGGCGGAGCGGATGCGGCAGTGAACATTTTGTGGGGGCAGGCGTTCAATGCAACGAGCTACGACGTGTATCGTGCAAATACCGAATTTGGTGTGGGATCTCAAATTGGTACGGTTACCAAGGCTGAATGCGATGCCAATGGCGGCACCTGCGTTTTTCTTGATACCTATAGCGCCTCGCCACCAGCACCTGATACGCTTTACTATTACTATCTGAGAGCTCATGGTCCGAGTGATACGCCAACTAGATCTCCGGGAACCGGCAGTTTGACCGCGGGCGTTCCGGCTTGTCCCGATCCCGTTGTGACGGTTACACCCGATCTTGACGGCAGCAATAACTGTATCGCGTACAACAGCGATGGTTCCGTATATCCTCCGGGAATCGGCGGCTACTACAAAGCAACGCTTTCCTGGGCAGACGCGGGGGTTAACACGTCTAACTATACCGTTTACAAAAAAGCAGACGCGGGCGGATTTAGTCCACTTACCAGTCCTTCCATTGTTTGTGATGGAGTACAATGTACGCTTGATCTGTTTGAGCAAGCGGGGCACTATTACGAATTTCGAGTTGGTGTCGTTGGTACGGCATGGGAATTTTCTTCAAACATTGCCAATATTGATTTTAATTCCGCAAGTTGTGGTGCGCCGGTTTCGTTGCAGGCGCCGCAGCAGGTAACGGTTATTCCCGCCTGCGAGGCAGTAAACACGCCGAAATTTACCATTTTATGGGTGGACCCTTCTCC
>CAZZDA010000004.1:0-30879 GCA_964652585.1 uncultured Gammaproteobacteria bacterium | reverse complement strand
CCTGCGAGGCAGTAAACACGCCGAAATTTACCATTTTATGGGTGGACCCTTCTCCTCTTGGCATTACTTCCTCCTATACGGTCAGTGAATACGAAACTAATCCTATTCCCTTGCCAACTCGTACTTTCGTTGATCCTGATCCTTCCACAACCATATTTAACCGTTTAAATAGCATGGTACCAGATGGCGATACAATAGCAAATCAGTTACAAGCAGGATCGTCGTATGGTTATGCAGTGACAGCATTGGCCGCAAATGGTGTTGATTTTGCGTCTTCTGGACAAACCTCTTCTCTTTTGCCGAATTTGTGTGCAACCATGCCGTCAGTACCCGCAGATCCCTCTCCTTTGCAAACCGATGTGACATGTAATGGCACAACACCGCAAGTGCAGCTCAATTGGACGGGAGGTGGCAATGTCTCGCATTATAGGGTGTTACGTACACAAGGTGTGTGGGATGCTATTGCCATACGGCCAAGCACCATAACAAACTATAACGATGCAACTGTTGCGGCTGAAGCTAATTACAGCTATCAAGTTGAGGCGTATGGTCCGGGAGGCATGGCAATATCAAATATTGTCCCTGTCACGACGCCTGATTGTACGGTGCCACTTGGTTTTACGGTCAATGAACCTCTGACAACATCTTGTGCGGGAGAAAATCAACCAACAGTAACGCTCACCTGGAACGCTTCGGCAAACGCGGACTACTATGAAGTGTGGCGCGATGGAGTGAAAGTTTCTCCGACGAATATTATCTCACCACTCTCTTTTATCGATACCGGATTAACCGATAGTCAGGCATACAACTATACGGTCAAGGCGGTTATTAATGGCGGGGGAACAACAAATGCGACAAATGCACCGGTAAATATTACTGCCGCAAATTGCGCCAAACCGGATCCGCCGGATAGCTTTACCGCAACAGCGCAATGCGCGGAACAAACGGCGGAAGTGTTATTGGATGCAACGGATTCTACACCCTCTTCCAATGTAACACATTATGAAGTCTATCGCAGCGACGATCTTGTAACGCCGATCTATAGCAATCCGGCTCTACCCACCGCTAGTCTGCACGCCATTACCAATGAAGCTGACAAAGGGCAATCATTTACCTATACCGCATACGCAGTCGCGGGAACGATACAAAGTAATCCGTTGACCGTACAGAATGTTATTGCTGACTGGTGTGATGCGGCAACGCCAACAGGGGTTACGGCAACACCGCAATGTACGGGGAATGTAAGCGAAGTGAAGATTGACTGGGTGATGGCAAATGAGACGAATCTAGACGGCTTTACCATAGTGCGCGACGGTGCTGATCTTCCAGGTCTTCTTACCGCTACCGCAAGATCCTTTACTAATAGCTCTCTTACGGGAAATACGCTTTACAACTATGATGTGCGCGCGGAAAGTAAGAGTACAAATACAGGATATGACAAAACAACCGCGGCAAGTCCGGTAATGACGTATACCTGTACCACACCGCAACCTGCCGCGAACCTAACCGTAACGAGCGAGTGTAGCGGTTCTACGCCGTATGCGCAAATTACCTCAGTTGCCTCTCCATCAGAAGGGAATAATCAAATTCAAAATTACGGAGTGTGGCGCGTGGTTGGAGCTGAAGATACAATTCCCGGAACCGATGATGTAAACCCCGGTGTGGATGATGACGTACAGGTGTATCTCAATCCAACAGTACCGGTTAGTGTACAAGACAATGATCCATCACTTACGGTGGGCAACACCTATAGCTGGTACATTGCGGTACAGGGGCACAATAACGTGTGGAGCGCTAAGACGTATCATATACCCTCGCCTCTCACCATAGATGCGTGCGCGCCGGGAGGGTTTAACTTAACTATTACGGGTGAGACATGTATAGCAGTTGGGTCTCCACAAGTAACACTTGACTGGACGGATAGTTTAGGTGCTATTGACTATGATATTGAACGTGACGCGGGCTCGATTGTTACAGGTCATATAACACCTACAGATTACCCTGACACAACAGTTACGGCTGATGGTACACCACATACTTATCTCATCGTTGCAAATAATGCAGCTGGAACGAGACAGTCTGACGGTGGAACACCAAAGACAAGCTCCATTGACTGCCGCCTGCCTGACACACCAACCTTGGACAGCCTTACCCCCGCGTGCGATAGCGTTAGCGTGGCGTTTTCAAGCGGCGGGCAAAATACGGAAAATTATAAAATTTATAGAGATGGCGTGTCGGTGATCACTGTTGGATTACCCGGGACGTACGTGAATAACGCTCTTGCGGAACAAACCGCGTATACGTACCATGTATGCGCGGTTGGGGGTTACAGCTTGGGGGAGTACTGCTCAGGGTCCCAAGTTGTTACAACACTTCCTTGCCAGTTTGCTGTCAGTCTTTTCGGCTCTTGCCTTGCTGAAAACACGCCGCGTATCGTTGTTTCGTGGCCAGCACAGACAGGAGTGGATTCCTACGAGATATTTCGTTCAACCAATGGCGGTGCGTATAATAGCATAGGAACACGCCCTTCCGGAAGTACTGCTTATACGGATGACGCAATAACCAATAATGACACCTACGCGTATTATGTGCGTGCGTGGACTGGTACGGTTTCCGTGGACAGCACAACACCAAACCCTTCTCTCATTGCTAATTGCACCCTCCCTGATACTCCGCCTCTTGCCGTACCGACTCCACAATGTACTAGCCAGACAAGCGAAGCGGTGCTTGACTGGACAGGTGTGGATACTACAAACATTGCAAGTTACAATATCTATAAGTGGCTCTCAACGGAAACGGAACCCGCAACACCAACATCTGTTGATGACACGGCGGACACAAGCTATACGGATGGCATTCTCACAGGTGGTGCAACCTACAACTATCGTGTGCAAGGGGTGGGGCCGCTTGGTTTGGAAGGTCCAAAGTCAGCACCACAACAAGTAATCGCGGCGCATTGCACGCCGGTCGCGCCGGATATCGTTCAGGTAACCGCATCATGCAATGCGGCAGATCCGGTGATTGATCTCGTGTGGGATCCGGACGCTACTTGGGCGGACAGCTACGAAATTACTCGTAATGCAGTACCACTTGCAACGGTAAACTCGGCAACGGTGGTAACAGCAAGTATGATAGAAGGAGAGATCTTTCTGCCGATATCAGGAGCGGCATCTGATAAAGCGACTAATGTATCTATAGATGGCAGGAGTGTGAGGCGTATTGGGTATGGCATGTGGTATAGCGGGACAAACACCAATGAATACGGGTCATACTATACTCACACTTTTGGTCCAAGTAATGGTCCTTATGAATTCATTATTCATGCAAGGAATTATCTTGAGCACAATATAGGTTCAGAATACCCGCAAGATATAAATTTCTTCCTTGATAGCCAGAATTCTAATTCACCTCCCACACCCCTTCTTTGGCTCTACGGAAGCTCTAATAACAATAATCCACCTTTGACAACAGAAACTTGGGAGCTTCACCGTAAAAGTTCTACAGTAACAGATGGTGCTGATCAGCTCCATATTGCTTGCGGTCATGTTTCTAAACAAAGGTGCAATTACTATGCTGCCAATACAGATAGAGCGCTTCTCTTTGACAAAATAACTATCGCGCAGGCAAATTGGCAAGATGGCGATCCGTTACTAAATTCAAATACCACGTATACTTATGGAATAAAGGCGCTTGGCACAGCCGGTCCGAGCGGCATCACAACCGCCGCACCTGTCACCACTCCAGCATGTACACCGTACATACCAACCATTACTGCAGTAACGGGATCTTGCGTGGGACCAATACCAAAGGTAACAGTTCAGTGGACCGTTCCATCAGCACAACCGGGAGTAACCTATAAACTATATCGTGAAGATGATGTCTCAGCGCCTATTTATACATTGGCTGATAATGGGAATACCGCCTACAACTATACAGATACGGGTGGACTGGTTGGTTACTGGACATTTGATGCGGCAGATATTGTAGGGACTGCCGTGCCGGACGCAAGCGGACAGGGAAATGATGGTGTACTGATAAATGGTCCAATTGCTACTGCAGGATATGGAGGGCAAGCTGATACAGCGCTTGAATTTGACGGAGTAAATGATTATATGGAGATTATAGATCCGGAATATAGCTCGCCAACAGCATCATGGTCGATATGGATTTATATGGACTCTATATCTAGTTGGAAAGGTATTATTGATCATGGTGGATACAAGAGATTTTCGATGACCTCGGGTGAGAGTGCTCCTGATGCAGGAAAGATTATTGCTCATATTGTTACCGACACTTCTGCATCAGTTTCCCTGCCAACCGCTATTTTACCGAATACGTGGTACCATGTGGCGGTTACCTATGACAAACAAAATCTCAAACTCTATCTAGACAGTGTAGAACAAGCGTCAATACCCCATACGAGCGATTTAGGCGTAGCTGAATCATGGAGAGATACTCTTATTGGAAAACAGTTTGCCGGTTCCACATATTGGCCTGGGAAACTCGACGATGTCCGTATCTACAATTACGCGCTTTCTCCCACGGAAGTCGCTGATCTCTATGCGGGAAGCAATGTTAAAAAAATAAATCAAAATACTTCTTATACTTACCATGTTGTAGCCGAAGGTCCCGGTGTGCCTGCGCAATCATTGCCGGTGGCAACCAATCCTGATGTGCCGTGGTGCGATCCTAATGATTTTTCCTTGATTGACGCTGTCGCTTCGTGCCGCGCCGACTACGCGGACCAGGGTTCGCAGACTGATGTAACGTGGCAAGATCCACAAAACGCTTTATCCTACGAAGTGTACCGTGCTCAATTTCCCAACGTGGATACAAATGATCCTGGAAATCTTATAGATACATCGCTTCTTGAAAGCTATACGGACAGAAGTGTACAGTTGGGACAGGAGTATTATTACCGTATTAAAGCGTTAAGCAACGGCGCGGACAAAACATCGCTCGACGAATTGAGAGCAAACGCTCCCAATGACTGCGCGCTTCCCCCGACTGCATTGGACGTTATGGCAGTGGCTGATTGCGGTGTAAGTGGTGTTGATTTTGGTGTGACACTAACGGTTACCGTTCCCGATGCGTTAGAAGCGGATTACGTAACTCATGGCGCGTACTATGGCTTTATGGTGCAGCGATGCGAAGCAGGCGGTACCAATTGCGCGTACATTCCTTTCCCTGAAAATGGCAGTGTGTATAAAACCTTTGCAAGTGTTGGCAAGAACGCGTCTGATGATTATGAATTTACACTGGTAAATTCCCAAGCAAACCACAATGGCGGTTTTACCAGCAATGACGACGTAGCATTAAACACGTTTTATGAGTATACGGTCATACCGTTCAATACGTATGTCGGAGGTCCGGCTGCAGGCACGTCATATCCAACCGCTTCCGCGACCACGCTTACCTTGAGCGCTTGCGGTTTAGGTGATATTGTACACGCGTCCGCGCAAATGTGCATTGGTACAACACCGCGAGTAGAATCAATATGGCAGGATCTGGCAGGTGTTGATGGCTATCAAGTGGTGAGGCACACTGGAGGAGTGCCATCCATACTCAAGACATTGGATGGCGGTACGATAACTATTCCTGAAAATACTCTACTCGCATATGTGGATGGCGGCCCGCAGGAAGGAGTGACCTATCACTATGAAGTGCAAAGCGTTCCTGTGAGCAAGACATCGGATCCATATCCTGATATTGTTGCTTCATGCGATGAGGCGTCTGAACAAAATGGCAGTAAATGGTATTTCGGACAATCCGGCGCATCTCCAACAGCACAACTGCGCCTGACAGACAACTGCAGCGCGGGAACGTCCGCTCCGGCCATTTCAATATGGTGGCAGGAAGCGGGTGAAGATGACCCCAGTCAATACTACTTACTCTACAAAGAATGGTTTGGCGATGCACATCCGGCAATCTCTGGCTACTGCTATAATACGACTTCTCAAACGTATGAGGATTCTTACACGATATGCGCGGCCGCAAGCGACTGTTCGGGAGGTGCGCTGGAAGGCACGTATTGTCGCAAGCTGTCTTTACTGGAATTTAGCGGTGAACCGCGAACCGATGCTAATCCTTATGTAGATAGCGGTGTATATCCCGGAGAATGGTATACATACAAAGTTATCGGATATTTTGGTCAGAGCGGTAATCCGGATGTGTTGTGGGAGAAAAATAATATACAAGCGCCCAACTGTCTTCCTTTGCCAGATCCCTTTACGCTTGATCTCGTGCAAAAGAGTTGTGTTGGTACGGGAAGCGATACACCTCAAATGACTTTTACTTGGAATGACACCACGAACACAAATAACTATGCGGTTCATTATGCACAAACCGGCGGTGGGTCATCCGGTTCGTTTACACCGTGCTTGAATGATTGGAGTAATGCGGGCGGAGTTGGTTGCACGGATCCCGCTGGTATCAGCGGAGATCCTTATATCCTTTCTGCTGCAACCGACAGCTTAAATAGCGCAGAAGTATATGATTTTTGGGTGGTTGCTAGCGGCGGAGGAGGGCAGAAGGATTCTACGTGTGCGGTGAGCGGAGCATGTGCCATGAAACCCCCTATCTGCACGGCGGAACCGAACGCACCAACTGCGGTGAATGTACAGGTGCAAACGTATTGCGATAGAATTACGGTCAGCTGGACAATCGCTTCGCCAAACTACGCGGAAAGCCACCGGCTCTATCGCTGTGAAGGCGCATCTTGTGATCCGCTTACCGATGCAACCAGCGTGCTTTTGCGCGAAGAAACAACGTCGCTTGCCGAGTTTACGGACACGGTTATTACACCGGGGACGGACTATAACTACCAAGTGGTAGCGCATAATACTCGCGGTGACGCGCCATCAGCCGTAATGTCGATACAAGCCGCCGCTTGCGCGCAAGCGGCGCAAGGTTTACGAGCTATTGAACAGTGTCCGGATCAAATAACGCTTGAGTGGGATGAGGATGCAGGTGTTGAAGGATACACTATTTCCAGAAAATTGCTCACCGATACTGATTATACCGACCCGCCTTTGGTGGATGGTACTGATAATGCTGACGGTACATGTGGTAATGCACTGGATTGTACAACCGTTGCCGGAAAAATACGTTGGATTGATCAGGATCCAACACTTGACGGCAGTACACGATATGTCTATAAGGTGGAAAGTGTCGCGGGAGGTATTACTGGAAACGCGCTTGAATCGCAAGCTCGCGCGTGCTCCTACTTGCCTAAGTGGAAAAACTTGTTGCCGAATTTCTAGCCGCAATTTAAATTTTTCAATGTTGAGATTTTAAAATATGCTGATGAACAAGACAATCTTCCACCAAAGGCAAGTTGTTATGAACTTCCTACGGACCAGACAACAAGGCAATATCATGCTTTTAAGTGTTCTACTCTCCACGGGTCTTTTAGTGGTTGGGGTGAGCTTAGGTACGATTTCGGTGCAACAGATTCAGCAGATAGGAAGAACAACAGAAAGCTTAGGTGCGTATTATAACGCGGAAACGCAAGCGGAAGAAGCGGTATATCAGATACGTAAACTAGGTACGTCGCCTACTACTGCTGCTATCAATGTGAATTTACCAACAGGGTGGGCGCGTACCGTGACTGACCAAACTTCAGAAATTAAGATTGACCTTCGTCAAGGTGAATGGGTAGAAATTGACTTACATGGAGTGGATGATTGGGAGACGGATGCTGATACACTTAAATTTAGTTGGGATGATTATTGCGATTGCACTATTCTTAGAGTAGAGGTGCAGATACTGTCTACTTCCGGAGATGTACAAATATTGAGTGTGGATCAGTTATTCAGTACAATACAAAATACTGTTGGTAATACAGTAACTGACGTAGTGACTAGCGTGATTCCCGGACAGGCATATAGGGTAAAAATAACCGCAATACGGGCAGCTGCTGCACTCAATGCTGATGCGTATGTCAACAATCTCACTTTAAGTGCGCTAAACAATGCTGGTACTGAAACTATTCCCAGCTCATCGGTGCGCATTAGCACCAAAGGGGCGGTTGGCAATGTCAATCAAGCCGTAGAGCTTATTTTAGAGTAGAAAAAGCTTACGGAACGTGATACCATGAAGATACCTCAAAAGGGTGTCTTTTTGATTTTTTATCTCTATGATATCAGCAACGCTACAACACAAAAAACGAGCTGAGCAACTGCGTAACGAAATTAATTATCATCGTACGCTCTATCATGTGGAGGATCGACAGGAGATAACGGATGCCGCGCTGGATTCTTTGAAAAAAGAGTTAGCTGATCTAGAGATGGCATATCCGGAGCTTGTCACGCCTGATTCTCCAACGCAAAGAGTTGGCGGAAAACCTCTTTCCAAGTTTGCAAAAGTACGCCATGGAGTGCGTATGCTCTCGCTTAACGACGCATTTTCAGAAGCAGATTTGAAAAACTGGATTAAGCGTATCCAAAAACTGGCGCCAAATGAAAAATTGGATTATTTTTGCGAACTGAAAATGGACGGCTTTGCTATATCATTGGAATACGAAAGTGGTGTGTTGAAGCGCGCTTCTACGCGGGGAGATGGCACTATCGGTGAAGAGGTGACGCAAAATATCAAAACCATAGAAGCAATTCCTCTGCGACTGCGAACAACAAAAAAAATCATACCGCAGTTTGTAGAAATTCGGGGCGAGGTCTTTATGGCAAAAAAGGAATTTGAGGATCTGAACAAAAAACAAAAAAAGAAAGGCGAACATCTCTATGCTAATCCAAGAAATTTGGCTGCGGGAAGCATTCGCCAGCTTAATCCTACACTTGCCGCCTCGCGTCCGCTTGATTTCATGGCATATGAGGTAACGACTGACATCGGACAGATAACACATCAAGAAGAACATGATTTTGCGAAAGCATTTGGATTTAAAACTGACCGTTATGCAAAGCACTGCGCGAATATAGAAGAGGCGATCTCCTTTTGCGCATCGTGGATAAAAAAGCGTGAAAAACTTCCCTATCATATTGATGGTGTGGTAATTTCGATTAACGATCAAAAAGTGTATGAAAAACTGGGGGTGGTGGGTAAAGCGCCTCGGGGTGCAATCGCGTTCAAATTTCCCGCGGAACAAGCAACGACAATCGTGGAAGATATTGCCGTGCAAATAGGAAGAACCGGCGCTTTAACTCCGGTAGCGCATCTCAAGCCGGTACGTGTTGCGGGTAGCACGGTGTCTCGTGCAACACTTCATAACGAAGACGAAATTAAACGACTGGATGTGCGTGTGGGAGATACGGTCATTGTGCAGAAGGCGGGAGATATCATACCGGACGTACTGAAGGTTTTAAAGCGTCTTCGTCCAAAGGGCACGCATCCTTATCGTTTTCCAAAAAAATGTCCAGTATGTGAAAGTACGGTTATAAGGAAAGAGGGCGAAGCGGCTCATTACTGCACAAATCCGAAATGTTTTGCGGTGGAGCTGCAAAAACTCACGCATTTTGTGGGCAAGAGTGCGATGAATATTGAGGGACTGGGAAAGAAAATTGTAGAACAACTTGCACAAGTTGGGTTAGTGCGCGATGCAGCGGATCTCTATGAACTGACGGAAGGCGATCTACTTCCTCTGGAAGGTTTTGCGGATCTTGCGGCGAAAAATACTATTGCAAGCATTCAAGAAAGTAAGTATCCATCGTATGAGAAGCTGCTCTATGCATTGGGCATTCGTCATGTAGGGGAAGAAACAGCGATCATGCTGACACATACCTTTCTTACACTTGAGGAGTTAGCTGGATCGGAAAAAGAAGCATTGGAACATACTGCTGATGTTGGACCTGTAGTAGCGGAGAGTATTGTCACATGGTTTGCCGATGAAAAAAATAAAGATCTGTTGAACCGCCTACAGGCACGCGGTGTTGTTCCTCACTACGAACAGAACAAAGCAAGCAAGGCGCTTTCAGGAAAAACATTTGTGCTGACCGGAACGCTTTCCGCACTTTCTCGTGATGAGGTAAAGGAGCGTATTCGCGCGAGTGGCGGAAAAGTTTCCGGTAGTGTCAGTGCAAAAACAAATTACGTTATTGCGGGAGAAAAACCGGGGAGTAAGAAAGAGAAAGCAAAAGCGTTTGGAGTGACGGTGATTAATGAAAAAGAGTTGATGCAGCTGCTTGGTGACTGAAACACATCAAAGTTCTTACTTCTTCTTGCTACTTCTCGTATTTCCTGCTACCTTTGTAACATTATGGCTATTACAAAAAAAGAGGTACAACATATTGCCCATTTGGCGCGCCTACAGCTTTCAGATAGCGAGGTAACAAAGTTCACGAAACAGCTCTCAACCATTATGTCCTATGTGGAGATAGTAGAAAAAGTTTCCACCGATGATACGGATATTACCGCGCAGGTAACAGGACTGACAAATGTGATGCGTGAAGATAGTGTGGAAAAATGTGATGATGCGACAAGGGAAAAGCTTTTATGCGCGGCACCCTCGGTAAAAAACGACCACATTCGTGTGAAGGGCGTATTTCAATAAACTGCGGTATGGATATGAAAGATTTTTCCACCTACTCTATTAAAGAATTACGTGAAAGTTTGCGTACCAAACAGTTTTCCGCTCGTGAAGTTACTCTTGCGTTCTTGAAGCGTATTACGGCACTTGATCAACAATTGAACAGCTATATAACGGTTACTGAGCAAGATGCGCTTGAAACCGCGGATCGTGTTGACAAGAAAATAGCACAAGAAGAGCATACGGCATCGCTTGCGGGCATTCCTGTTGCGTACAAAGATGTTTTTTGCACGAGAGGCACTCTTACAACAGCGGCATCACATACCTTGGAAAACTATATACCGCCGTATGATGCGACCAGCGTTGCACGATTAAAAGCGCATGACGCTGTTATGTTGGGGAAGGTTAATACCGATGAATTTACCATGGGATCATCAACCGAAACTTCAGTTTACGGCGCAACAAAAAATCCATGGGATACGACGAAAGTACCCGGGGGATCTTCGGGCGGGTCGGCCGCGGCAGTAGCAGCAGGGCTAGCCACCTACAGCTTAGCGACTGATACAGGCGGGTCTATCCGTCAACCGGCATCATTTTGCGGTGTGGTGGGACTGAAGCCAACGTACGGTCGTGTATCACGATACGGTGTTATGTCTATGGCATCATCACTTGATACTATTGGCATCATCGCTCGATCGGTTGCTGATACTGCGGAGGTATTGAAGATTATAGCAGGATCGGATGCTCATGATAGCACCACGCCGCCGAAAGAAGTAGAAGACTATACGGTGCTTACCAAAGACGCACTTCACGGAGTGCGTATAGGTATTCCACATGAGTACTTCGCGCATACATTAGATACGGCAATTGCGGATTCAATACGAAACACCAAAGAGGTGCTACTCTCTTTGGGAGCTGAGTTGATCGAAGTCAGTTTGCCGCACACGGAATACGCGGTTGCAACCTATTATCTTATTGCTTCGTCAGAGGTCAGCTCAAATATGGCGCGTTATGATGGCGTGCGCTACGGATTGCATCATGACACCTCAATACATGACGCACTTTTGAGCGATCTTTATGGCGCGGTGCGTGAGAAAGGTTTTTCCGATGAAGTAAAAAGGCGAGCGATGCTGGGAACGTATGCGCTTTCCGCCGGATATTATGATGCGTACTATAAGAAAGCGCAAAAAGTACGTACCAAGATCAAAGAAGATTTTACGCGTGCATTTCGTGAAGTGGACGTACTGCTCACACCCACCACACCAACAACCGCTTTTAGTATTGGTGAGAAAATTGATGACCCGCTCCAAATGTACTTAGCTGATATTTACACCATTCCGGCAAATCTCGCCGGCATCCCGGGTATTTCTCTGCCCATCGGACTTGCAGGAGGATTGCCGATCGGCATACAGCTTATGGGACCGCAATGTGGAGAGAGATCGTTGCTGAACTATGCGTATGCATTGGAACAAGCGCTTGATCTTTCCCTCGCTCCCACGCTTGAGGCATAGACTTTGTTCATTTTCGTTTTTTGTGGTATAATTTTTACAGTAAACATTTGACCATTAACAATTAACATAAGCATATTGATGACGTAGCTGTTGTATACTATAGTCAATGGTCAGCCGTCAATTGTCACTGTTAATCGTTATTTTTCTCTATGCGGTTTTTTTCTCAAACACTCCATATGCGCGCATGGCGGCTTGTGTGGAAAAACAAGGTGCTGTGGTTTTTTGGTTTTTTCGCGACGCTTGCGGTCGGCGAGGGTATTATTGAACTTCTGATCAGTGTTGCCAATACGACACAGTCAAGAACGAATGACCTGCAAAGTGTAGCTGCATTTTTTCAGAATACAGGTTTGGCACAAGTAACGCTTGCCGATATTCTTTTGAAGTTTTCTACGAACGTGCAAGCGGCACTCTCTTTCTTTTTTGCGCTTGGGGTTTTTCTTGCCATGCTTATATTTCTTGTATGGCTTGCGGTTCTGTCCCAAGGGGCGGTTATAGGATCGGTGGAAAGAGCACGAAAAGAAAAACTTATCACTTTTGAAAATGGATTAATTTCCGGTATGCATCACTTTTGGCAGCTTTTTGGACTCGTTGCCATAAAAAAAGTTGCTATTCTGCTTATAGTCAGCATTGTTTCATTACTGAGCGCTTCTGCTCTGAGTGCGAATGGTATGAGCCTTGGGCTTTTCTTCGTATTACTGATGCTGGCAATTGCGGCACTCTTTTCCATAACGCTCTTGGTGATGATTGCTTTGGTTAGCACGGTACAAAAACAACATACTGCCCTTTTTGCATTACGCGATGCTTTCAGTCTTTTTAAAAAGCATTGGCTCGCCATGTTTGAGGTGGCAGTAGCGCTTTTTATTCTCAAGATCGTCACCTTCTTTGTAGTGGTGTTGCTCCCGGGTATTGGTATCGTTGCACTTGGCACAGGTCTTGTAGGATCATATGTTACTTCTTTTTCGGGTATTACCATTATTTCACTGATAGTTCTTATCGTGCCTTTGGCGCTTCTTGCGCTTTTCTCAGCGCTCTTCACCTCATTTCAACTGGTTGTTTGGACAGAATTTTATGAGACAATGCAGCAATCGCGTGTGACGAGCGTTCTGCTACGCTGGACACAGCGTGTAAGGCGCACATCTTAAAAAAGAAGAATATTCAAATTTCACATGGCACAACATGACTCTTCCATTAAAGATCTTCTTTCCGAAGACGCGGAGGTTACATCCACACAAAGCAAACTCAAGGAAAAGCTCCACGAGCTGACGCTGAAATCCGTTGAGAAAGAAACGGAAGCTCAAGCACAAGATCTTGGCGTCTCGCATATCTTGCTCAGAGGATTTCCTATTAGTCCGGAGGCACTGGTCTTGATTCCTAAAGAGATATGCTACCGTGAGAGGGTGGTGTGTTTTTTTTATTCAGGAGATCAGATACGCATTGGCGCTCGCGATCCGAATTCTCAAGCAGTGAAGAATATAGCAAAAGATCTTAAAAAACGACTTTTTGCGAGTGTGGAGACCTATCTTATTTCTGAACAGAGTTATGTTTTTGCCATAGAGTTGTATGAAAAAATACCGGAGGCGAGAAAAATCGTGAAAGGTGTGTCAATTGATGAGGAAGAGCTGAAAAGTTTCCAGGAAAAAATTACTACATTTAAAGATCTTGATAGAGAAATAAAAAAGGCAACGCTCACCAATATTGTTACCATGGTTATAGCCGCTGCGGTTGAGGCGCGTACGTCAGATATTCATATTGAAGGAGAGGAAAATAACGTCAAAGTGCGGTTTCGGGTTGACGGCATACTTCATGATGTGGCAACGCTTGAAAAAAACTGGTGGGAAAAAGTTGTAGCGCGCATCAAGTTATTATCAAGTTTGAAAATTAATGTGAATAATAGGCCGCAAGATGGAAGATTCACTATTTTTTTAAGCGAAGGGAATATTGATGTTCGTGTTTCAACAATTCCGACCGCGTACGGTGAGAGTATTGTTATGCGGCTCCTTATGTCGTCAGCAACGACTGTATCACTCAAAGACTTGGGATTTTCAAAATATGTGGCGAATATTTTAGAAGCGGAAGTTCGTCGTCCAAACGGCATGATCATTACAACGGGTCCCACGGGATCAGGAAAAACCACAACCATGTATGCGGTTCTGCGAGAGCTTAATAAACCCGAAACCAAGATCTTAACCATTGAAGATCCTATTGAATATCATTTGGAAGGCATTAATCAAAGCCAAATTGATCACGCGCGCGGTTATACATTTGCGAATGGGCTGCGTTCTATTGTGCGCCAGGACCCTGACGTTATTCTCGTAGGTGAAATTCGTGATAGTGAAACAACTGAAATTGCCATACAAGCGTCAATTACAGGGCATTTAGTGCTTTCAACATTGCACACCAATGACGCGGCAGGTGCCATACCGCGCTTTATTTCTATGGACGCAAAACCATTTTTACTGGCACCGGCACTCAATAGTATTATCGGACAGCGTTTGGTGCGTCGTGTGTGTACAGAATGCACGGAGGAGCAAGAACTTTCAAAAGATATCCATGATCGCGCGTTAGCGCAATTGGAGAAACTGCCGGAGTATGCGAAAAAAGATATTGATTTTAACAACTTTCGTTTTATAAAAGGAAAAGGGTGTGATGCATGCCAAGGAATCGGCTATAAAGGTCGTGTTGGTATTTATGAAATTTTACAGAAAAGCGATGCAATTGGCGAAGTATTGCTTTCGCAAAAGGTATCCGCACAAGCCATTGAAAACGTCGCAAGACAAGAGGGTATGATCACCATGGCACAGGACGGACTATTGAAGGCATTAGAGGGAATGACAACGGTTGAAGAAGTCTTTAGGGTAATAGAATAAAGCGTGCATCACAGAGCGCGTATCATAGAACAAAACAAATTTCTTGTTGTTTGGTATTTCATAATTTTTTGTCTCATATTTTGACGGCCGTCTGGTGATGAGCAATTTCTTTGAGCGTGAAAACGCGCTCATTTTTCTTTTTACTAAAATTAATCATCAACCAATACGCATCTCGTGGAATAATTGACGAAACGTTTTCCGGCCATTCAATAACTGTTAGTGTTTCGGGCTTGGTAAAGTACTCGTGCGCGCCAAGAGAAAAAAGCTCATCAGCAGTGGAGAGGCGATACGCATCAATATGTATAAGTGCCGCAAATTTTTTATGATATGCCGTATAGGGTTCAAGAAGGGTAAAGGTTGGGCTTGTAACGTTCTCTTTTACGTCTAGATATCGTGCGAGTGATTGGGTAAATGTCGTTTTTCCTGCTCCAAGATCACCCTGAAGACAAAGTGTTGCGGGAGAATGGAGATGTTGCAGCACTTCTTTTGCTATGCGGTGCGTGTCTGACAAAGAATGAGAGCGGTATGTTTTTTTCATATCAGCAAGTGAATTGCAAACGCGGGTCGGCAGTCCATTGTTGCTTGCCGGGTATTTTTTGGTCAAGCAATGCCGTTGTACCGATCATTGCGGCATTATCAGTACAAAAAATATGTTTCGGTACTGCAAACGTACTGTCGTATTTTTCTACAATAGCTCTTGCCTGCTTGCGCAGTTGTACATTTGCCGCAACTCCTCCTGCCAACAGTACGGTCTTTGGTTTAATCTCTTTTACTGCTCTCTCAAGTTTTATGAGAAGCGTATCAATAATAGCTTGCTCTATGCTTGCCGCCATATTGGGAAGATAGTCGCGTTTTTTTCGTTCTTGCGCGCGTCTGCGGTCGTGCAAGTACTTTACTGCGGTTTTAAGGCCGGAAAAGCTCATATCCAAATTACCGCTCTCACTCATGGGGCGTGGAAGGGTGTAAGCTGCGCGATCTCCTTTCTCTGCCAAACGGCTTAGTGCGGGACCGCCGGGATAGCCAAGCCCTAAAATTTTTGCGGTTTTATCAAATGTCTCTCCCGCGGCATCATCTCGTGTAGCTCCAATTTGATCATAGTGACCAAAGCGTTTGCTGACAATAAATTCCGTGTGGCCGCCTGAAACAAGTAGTGCAAGTATAGGGAAAGCATACATATTGACAGATTTATTGATCCACGCGGCAGCAATATGTCCGGCTAGGTGATTGACAGGAAGTACGGGCTTTTTCCAAATAACGCCGAGCGTTCGTGCAGCGGCAACTCCTACCAAGAGCGAAGTAAGAAGTCCGGGCCCTTGTGTCACTGCGATCGCGTCGAAATCTTTTTGAGTTATATGGTTCTTGTGCAAAAGCTGTTCAATAAGGGGTAGGAGAGTGGTTTCGTGTGCTCGTGCGGCAACTTCAGGTACCACACCGCCGTGCGGCGCGTGGAGTGGTATTTGTGAGGCAATAAGGTGGTCTACAAGTATGATGTGATTATAGTGTTTTTTCACTATCGCAACTGCCGTTTCATCGCAAGATGTTTCAATGGCAAGTACGGTTTTTAATGTTGACTGACTTTTCATAGAATGATATAGTATTGCGGTGCAGGGTAACCCCCACACTAACTTTTGACAGTTAGGTATTGTGGATAATATGATTTGGCGGCAACGTAAATAAAAAACTCATATTATTTGAAAACATCTACCAAGAAAGCGGTTTACCGCTTTACGTCAAAAGTTAGTGTGGGGTAAACGTATCACACTCACGGCCCTATCGTCTAGTGGTTAGGACACCAGGTTTTCATCCTGGTAACCGGGGTTCGATTCCCCGTAGGGTCACCACTACATTACGAATCATAAAGCACGTAACACGACAAAAAACAAAATAATACGTTATACAATATACTGTCGTGATATGTGCCTTGTGCATCGTGTATGGTGTGCTATACTATTTCTATTGTATTTTTAATTTCTTAAGTATTGACTTATGCCAATAAAACCACCAAGTGCACCAAGTAAACAAGGAAGTTTTCTGAATCAAAATTTTATTTTAGGTCTCGTATCCGGAGTGGCAGTCGTAGCGCTCATTGGATTTGTGGGGCTCTTGGCACAAAAAGGCGGGGTTGAAGATGATAATACAACTGCGCCTGTAGCAGTAGAACAACCGGCAGGAAACCAGCCTGCGCAGCCGGCTCAACCCACGCAACCAACTCCTCCAACTGCAGCAGTTCCTGTGGTGAGTGATAGCGACTATATCCGAGGTGACGTGAATGCGAAAGTAACCCTTATTGAATATTCTGACTTTGAGTGTCCATTCTGCTCACGCTTCTTGCCAAGTGTTGAGCAAGCATTGGAGGAATTTGAAGGTGATGTCCGACTTGTGTATCGCCACTTCCCGCTCTCTTTCCATCCGGAAGCACAAAAAGCAGCTGAAGCTGCCGAGTGTGCGGGTGAGCAGGGTAAATTTTATGAAATGCATGACAAGATATTTGAAGCAAATACTTCAAAGAGTATGAGCGTTGCAACATGGAAGCAGTACGCTGATAATTTTGGTCTTGATACTGCCATATTTGATTCATGTCTTGATTCAGGAAAATACGCAAGTAAAGTTGCTCAACAGATGGCAGGCGGACAAGCTGCAGGTGTGAAAGGAACCCCCGCGACGTTTGTTAATGGACAGCTCGTTTCTGGTGCGGTGCCATACGAACAGCTCAAAGCGGCAATTGAAGCCAAGCTTGCGAGCTAATATATCACATAATAATATAAAAGACCCGCAATCAGAGCGGGTCTTTTATATTATTGCCAACTAACATAATATTTGATACAGTGCGAATATTGTAAAAAGTATATAAGTGTTTTATGGAGAGGTCGCATAGTGGTCTAGTGCACCGTCTTGGAAAGGCGGCATACCGCAAGGTATCGAGGGTTCGAATCCCTCCCTCTCCGAATGGGGTTCACCCGCGGTGGACAGTATTCGGAGAGAGCAAGTAAACCGACTATATTCTATGAAAATTACACTTTGCGGCAGTATAGCGTTTCATGATGAGATGCTGAACATACAAAAAGAATTGGAGGTGTTAGGACATGAAGTCAAACTTCCTCCGGTCGAGGTGCCTGATGGCAATGGCAACATGATCTCGGTCAAAGAGTACTATAAACTTCGTAAGAAATACGTTAATGAAAAATGGGTGTGGGAGAGAAAGCGTGAAGCGATGATTGTACACTACGATAAAGTCGCGTGGTCGGATGCGATTTTGGTGCTTAATTATGATAAGAATGATATTACAGGATATGTGGGTGGCAATACGCTTATGGAAATGGGATTGGCGCTGTATCTCAAGAAAAACATATATCTGTTAAATAATATTCCGCAACTGTCGTATACCGAGGAGATCTTTGGCATGCATCCTACTGTCCTTCATGGTGATTTTGGAAAGATAAAGCGATGAAGAAAGAAAACATTTTTCCACAGGTTAAGGGGGGGGGGGGGGGGTGACCCCACACTAACTTTTGACAGACAATAATGAATCACATGGCTATGGTGTACAATAAGCTAACATACTTAGCACAACAACTTTTATAAGGTGAGTAGCAGAACTGCTACGTCAAAAGTTAGTGTGGGGTTGACAGCCCTTTTTTTATGAGTTATCATTAAAACAGTTGCTCAATTGTTCAAAATATGATACTTAACATACTCTACCTATGGAACAGTTTCTTTCTCTGAAGATCATAAAGAAAGCGAAAGCTATGCTTTCAAAACAATCGAAACACGTTGAAGAACAAAGTAAATTCTACAGCGCGCTTGCGAATCCGACACGACTGCAGATTCTTCTGCTTTTGCGCACCTATAAGGATGTCTGTCCTTCTGATATTGCGGATATTCTCGGTGTAAGCGCAAGTGCGGTATCTCATCAGGCACGACAGTTGGAGCATTTGGGGTTGGTCAAAAGAGTTCGCAAAGGTAAAACAATTTGCTACCTTGAAGGAGAAAATCTTCCATCCATTACTCTCTAATTTACTTTACACCTATCCTATGAAGCCGATATCTCTCATAGTTATGGTTTTTTTGGTTTCTGCTATTGCGTTTGTAACATGGCAGACTTTTGGTCGTGGTGATTTTGCGCTTCCAAAGGATGGTGAAACAACTACCACAACTATTACCCTTAAAGATGGTCAAGTTATTCCAGAGAACACTGCAACTGGCGAAGTCATAATCAAAGACATTATGATAACCGATAACGTAAAACATAGCGTACCGCTTGATGAAATTATAGGCGGGGGTCCGCCAAAGGACGGCATTCCATCAATTGACCGTCCAAAATTTATAAGCGTTGCAGAGGCAAGTGCTGATCTTACCGATAAAGAGCCGGGCATTGCGGTTTCTCTTGACGGTGTAGATCGTTTCTACCCCTTTCAGATCCTCGTTTTCCATGAAATAGTCAATGACACGATCAATGGTCGGCGTATTTTGGTGACATATTGTCCTTTGTGTCTTTCAGGTATTGTTTTTGATCCGCAAGTTCAGGGCGAGCGTGTTGAATTTGGTACCTCAGGCAAGCTCTGGAACTCTAACTTGGTCATGTATGATCGTACAACAGACAGTCTTTGGTCGCAGGTTTTGGGAGAGGCAATTGTAGGTGAAATGACCGGTACACGTTTGACTGTTTTGCCCTCTGACCAAATACGTTTTGGTGAGTGGAAAACACTTCATCCGCAAGGCGAGGTACTCTCACGCGACACGGGGGCTGCGCGTTTTTATGGACGTGATCCGTATGGCGATTATTATACAACACCCGGTGTTATCTTTCCGCTCAGTAATAAAGATGATCGTTTGGATGAAAAAGATTTTGTACTAGGTGTGGTTTTAAATGAAGAAGCAAAAGCCTATTTACCCGAAACCGTAAAACGAGTAGGTCAACTTGAAGATGAAGTGGGAGGTATATCACTGCTTGTACGCTACGAAGAGGATATTGATGCGGTGCGTATTTTTGAGCAAAAAGAAGATGGCACCCTTGAGCGTATCAATCCTTTCCCTAATTTTTGGTTCTCTTGGGTAGCGGTACATCCAGCTACAACACTTTACAAGTAACGCTTAACTGTTAACAGGAAGTATATGAAAAAAACAACACTCATCATTATAGGGCTTGTAGTTTTTAGCGGTGTGGCTCTGTGGTTTGGATTGCAAGACCGTACAGAACCGGTTGGTGTGCAGACATCGAAAGGCACTGCTGCTCCGTCAAGCACTGATAAGGAAAAATTTGATCCGTTGCCGAGCGTGGAGCTGCGCGACTATTCCGGAACAGAAGTACAGTTGACGAGTTTTGTGGGTAAGCCTTTGATAGTTAACTCATGGGCGAGTTGGTGTCCTTTTTGCGTGAATGAGCTTCCTGATTTTGCTGATGTGCAGCAAGAGTTTGGTGATCAAGTACAATTTATTGCGGTCAATCGCTCCGAATCGCTGGAAACAGCAAAAGGTTTTTCAGATAAGCTTGGCGTAACTGACAAAATGGTATTTCTTCTTGATAAGCCTGATAAGTTCTACCGATCTATTGGTGGTTTCTCCATGCCAGAAACACTCTTGGTTGATGCAAAAGGTAATATCCGCGAACACAAGCGTGGACCCATAAGTGCATCAGAATTACGGAATAAGGTGCAAGAACTTATTGCACAATAATGAATCTATGGATCTCCCTTTTATCATATCAGCGTTTGTCGCAGGACTCTTAACCTTTTTAGCGCCCTGCACCTTGCCCTTGGTACCCGCGTATCTGGGGTTTATTAGCGGTGTGTCGCCGGAAGAAGCGCAAAAAAAAGACGTGAGAAAAAAGATATTCTTAAATGGGATATTTTTTGTTCTTGGATTTAGCGTCATCTTTATTGCTTTTGGAGCTCTTGCGGGACTTGTGGGCCAGGCGCTTGTTCCCTATCGTATTTGGCTCACACGCATAGGAGGGGTGTTGGTCATTGGATTTGGACTTTTTATGTTGGGTGTACTGAACGTGCCTTTTCTACATCAAGAGAAGCGCATGAAAATGCCTTCATATCTGCAAGTGGGTAAACCAACAAGCTCCTTTACCGTTGGTTCAACCTTTGCGTTAGGTTGGACGCCGTGCGTGGGGCCAATTTTAGGATCCATCTTACTGCTTGCTTCAACCTCTACAACGGTGGTGCAAGGAACGTTATTGCTTGCTATATTTTCAACGGGGTTAGCAGTACCATTTCTCCTGGTTGCAGCCGCGTTTGGGTCAGCCGCGGCATATATAAAAAAATTCTCAAAAATTTTAAAATATATATCTGTTGTAGGGGGAGTATTTCTTATACTGCTTGGTATATTGCTTCTGACGAATCGCTTTAGTTTACTCGTCTCCTATGGATTTCGTTTGTTTGGAGCGTTTGAATATGCTGCGATTCTAGAACACTTATAAAGAACCTCTGAAAAAATTCTGCATATACTGTACAAGTTGTAAAAATTACGATATTTGCTTAATCACCTCCTATATGATATAAAGGAGATGATTTTATTGTCGCAGTTCATTTCACTATTAAGAGAAGGAGATACTATCATGAGTACCTCTTCTGATGCTGTACAAAGGGTGATGCAGGAGATGCCCCCTGCTTCTGAAGTTTTGGATTTTTCCGTCTATGAAACAGGAGGATTCGGCGAGTTACTTAATGCGGCTCAAGAACTTTTTCCGGCATGCGTCCGTGAAGAGCAGCAGCACTATGTTGGCACACTGTATAACGTGGAGTTTATGCTGCATGTTACGGCAAGTGCTTTTGGTGTGGATATGAGCTGTGTCTTAACCGCGGTTAATATTGGTTTTAATGAGCATATATCGCTCAATCCGCGAGAATTCTTGCGATCGGATGGAGTATGGAGGTTATGCGGGGAGCTTTGCAATAAGCTCTTGCAAGACTTGGAAATTGAAGAGCGTAGATACCGTGGAACAGCGCACCATCTGACAATGCTTATGGTCGTAACCGTCAATAAAGAGCGTATTATTCCGCGCTATACACTTACGGCTGTCGAAAATGCAACCGGAGAGACGCTTACAACGCAAGAGTGCTCCGTTACTACCCTAGGACTCTTTCCGGACCTTGATACCCAATTGAGTATGCGATTGGAGAAGCGTGATTGGGAGCAATCTCGCGCTACCGGAGAACCTACTTTTTGGCAGCGATTAAGAGGTGCTTTCACTTCACCCTGAGCTCTTGCATGTACACCATTCCCAATGCTTTCGGGCGGCGGGTTTTTTATTTGAAATGATCTTAAAATCAAGTCTTGCTCGGTAGTAACTTGCCTCAAGAGGCAAAAAGCGGTAAGGTGGAAGAACATTATTATTCCTATATTATGGCGGAAATAGACGACATAAAACAAAGGCTGGATATCGTGGAAGTGGTACGTGAATACGTGCCAGGTTTGGCTCGTGCAGGCACAAACAATTGGAAAGCGCCGTGTCCTTTTCATACCGAAAAAACACCCTCTTTTATGGTGAGCTCTGACAAGCAGATATTTCATTGTTTCGGATGTGGAGAAGGGGGGGATATTTTTACCTTTGTCATGAAACAGGAAAATGTGGAATTTTTGGATGCTTTACGCACTTTGGCTAAACGCGCGGGAGTTGAGCTCAAACCGGTATCTCCGAAACTCAAAAATGAAAAAACACGCATACTTGAAGTGCTGGCGCATGCCGCGCGCTTTTTTAAAGCGGTACTTGATCATGAACAAGCGGGGAGTCGCGTGAGGCACTATCTCTCACAACGCGGTGTTCCGGAAGATCTTTGGTTAACCTACGCACTAGGTTATGCGCCTGATCAGTGGGACGCGCTCTCGCGCGCGCTCAAAAAAAAGGGGTATACGGACAAAGAGATCATAAACGCGGGACTTGCGCTTTCTTCTCCCAAAGGAGGGGTGTACGACCGTTTTCGTGATAGGCTTATATTTCCCATAAAAAACACCGGTGGAGAAGTGGTTGGTTTTGGCGGAAGAGCGCTGGGAGATGACGCGCATCCATCTGCAACAGATAGCAAGGGTCCAAAATACATGAACTCGCCGCAAACACTCGTCTATGATAAAAGCCGAACTCTCTACGGACTGTATGAGGCAAAGAAATCTCTGCGCGAGAAAAAAGAAGTCGTGCTTGTAGAGGGGTATCTTGATGTTCTTGCATCGGTAAAAGCTGGTGTTTCACATACGGTTGCCGTTTCCGGAACCGCGGTGACGCCGGATTCCGTGCGTGTACTCAAGCGATTCGCGCCACTATTTTTGTTTTCTTTTGATGCCGATACTGCCGGCCAAGAAGCGGCAAAAAGAGGAGTGCTTACCGCACTTCAAGAAGGAGTTGAGGTGCGTGTCGTACCTGTGCCATACGGTAAAGATCCTGACGAGTGCGTGCAGCATGATCCCGATCTCTGGAAAAAAGCGGTAGCGCAAGCACAGCCCTTTATGGAATATAGTTTCACGCAAGAAAGTGAAGGAAAGGATCTCTCGCAGGTGGTACAGAAAAAAAAGATGGTCCAAGAGCTCTTACCGCTTGTGAGTGCTCTTGCTGATGAAGTGGAGCAAACACATTGGCTGCAAAAACTTTCCGGACTGGTGAATGTGCAGGAACATATTTTGCGCGATCGTCTTTCTCAAAAAAAATCTGCAACGCCAACGGCGCCGCAAACACATGCCGCGACATCTAAGTCATCTATATCTATCTCAAAAGCTGAGCAGATCATTGGTTTGTGTATCACGTATCCCGCGGCACTCGCGTATATTGCCGAACATATTGAACCGGAGATGATTGTGGACAACTCTTTACAAGATATTTACAGAACATTGCTCCTGTACTATACTACACATATTGGTTCCGACCCCTCGCAATTTCAGCAGGAGGATTTTTTTGGCACGCTCAAAGAAGCGCATGCTGTAAAGTCGCTTGCCCTCCGCATTGAGAGGGATTTTGAGGGTTTCGCACCTGAAGATATACAGCGCGAAGCGGCCCTTTTAAGTACCGCACTCTATAAAGAGTGGGTTATGGCGCGCAAGAGTGAACTCACGCGTTCGTTAACCACTGCCACTTCCGATCGTGAGGAGGTGATTTATAAAGAAATCAATCGACTTAATCGCGAGCTCGCCCATCTTTCATAAACATGTTACATCCTTTTGTATTCTAAGAAAAAAACTGCCTCTTGTATAAGACATGAGTTTATTTGTGTTTTTTTATGGCCACAACAACCGCTAAGAAAAAAAAGTCTCCTACCGCAAAAAAGGCGGCATCTGTTGCTGTCAAAAAAAAGAAAGCGACAACACGAACAGCAAATGCAAAAAAGAAAAAAATAACAACTCCTCGAAAAAAAGCGGTGCAACCTCAAAAGAAAGCAGTAAAAAAACCGGCAAAGAAGACCGTGCGGAAAAAACCGGCTCCGCGCGTGGTACCGCCTCCGTTGGAAGCTGCAAGCGAGCTTTTAAAAAAGGGGCGTTCCCGCGGATTTATTACAGAAACGGAAGTGCTCTACGTATTCCCAAAAATTGAACGGTATATTGATGCCTTCGAAGATTTTATATTGGATTTGGAAGAGCATGGTATACGTTTGATAGAGCAGGAGGTTGGTTTTTTGGGTAGTACGACACTAACGGAAGATAAAGAAGATGAGAAAAAATCCTCAAAAGCGGTTTCCGTGTCACGCATGGATCTCTCTGATATTTCAGCGGATTCTATTCAAATGTATTTGCGTGAAATTGGTAAAGTGCCGCTGCTCAATGGTGAACAAGAGGTTGCACTTTCCAAACGAAAAGAGCAGGACGACGAAGAGGCGAAGAAAGAACTTATAGAAGCAAATTTGCGTTTAGTGGTTTCCATTGCAAAGAAATTCACCGGAAAATCACTCTCACTTTTAGATCTTATTCAGGAGGGTAATATCGGGCTCTTTCGTGCTGTTGAGAAATTTGAATACAAAAAAGGTTATAAGTTTTCGACATACGCGACTTGGTGGATTCGTCAGGCGATCACTCGCGCGCTTGCGGACCAGTCGCGCACTATTCGTATTCCGGTACACATGGTGGAGACGATCAATAAGTTTCAGCAAATTGAGCGTCAGCTCATCCAAGACCTGGGAAGAGAGCCTTTACCTGAAGAAATAGCTGCCGAGATGGAGGAAGATGTAGAAAAAGTCCGCCACATCATTAAAATATCACAAGACACGGTATCGCTTGAGACCACGGTTGGCGATGACGAAGAGGATTCAACATTGGAAGATTTTATTGAAGATATTAAAAATGTGACGCCTGACCGCGCCGCAGCACTACAACTTTTACGGGGATATGTGCGCGAGGCCATTGAAGAACTCTCACCCCGTGAGAAGAAGATATTAGAAATGCGATTTGGCCTCATAGACGGTGTTGCGCATACCCTTGAAGAAGTGGGACAGGAATTTGAGGTAACGCGCGAGCGCATCCGTCAAATTGAAGCAAAAGCTCTTGAAAAAATTCAGAAGCACACAGGTGTGAGGAAGCTGCGGGATTACTACTAAATTCTTACAGCACATAACTTATAACTCATAACATAATTTTCTATGGATAATACAAAGCTTGCGGCGTATGTGAGCGAGCAAGCGCGAAACCACATACCACCGAAAGATATCAAAGAACAACTCCTGGCGGTTGGCTGGACTGAAGATGATGTGGACGCGGCACTGGCGGAAGGATTGGTTGCGTCCGGCGTGCCCGCGCCTGAAGGAAAGATGATCGGAGGTAAAAAATCATCAGTTGCTGAAATTGCGGTGAATTTTTTTTCCTTCGTATTATTGGCAACCGTAGCATTCGCTTTAGGTGCTTTGTACTATAGTATTATTGGGCGCTATTTTCCTGATCCATTGGTTGATCAAAATTCTTACAGTTCATATTCTGCCAGAAATTTTGCGCGAACCATTCATTACTCTATCGCAGCGCTTATTATCGGTTATCCGCTCTATTATGCCGCAGTACGTATTTGGTTTCGCAGATTTCACGCGGATGTGCAGAAATCAGAATCAAAACTTACCAAATGGTTAACATATCTTGTATTGATTGTAGCAGCCGGAACAGTCGTGGGTGATCTCATCACTGTTCTCTTTTACTTTTTTCAAGGAGAGGTATCGGTACGATTCTTTTTAAAGGCGCTGACGATCTTGGTGATCGGCGGTATGATCTTCAGCTTTTATTTTCTGGAAAGACGGAAAATTCAATACGGGCACGCGATTGAACGGAAAGTATTTACCGCCTTTGGCAGTGCGGTGAGCGCATTGGTGATTATTGGTATTGTACTGGGATTTATGGCTGCAGGATCACCTGACACTGCGCGCAAACGAGGGTTTGATGATCAGCGTGAACAAGACTTGCAAAATATTTCATCTGCGGTTACTTCATTTGCCACGCGGTTTGAGCGGCTGCCAGGATCACTTGACGAACTGGTGAGTGCGGAGATTGGCTACCGAGTGTCTCGCACAACTGATCCTGTAACCGGAGAGCAGTATACTTACCGTGTGATCGCACAACCGCAAGTTGTTGGCACGGTGCGTGAAGGTACGTATGAACTTTGTACGACCTTTTCTCTGTCATCGGAAGGTGTGGGGCGCTATGCAAATAAATATGAGACACATGATGCGGGGAAAGTCTGCTTTACCGAAATCGCTTCGGTAAAGTGATAAAAGATTTCTACCGAGATAATAAAAAGAGGAGTAGCGCTGCTACTCCTCTTTTTGTATTTATTATAAAGTTTGAGACTTATTCTTAATAAATTCAGCGTATTTTTTGTCCTCTATACCTATGTGCTGTGTCCACCACTGACCCAAGAAATTTTCAACTTCTATGCATAATTTTTTTGTTGCACCATCTTTCTGAAATCTTTGTTTATATGATTCGTATGTATTGGTAAATTCTTGATGCAGAGCTTTGTGGGATGCGAAATCAGGATAACTGTGCTTTTGCATATAATATCATCATTCACGGATAATGATGGTGTCCACTTAAAATTGACTTTCATAAACAATGTATAGTGAGTAATAGATATAGTATACAATAATTCTTAGAAAAGTGGTAATGATCAATAATGTATTATTGACAGGGTTATAATCCTACGCTACACTACTTTTGTTCTTTTCATAAGAATATATTCCGGGGTAGCTCAGTGGTAGAGCAGTTGGCTGTTAACCAATTTGCCGTGGGTTCGAATCCCACCCCCGGAGCCAAATAAAAAGTGATGAGTCTAGCGCCCGTCATTTTTTATTTGGCATTATCGCAAACCAAAACCAAAAATTTCCTTATCCTTAAAAAAACGGCGGGGGGTGCAGGGGGGAGCCGCAAAAAATTGAAAGGAAATTTTATGGTTTTGTTTTCGCCGCTTCATATTTATCCACATAATTGTAATATATCACAATGTTGATATACATTACAACTACCTCTATAATAAAGTTGTGGACATGAATATCCCCTCTATAAAACTTGGTAAAAACATAAAGCGTATACGTCAAGAAAAGAAAATGTCGCAAGGCGACATTTGTAGGAAATTAAATCTTGATCGTGCTTATGTTAGCAATGTGGAAGCTGGCAAATCTAACCCAACACTTGTTACAATAGAGAAGATAGCGAAAGCGTTGGGAGTGAGTAGTAGTGAGCTTTTGAAATAATTTTATGGCAAAGAATACTAAAAATAAATTCACAATCGTCTCGCTTTTTGCTGGCTGTGGAGGTTTAGACCTCGGTTTTGTCGGTGGTTTTAAATCGAACGAGAAGAAGTACAACAAACACCCATTTGTCATAAACTGGGCAAATGATATCGATGCTTCAGCTTGTAAAACTTTCAAAAATTATTTTAATCATGCTATTGTCTGTGGAAGTATTGTTGATATTTTGAACGACAAGCATAATGCGATGTTTGATGTGCCGCTACCAAAAACAGTAGATATTGTCCTTGGTGGTTTCCCATGCCAAGAATTCAGCCATGCTGGAAAGCGTCGAGGTTTCAATAGTGAGAAAGGACTTCTGTATCGCAGTATGGCTGAGGTTATTCGTAAGACAAAACCAATGTTATTTGTAGCGGAAAACGTGAAAGGTCTTCTTACGATAGATAATGGTATGGCGATTGATATCATCAAAAATGATTTTGCGGGACTCGGATATCACGTAAATCATAAATTACTTCTTGCCGCTGATTATGGTGTACCACAAATGCGCGAACGTGTAATTATCATCGGGACTCGCAAAAATATACTTCCTAAATTTGAGGATGATGACTATCCGAAACCAACTTACAAAGGAAAGCATGTGTCAGTAAAGGAGGCACTTGGTGATTTGGAAAAAATTAGAGAAGGCGACTTTTCGAATCACTACTGGTCTAAAGCAAAGAAAAATAAAGGACAGGGCAACGGAATAATAGATGCTAACGAACCAGGTCCAACAATGCGAACTGAACATCATGGTAACATTGAATATCATTGGAATGGTAAACGTCGACTTTCCGCTCGAGAGGCCGCAAGAATCCAATCATTTCCTGATGACATGGAATTTTTGCCGTCCACATCTCAAGCATATAAACAGATCGGAAACGCCGTGCCTCCAGTTTTTGCATGGCACATTGCTAAATCCATAGAAAAGTTTCTTGATAAAAATTTGAAATAAAATGATTTACGTCGAAAAGAAAAATGCAAACGAAGAAAATTTTATTACCTTGTTGGAAAAATCCAAGGGACTTTTGGTTACTAGAATAAGAACGGATAACAAAATTACCGCTTTAGATTTTGAAGAATTAGTTTGTGAAAAGATGTGTGAAGTATCCGCTGGTACTGAATTTGAGGGTACTATAAAACAAACTGGAGTTCATGCCTTCCCTGATATTGTTGCGAATGGGTATTTTGGTGTTGAGGTTAAAATAACCACTAAAGACCATTGGACTTCAACAGGAAACAGCGTAATGGAATCTTCACGTATTGAGGATGTTGAACGAATTTTTATCATGTTTGGAAAGTTAGGAGGACAAGCTGACGTACGATATCGCTTGTATCAAGAATGTTTGCCGGAAATCAGCGTAACACACTCTCCTAGGTATAAAATCAATATGAATTTACCAACGGGAAATTCCATATTCGACAAAATGGGCGTTTCTTATGATGAGTTGCGAACTAGCGGAGACACCATACCGCAAATAAAATCATATTACAGAAAACAGCTAAAAGACGGCGAAGGTTTGTGGTGGATTGATGAAGAATCGGAATCATCTTCCCCAATTATTAAACAGTTTCGAACTTTAGAACCAGAAGATAAAGAAAGATTTAAAGTTGATTGCATGATTTTACTCCCTGAACTCTTTAAGAACCGTGCTAATTATGAGCGAGCAGCCACATACATGATTACCGAATTCGGAGCAGTATCCACGAGTTTGCGGGATGCTTTTAGCGCAGGGGGACAACAAGAAGTTGTGGTCGCTAAAGAGAAAAAGAGTGTGTCGCAAATGCTTTCTCAACTTCATGATTACGCACCCAAAATCGCCAGTCGGATCAATGACATAGACGAAGAATTGTTGAAATTTTATTGGCAAGTCTCATCTATAGAAGAAGGCAGAATCAAGCAGTGGAAAGAACTTATAGACAAAGATGTGGTCGGTGGACTTGGTAATGAACTTCCCTCAGAAGTTTTTCAGTCTGGTTATGAAAAAGCAAACTCGAAACAATCTTAATCGTAATTTTGCCAAAGAAAGAAAAACGGACAATTTGACCGTACATGAGCGATCAAGGCGCATGTCGCTTATTCGCTCAAAATCAACTAAATTTGAGCAAAATTTCATCGTCGTATTGAAAAAGCAAACACGTAAAACTTTTACAATCAACGACGTAAGCGTTTTAGGTAAACCAGATATTGTTTTTAAAAAACGTATGGTGTGCGTGTTTCTTGATAGTAATTTTTGGCACGGCTGGCAATATCCACGCTGGAAACATTTACTCAAAAATGATTTTTGGCGAAATAAAATAGAGCGCAATAGAAAACGAGATAAAAAGGTAACACGAAAACTTCGTGCGGAAGGATGGATCGTGCTGCGTTTCTGGGAGCATCAACTCAAGAAAGACCAATTTGCTTGCGTGAAAAAAGTTATAGATTTGCTTAGATAACAGTAGTTGTTAGTCTATACTAAAAACACATTATGAAACTTACTGAATTAAAGAAAACGGAACTACCTCGAGAGAAAATGGAAAAATATGGCGCAAAACGTCTAAGAAATTTTGAATTGATAGCAATCGTTCTTGGTTCAGGAATCAAAGGTTGTAACGTGCTCGAGCTTGCGCGAAAGATAGAAAAACTTATAACACAAAAATCAGCAAATAACGTAACACTGGAAGATTTGCGAAAAATTCGCGGGTTAGGGAAAGCAAAGGCGATTCAAATACTTGCCGTCATTTCCCTAGTGGATCGTTTTGGAAGCGAACGCAGTGTTGAATTGCTATCAGTGAAGGATATATGGAATTTATGCGCAGATTTCCGCTCATTGAAAAAAGAGCATATAGTGGCATTTTACCTTGATACGCAACAAAAATTAATTGAAAGACGCATTATTTCAGTTGGCACGCTTGATACTTCACTTCTACACCCAAGGGAGGTTTTTGAGCCCGCTTTGCAATTATCGGCGGCAGGGGTTGTTTTAGCTCATAATCACCCATCAGGAATCCTCGAGCCTTCAGACGAAGACGTTGCAATCACAAAGCGAGTTGCTGATGCTGGAGATCTACTGGGAATTACTCTTATGAATCACATCATTGTCTCTGACAAAGAATTTAGAGATATAGATTTGTAGAGATCGGCGAAAGAAGCGTTGTAAAAAATCTCTGAATGACTTAGAATACAAGTCGGAGTGTCATTCTTGAGTGATCTTGTGAGTTAATATTGATGTTTGGTTTCCTCTATATCGTGCGTAGCGCGAGAAAAGGGGTAGTCGAACTTTTCTCAATATTATTCACCGCTAACTCACACCCCCAAAGGGTAAGCCACTGGTTTGACCAGTGCGACTTGAAAA
>CAZZDA010000003.1:0-46453 GCA_964652585.1 uncultured Gammaproteobacteria bacterium | reverse complement strand
GTATTTAATCAACTTATGAATAACGCTGTTGCGTTAGATTCTAGAAAGTAAGTAAATAAAAAAATATGAAAGTTAATTGGCAAAGATGGCAAAATGCACATAACATAGATCCACAAGATTTCATCTGTGGTTATTGTGGTAGAAATGTAGGATCACACACTGGATATTTTAATAATTCAAATTCAACTACAAAAATTTATATTTGCACATTTTGTGGAATGCCCACATTATTTTATGACCATAAACAATATCCTGGACCACTTTTGGGACGAACTATTGAAAAATTACCTACTGACATAGCAGAAATTTACAAAGAATTAAAAGATGCTAATAAAAATTCATCTTTTACGGCCGTTTCTTTGCTCGGAAGAAAACTGATGATGCATTTAGCAGTTAGTGTTGCTGGGGCAAAAGAGGGTGAAAAATTTGTTCAATATGTTGAATATTTGAAGAAATCTGGTTACATCCCACCCAACGGGGACAAAATTTTAAAATATATTAAAGATCTAGGTAATGAAAAAAATCACGAAATAAAGATCGGAACAAAGGATGAAGCGGGGAAAATTATAAAATTTATTGAAGCACTACTTATATTTATGTACGAATTCCCGTCTGAGTTTCCAGATGAGAAAAAAGAATAATTATGCAAAAACCATATTACGAAAAACCAAAATTCAAACTCTATCAAGCAAACTGCTTGGAATTATTGGAGTCACTTCCAGAAAATTCGATTGATATGGTTTTTGCTGATCCGCCTTATCTTTTATCTAATGGCGGTTTTACTGTTCACGCTGGGAGACGTGTTAGTGTTGACAAAGGCGAGTGGGACAAAAGTAATGGACTGAAAAAAGATTTTGAATTTCATCTTACATGGACAGAAGCCGTCAAGCGCGTACTAAAACCACATGGAACAATTTGGATCAGTGGCACATATCATTCAATTTATCAATGCGGATTTGCATTGCAAGTAAATAAATATCATATTCTCAACGATGTTGTTTGGTTTAAGCCAAACGCTTCTCCAAATTTAAGTTGTCGCTATTTTACTGCAAGTCACGAAACTTTGCTTTGGGCGCGCAAAGACAAAAAAGCAAAACATGTTTTCAATTATGATTTAATGAAAAATGGTAACTGGTCAGAAGATCAATTAAAAAAGCCAGGACTTCAAATGAGATCTGTTTGGTCAATGGGAACGCCAAAGCCAGTTGAGAAAAAATTTGGCAAACATCCAACGCAAAAACCAGAGGATTTGCTCAAGAGAATAGTACTTGCTTCAACGAACAAAAATGATCTTGTTCTCGATCCGTTTACTGGAAGCTCTACAACAGGAATAGCTGCCTATCTTTTGGGGCGTAATTTTATTGGCATTGATACCGAAAAAAAATATTTGGATGTATCAATTCAACGATTTGAGGAATTGGATCATAATTTGAAAAATAAGAAAACAAAAGTATGAAAATTGTAACTCGCGCAACAGCAATAAAAAATTTGAAACAATATATTGGCAATGATCTTGCCGATCTTGCTTCGCAATTTAACATCAACTCATTCAAGGATGGCAAACAAAACAAAGGATGGAAGGGTCTTGTTTTAGAGCGATTGGCAGGTCTTGAGAATAATGTCTCAAAGGCGCCAAATGGACTCACTTACGAGTTAAAATCTGTCGCCTTTCATTATGTAAAGGATGAATTAGTGCCGAAAGAAACAATGGCGATTACAATGATAAATCCAAATGAATTAAAAGAACATTCATTCTTTGAAAGTCATGTTTGGGCAAAACTCAAAGCCATTGTTTTCTGTGCAGTTGAATGGAATGGTCAAAATGCAAAAAGCGCAAATCTCCTCAAAGTAACGAGTTTGGATTTTGCTGAGGACGACGAATTGATAAAAGAGATAAAAACAGACTACGATTTCATCCGCAATAAACTTATAAAAGAAGGTTTTGACGCTTTGACTGGAAAAGATGGAAAGTGGATACAAGCCCGTACAAAAGGGACAGGCGGAATAAATCAACGAACTGGAAAGCGTCGTCCGATCACACGCGCATTTTACGCGCGGACTAGTTTAGTAAAAAAGATTTTTGAAATAGCAAGTTAAGATATAAAACCCATTTAAAATTATGATAAAACCAAAAAAAAATTTACAAGCTGTACATTTCCGTGACATAGATGAACTACTAAAAAGTTTGGAGTTGTTAGATGAATTCAATGATGAAAAGTTGAAATGTCATTTTTGTGAAAATATTGTTTCAAAAAATAATTTTGGAGCTGTATTTCCAAGAGAGGAAACCATACTACTAGCATGCTCTAAGCTAGAATGTTTAACACAAATTGAACAAGAGTAATTTATGGAATTACTTATATATTTACTTACAACTTTCGGCATAATCGGTTTTTTTCTATGGTTAATTGTCGACCTACTAGTTTTTCATCAAGAACGTGGTGAAAAATTAGCAGGGTGGCTTGCGCAATTTTTCACATGGACTGGAAGACGTGCTCAAAAAACCGCAACGGCAATGTCTATTCAAGGTAAAATTAATAGCTTTGCGAGATCGATAGACACAGAAGTGCGTGGTCTGCTACCCTATGGGGTTAAAATTCAATGGATCTCTCCATCAACTAATCGAGAGGCTTTTATAAAACAGAAGCAGGTAGTTGTAATGCTTGATTATCATCATAATCAAGATGTTAATTTATCCCGAGCGGCGGTAATGTATATGAATAAAGCTGTAATACCAGAAGCACGACCTCATATAGATAAAAAATTGTCACACGCAATAGATTTAATGATGGCCAAAAAAGCTTTGTACAGTTTTACTGAAGCCAGAAGTGTTTTTGATCACTTTGTTTCAAATGTCCTTAGACCAAAAACTTCTAACGACTCTGATATTAAAGATTTTTGTGAAGTCATAGATTTAACTGACGAACGAGGTCTGTTCACAAGGATTTTACTAAGAGAAATTTTAGAGCTTGGCAGAAGCCGCGCTGGAGCGTCTGAAAGTGGAGATACAGTTTATGAATCTACACAATTTGTTAAACATCTTAAAAAAGTTGCTGAAAAAGAAAGGGGTGTGGATGTAAATCCAAATTTTTATGGAAGTCATGTTAGTGTTGCAATTATTTTTGTTGCAAAGCCAGAAAAGGTTGATCTTGGGACATCTCCATATTTAAATGCGATAAAAAAATATGGAATAGATAAGTCCGCACGCGTAATTTATTTATTTTCAAGAGGAGATCGAAATATAGAATTTGCAAGAAGAGTCACACACGAGAGTTTAGAAACATATAAAAATCTTGAAAAAATGCACGAAGAAGAATACCCCACAAAAGTTGATGGCGGAAAAGTGCTGACAGGTTATTGCGCCATTTTATTTAATCGTAAAACATTGTAATATATCCACGAAATATCCAAGGATTGCGCCTCGTTCGTCGCAAGCTACGGGAGAAAGGGCGATATGTTGCACTGTGCAATATTATTTATAAGCCTTTCTGGAGTAGCGGAAACGGACGATAACCACATGATTAAAGAGCCCGGAGCTATCAATGGAGGTATGTTTAAGCGAGGACAATCACAAAATGCCCCTACGAGTCCCGTTATTACCATGAAAGTGGAATCTATCGTTGATCATTTTGAGAAGATCAAGGAAGCAGGAGGAGAAGTGACCGTACCCAAAGGAGAGGTACCCAATATGGGTTATTATGCTTATGTAAAAGATACCGAAGGGAATGTGATTGGACTTTGGGAAGACATGAAGAAATAATGTAGTAGTAAAAATGAGCATGAAAAACAATCATATCAATTATGTTGAGCTCAAAGCAAATGATCTCGAAAAAGTAAAACAATTTTACCATCAATCTTTTGGCTGGAGTTTTACAGACTATGGTCCAACATATGTAGCATTTTCTGAAAGCGGTCTTGATGGTGGCTTTGAAAAAACAGATGAGGATATTATAAACGGAGCACTGATCGTTTTGTATCATCAAGACCTTGGTAGTATACAAGCCAAAATTATTGAAGCTGGTGGAAAAATTTCAAAAGATATTTTTTCTTTTCCCGGTGGGCGCAGATTTCATTTTATTGATCCTGTCGGAAATGAACTCGCAGTTTGGTCAGACACATAAGGGTAAGAATATATGAAAAAATTAAGAAAAATCGGCATACCCTCCTCAGTAAAATTTGCAACTGCCGTCATGGCGCTTGTAGGTTTACTTGCCGGAATCTTGTATTCATTTGGCGGGCTTATTATAGATACACTTGTGACTATTGGATGGATTACTACCTCTGAAACCTCAGGATTAAGTTATGGTACCGTACTTGCGTTTGGAGCGCTTGTTGGAATGCCGCTCATAGGCGCGGTTATTGGCTTTCTAGTTGGAACTATTGGAGCTTTTCTGTATAATCTATGGAAGATACATAATTCATGAAAAAACCGTATGAAAACATTTCATCACAAAATTAACTTACAAACAAAAGGTGAATATGATTTTATTGATCTGACCGATCAAATTACGGAGCTGGTGAAAAAAAGTACCTTTGAAAACGGGTTGGTCAATATCCAGTCCATGCATACCACAGGAGCGATTGTGGTCAATGAAAGTGAGCCGTTACTCCACAAAGATGCGGAAGCATTTTTGGAGAATCTTGCTCCAAAAGCGAACGACTATCACCACGACAATTTTGACGTTCGTACGGTGAATGTGTGCGACGATGAATGCGCGAACGGACACTCGCACTGCAAGGCGATTGTTATGCCAACCAGCGCGTGCTTGAATCTCTATGAGAGCAATCTGCAGCTTGGCACTTGGCAGAGGATTTTCTTTTTTGAATTGGATAGAACCCGCCCGCGTACCGTGCAAATACACATTATTGGTGAATAGCAGATTTGTGTATGGATGATCATATACTAAAAGAGCTTCAAACAATCCCGGGAGTGGGGAAAGCAATATCTCAAGACCTCTACAACATGGGTATACACTCAGTTGCCGACCTCAAAAACAAAAACCCCGAGAAACTCTATACGAAACTCTGCGTACAAAAAGGCATGCCCGTTGATCGTTGCATGCTCTACGTTTTTCGTTGTATGGTATATTTTGCTTCACACACAAAACATGATCCGGAGCTTCTTAAATGGTGGAATTGGAAAGATAAATAATGGAACCTCTGAAAAACTCCACACGACACTCCTTTTTACTATTTTTTCCTCCAACTTCTTCAGTGAAAAGTTTAAAGTACGCTGTACTTCCACACTTTCCACTTCATCGTTGGAGAAAAAAATCTCTAAAAACTAGCGCATCCGGAGTTTTTCAGAGGTTCCAATAAGGCATTGTATGCGTAAAAAAACAACACTCTTTCTTCTGGGTGTGAATATTTTTCTTATTGCCGCTCTCGCGGCAGTATATTTTGCTTTGAAGAACATTACGTACAACATATTTATTCCAACACCTCTGGCGATTGAAGAGAGAGTGGTTGCAAAAAATACGGAGCAGAGCATTAAAATAGAGGTGCCGGAAAGTGTTGAAGAAAATAAAGAAAATAGCGCGGTCGTTGAGGAGGTTGTAGGAGAATTTCTCGATCTATCAAATATTTCCACTACCATACTGCAAGAAGTGCCGTTTACTCCGCAGGCACCGCTTGGGAATTGGAATGATATACGCCAGCAGAATGCGTGCGAGGAAGCCTCAGCTCTGATGGCGATGCTATGGGTTGAGGGAGAAAGTTTTGCAGATCTTGCGGACGCTGAGCAGCGTATTCTTGCCATAACGGATTATGAATATGAACGCTATGGACATCATCATGACGTATCGGTTGCAGATACGGTGGAGAGAATATTTAAGGGCTATTTTTCTTATGAACATATAGAGTTAGTAGAGAATGCTTCCGTTGACATGATGATTGCCGAGCTGGTGAAAGGGAATCTTATCGTTGCTCCGGTCAACGGACAACAGTTGCGCAACCCTTATTTTACGGGTCGCGGTCCTAGAGAACACATGATCGTTGTTGTAGGGTACGATCCGGCAACGAAAGAGTTTATTACCCATGATCCGGGTACGAAGCGCGGTGCAAATTTTCGCTATACAGCTGATGCATTATTTGGCGCATTACGTGATTATGCCACCGGTTATCATGAACCGATAGACGACATACACAAAACTACCATTGTTGTAAAAAAGGTTAACAAGAGATAATTATGCGTGTAAAAATGGAACGAGTGCTGGGAATTATTGCTGTTATGGTGTTTGTAATAATTTTCATATATGTGCTGCGTGATAAAATTACGCAGCAAATTTTTGCACCGACAGATACAACTGTTGAGGAAGGAGTAGTGGTGGATAGTATAGGAAATAATTTTGATAGAAAAGATAAAGCTAATGGAGAAATGGAAGAGTTGGTAGAAGATATAACAGTTGTTGCCGAGGGATTGCGCATCCCTTGGAAAATCGTTTTTTTGCCGGGAGGCGAGTTACTTGTGACGGAACGACCGGGGACGCTCAAAAAGATTGGGAAGGATGGAATAGTATTCACTATAGAAGGTGTGGCGCATGTGGGTGAAGGAGGGCTCTTGGGTATGGCGCTCCATCCGGATTTTGCGCAGAATCAGTGGTTGTATTTGTATCTGACTACGCGTACGGGAAGTGGGCTTACGAATCGCGTGGAGCGGTACGTGTTTGATGGTGAGAGTTTGACAGAACGAACAGTCATTCTTGAAGGTATTCCGGGTGCGCAGTATCATGACGGCGGGAGAATTGGATTTGGACCTGACGGCTATCTCTACATTACAACAGGAGATGCTACCAAGAGCAATCTTGCGCAAGATACTGCGTCTTTTGCCGGAAAGATCTTGCGGTTGCGTGATGATGGTTCCGTACCGGAGGACAATCCGTATGGAAATGCCATGTGGTCGTATGGTCATAGAAACATCCAAGGCATTGCGTGGGACGATTTGGGTCGTCTCTGGGCGACCGAGCATGGGAGAAGCGGCGTTCGTTCCGGATTTGACGAGTTGAATCTTATTGAGAGAGGTATTAATTACGGTTGGCCGAATATACAAGGCGAGATAATGCAAGAGGGGATGCGTGTGCCAGCTGTCCATTCAGGATCAAGTGAAACATGGGCGCCTGCCGCCGCGGCGTATTATAGAGGCAGTATATTTTTTACCGGGCTGCGCGGTGAATCGCTCTATGAAGCAAAACTTACTTCCGATGATCGTGTTGAGTCGCTCATTACGCATCTCCGCGGGGAGTTTGGGCGGCTGCGCGGATTGGTTATAGGTCCGGATGGTTTTTTCTACCTTACCACCTCCAACACTGACGGTTGTGGTGAAGCACAACCGGGGGACGACAAGATTATCAAAGTCAATCTAAAAATTTTTAACAAACTCTCAAAATAACTCTAGAGTTAAAAAAAGAGCATCTCGTACATCGAGTATGCTCGTTTTTGTTTTTGCATAAGGTGCGAGACTACCATCGGAGCTGCATCTTTACGCCGGTATTCCATTCTTGCTTTCCGGGATCGCTGAACTCCGTTACCGTATCATTCTCCCACGAAAGCCGCACAGGACCCATGTTCTTTTCAAGAACCGCTATCCAGTCTATGCTGTCATACTTCATTTTTGCGCTTATCTTCCATTTGAGGTGAGGGACTTTTTTTGTACTGTGACGCTTGGTATGTACACCAATATTTCTTTCCCTGACTTTTCCTAATCGCAACTCACCCTCGTGCGTGGTGAGTTCAGCGATCTCTACTTGAATTTCCTTAACCTTCCTTTCAAGATAGGGGTAAGTATGCAAGAGAGATCGCAGCAACTCTTCTACCACCTTGTCCCTGCTGGCCGGACGCTTTGCTTGAGGACTGAGACTGTGCGTACGTACAAATTTGTCACGTATCTTGCCATGATCTTCGTACGGGTCGCTTGCAAGCGCGGTGATAGGAAAACAGAGCGCTATCGCTGCAACAACTCCAAGGAGTTTCATGGTATCCCCCTTCCTTTTTGAGTGATATTGGCTTTCATTGTATGTCCGAGAACAGCTGAAAGGTCTTTATAGCGCCATTGTTGATTGCACGCCTTTCCTTTTTCCCCTTTATCAGGCGAGGCATTGGTGACCCACACCTCAATACGCATTGTTGACTCTTCGGTAGCGCGAGCAACTCTGAAAATGGCATTTTGCATGTTGCTTTTGAGAGATACTTCCTTTGCCAATTCCATGAACGTTTCAGGGGATATCGAGCTATGCTGACGTAAAAGAGTTTGGTATAATTTGTCGCCTTTTGCGCCTCCATACACGATATGAGGTATAGGAGGATAGGTATCGCCATCCTCTCGTTCATCGTGCAACAAGGTACCGGGTTCAAAGCGCAGCACTCTCTGCCTGTCTGCGATAAAGATCGCGGCCTTGTCAGCGTCACGCATGGCGTTGAGATCGGTTATCACATAGACATAAGAACATGTTCTTCGTGTTTGCGTGATAATGCGTTCAACATCGTCAAGAGAACGTGCTTCTCGCATCAGTTTGTTGAAGAGTAGCGGGAAGGGCGAGCCTTCCAAACTTTCTCCAGGAGGATCGCCATAACCCATTTCTCCAAAGGTCATTCCACGGCTGTTGACGCCTGTGATGGTACCAATAAAGCCGAAATATGTGACGGCAACAGAAGAGAGTCCTTTGAGTGGCTGGCGTGCGAGCAGTACGGCATCTTCTTCAGTAATGCCAAGTTCTCGAATCCAGTCAAGCACTCGTATGGCGTACAGCGCGCCATCTATAGTTGCTTTGCCAAACGCGGCGACATTACTGCAGCTTGTTGCTTTAAAAAAGCGGCGGAATTTCTTTTTTGGACCGTATTCTGATATTGACGGTATGGTGTGAAGACGATGTACCCACGACAAAGGAATATTCGCACCGTGCGCCAGACCTCGCATCTCCTCTTTCTCTTGCAAGTCAACATACGGCTCCATCAAATCCCACGCTTCGTCGAGCATCTCGGAGGTGGTGTAAAGCAGTGCTTTTGGAAGGATCTTGTTGTACATTGCGCGCACTTCTTTGCGAAAGAGATGTCCGTGTTGAAAGCCCATTTCATAGTGCGTGCCTCTTAGTACCACAAGCGGTATCTCTTGTGTGGCAGAAGATCGGTCAATGGATGCGTGCGCGATAATGCGTTCAACATCGCTTGAGTTGTTAATGACCATGGAACGTTGATAGAGCGACAGATTGCTTGTAGGTATGTGATGCAAACATCCTGTCAGAATACTGGCAATGGCGGTAATGGCTAAGGGGTGCGATTGTTTCACAATTCTCTCCTTATGATAGAGTGGACATTTGTCAATGAGCGTCTGGTTGTAATGTTACTATCACTGTAGCACATATGAGAATCTATGAACAATCTCCTACGTACCGTATGGTTGCCCTTCTTGTCTCTCAGACCATATATAAGAGTTAAAGTTGCTTTCATAAAAAAATAGATGTATAGTGGTATGTGGTATTATTGTTCATTTGACAACAGCAATCACAGGAGGAGAGAAAGAAATGAAATACTTAGCGATAATTGTGGCAGTGTTTTCACTGGCGGCATATCTTTGGAGTTGTGTGCCAAGTTTGAGTGAAGTTGTACTTCGTCCGTCGTACGACACGATAGCAACACCGCTTGACCACGGCTTTTCATATGAAAGAATTGAGGTGTTTGTTGCCGCATCAAAAGAGATTGTGACTATTGTTGCATGGCATGTACCGGTTGCGAAGAGTAAAAAACTCGTAATCGTGGTACCGGGCATTGATCACAATAAATCCTATTACATGCCCGCCATATCGCCTGTGTGCGGTAATGGGTACAGTTTGTTGATGTACGATAGATCGGGATTTGGTGAGAGCGGAGGAATTCCTAATCTGGCGGTTTCGGCACAAGAGCTGAAAAGTCTTATTGATTGGGCGGCAGAACGTTATGATGATATTGTGCTGTTTGGGGTAAGCTTAGGAGCTCCCATAGCGCTCTATGCCGCGGCACATGACGAACGAGTTCGGTTTGTTCTGTGCGAAGGTATGCCGGTTCCGGAGAGCAATATACGGTATCATACCGAAAGAAATGTTCCGTTATTTTTTTCGCGTATGATGTCACGTGCCGCGCTTTTCTACGCGCGACCTCAAATACCGGAAACTTTTGATGTCATGAAATGGGCAAGAAGACTTACCAAGCCAATTGTGCTCCTGCATAGTCCTGAAGACGATGTGTGTCCGTTCGAGGATGTGCAGAAGGTTGCCGGTGTTCTCAAAGGGCAAAAATTACTGGTGTCGCTTGAGGGGGGTCATATTCGAATGGTTATTGAACAGAGCAAAAGGTACCAAAAGATTTTTTCTGTCTGTTTGAATTGGGCAACAGTTGCCAGTCAATAATGACGCATCATGGCAGGTATGCTCTTTTGTAGAAGCATGGATATGAATCTGTGCTTTTTTCTTTACAATCAATTTTAACTTTGTACCAAATTGTGGTATACTCATCGTTGTTAATGCTAAGTGCTTTTACATATTATGCTAACACCTATACGCAAAGCTATTATACCTGTTGCCGGTTTTGGCACACGCTTTTTGCCTGCAACAAAAGCCCAGCCAAAAGAAATGCTTCCGGTAGTTGATAAGCCGGTGATCCAGTATATTGTAGAGGAAGCAGTGGCGTCCGGTATTACGGATATTATTTTTGTTACCGGTCAAAACAAGCGTGCCATTGAAGACCACTTTGACAGGAATTTTGAATTGGAATATCGATTGCGGAAAGGTGGTAAAAAAGAACAGTTGCGCGGCGTCAAAGAGATATCTGAGCTCTGCAACTTTTTTTATGTGCGGCAAAAGCAGCCATTAGGTGATGGACATGCTATTTTGCAAGCCCGTGATCTGATAGGGGTAGATGAGCCGGTGGCCGTGCTCTTTGGTGATGATATTATTGATGCAAAAAAACCTGCTCTTAAGCAAATGATGGAAGTGTATGAACGGTATTTGGATCCGGTAATCGCGGTGATGAAAGTTCCTAAGAAAGATAAGGACAAGTATGGGATCATTGATGGCGTTCAGGTGGAAGAGCGCGTCTATGATATTAAGCGTTTGGTTGAAAAGCCAAAGCCCGATACCATACAAAGCAACCTTGCGATAACCGGAAAATATATTATAACTCCGGAAATACTCGCGGCACTTTCCTATGCGAAGTCAAGTAAGGGAGGAGAAATACGTTTAATTGACGCTTTTCGCGCTGTAGTGCGCCACAAAGCACTCTATGCGTATGAGTTTGAGGGCAGGCGCTACGATTGCGGAAATAAACTGCAATTTTTGGAAGCAACGATTGATTATGGTCTGAAACATCCGGAAGTGCGGAGCGGTCTTCGGCGTTATCTTAAAAAAGTAATGTTGTAATACAGAGAATGTGTGCATTATGAAGAAATGTATGTTACCAAAATTTTTACATTTTAAAATAACCATACTTGCGGTTTTGGTTATTGCGGTTTTGGTTGCCCCGGGTTTTCGATGTAAGTGTATTAAAAGTAAAGAAGAGAAAAACGCCGCGCAGCCCATAGAACTTACGTATTGGGGAGTGTGGCACAGCCCGAGCGATCTCTCGGACATTTTTACTCGCTACAAATCCATTCATCCAAACATCAGTATACGCTATAAAAAGTTCCGGATGGAGGAGTATGAAGAACAGCTGCTGCAGGCCTGGGCGGATGATAGGGGGCCTGATATTTTCTCTCTTCCCAACACCTGGGTAGCGCGTTACCAGGAACGCATGACGCCCATGCCGGATAACATAGTATTGCTCTATGAAGTAACTCAAAAAGCACTTGGTATTAAAAAGGAAACCGTAACGGAATTACGCCCTACGCCTATTCCGAGCATGGCACAAATTCGCGCGCAGTATGTTGATGTGGTTGCGGGAGATATAATTTATGATAATGAGGTTTGGGGATTTCCGTACGCGCTTGATACGCTTGTGTTGTACTATAATCGACAGCTCATGAATGCGGCAAATATTCCGCAGCCGCCAAGGACATGGGAAGAATTTGTGACCATGGTACAGCAGCTAACGTTTGTGAATGAAGATAATGAGATTTTACAAGCGGGAGCGGCGCTTGGTACGGGGAGTAATGTTGAGCGGAGTACGGATATTCTCTCGCTTCTCATGATGCAAAATGGTGCTTCTCTCGTGAGTGGTAGTGCAGTAACATTTGCACAAGGAGGAAGGGATAGAGAAGGAAATTTAACCGCTCCGGGATTGCAGGCATTACAATTCTATACTGATTTTGCAAACCCTTTAAAGGCAGTGTATACCTGGAATGTGGATATGCCGGGATCGTTTGACGCATTTGTCGGTGAAAAAACGGCATTTTTCTTTGGGTATGCTTATCATAGACCTATTATTCAAGCACATGCGCCGAAGCTGGACTTTGGCGTCGTGCCGGTTCCACAAGTGAATCCTGAAAAGCCGGTAAATTTTGCGAATTATTGGATAGAGTCCGTACCGCATAGGTCAAAACATCCACAAGAAGCCTGGGATTTTGTTCTTTTTGCAACTCAAGCTGCACAGGCAAATATCTATAGCAAAAAAACAGGGAAACCTGCCGCTCTTCGGTCGCTTATTAATGAGCAGAAAAAAGATGAGATTCTTCGTTCATATATTGATGGTGTATTGACGGCAAAAAGTTGGTATAAGGGAAGAGGTGCTGTACAGATGGAGGAAGTATTGATTGATCTTATAGATACTATTGTTGTGGAATCACAACAGCTGGAAGAAAATAAAACAATTGCAGATATTATTCCACTGCTTGCCGCAGATGCTGCCGCAAAAGTTGGGGCAACGTGGTGATCTCACATAACTCATAACACGTAACATGGAACATGAAATAAAAAATGCTGTGTCATTCCGAATGCGTGTAGCGAACGAAGAATCTGTGTGATTTGAGTTTTGTAATTCACTGTGGACAACTCAAATTTGTTAAAGGTCGTGTTTTCTTGTATAATGTAGAATACAGAATATGGAAGAATACATAAAGAAAAAAGGAAAGGAGGTGAAATCATGAAACTTTCAAAAAAAGCAATTATACTTGCAGGCTTTGCATTCTTGTTTGTAATGTCTGCAACTCCGGTTCTTGCGCAGACATTTGATTTCGGTGTTTCTTATGGTGGACAACTCGGTTTTGGTACAAGAGAATTCAGAAGTGCTATCATGAGCATTGTGAATATTCTTATGGGATTCCTAGGTATTATCGCGTTAGTGGTAATACTCTTGGGTGGCTTTACTTGGATGACGGCAGGTGGCAATGAAGATAAGATCGCCAGTGCGCGAGGTTACATTGTTGCCGGTATTATCGGTTTAGTCATTATCTTTGCCTCTTACGCACTTATTATCTTCGTGATCAATAGCATGCTTCAAGCAACAGATAGCGGTGCATCATTCACCTAATCACTACTTCATAGAGAAGTACACAAGAGCCGCGGTTGCGGCTCTTGTTTTTGTATGATACACTATTCCCACAGGTGTTTGTACGCCACAATTGTTCAAAAAAAGAACATGAAGAAAGGAGGTGAAATCATGAAACTTTCAAAAAAAGCAATTATACTTGCAGGCTTTGCATTCTTGTTTGTAATGTCTGCAACTCCGGTTCTTGCGCAGACATTTGATTTCGGTGTTTCTTATGGTGGACAACTCGGTTTTGGTACAAGAGAATTCAGAAGTGCTATCATGAGCATTGTGAACATTCTCATGGGCTTCTTGGGCATTGTTGCATTGATCGTCATGCTCTTAGGCGGCTTCTTCTGGATGACCGCGGGAGGTAATGAAGATAGAATAGCGCAAGGGCGCGGCTACATTGTAGCCGGACTTATCGGTTTGGTTATTATCTTTGCCTCTTACGCACTTATCATATTCGTGATTAACAGCATGCTTTCAGCAACGGATAGCACATCAACATTCAGCTAAAGAGCAATCTCAAGAAAACTCTCTTCACAAGAGCCCCGAAGTATCGGGGCTCTTGTTTGTGTACAAAGTGATTTGTGCAAATAGATGGCTTTTGCTATACTACCATCAGCATTAGCTGATGGAAATTCCAAATTCCAAGCATCAAATGACAAATAAATTCCAAATAGTTACATACTCAAATTCCAAGCTTATCCTTTGGATGTTTCTTTTCTGCCTTCTATTTAGTGTAGCGGGTTTTGCGGTTGTGCAGGGTGTGTATGCTGCTGATGAGTATGGGTTGGAAGCAACAGCTAAAACAGGGGGGTTAGAAGGTACAGGAAAAAACCTTCCAGGTTACATTGGAAAAGTTGTAGGTGCCGTACTTTTCCTTATAGGTGGTATTTTTCTGATTCTTATGATCTACGGCGGAGTGATGTGGATGACGGCTGCCGGAAATGACGAGCGAGTGCGTAAGGCAAGGATGGTGCTTGGTGCTGCAGTGGCAGGGACCATTGTTGTATTTTCCGCCTATGCGCTTACCAATTATATTTTTGATGTATTAACAAAGTCACCAGTTGCGTAACTCTATGACCATGAATCGTTTCATACAATATATAGTGTGTATAGCTGTTGCTTCCGGTTTATTGCTGTCTACAGGCGCGGCATTTGCTATAGAAACGACTCCTGCTAAAAAAGATCTTAAAGGAGCGACAGGTCAAGGAAGTTTTTTACAATTACTTGGCACAGGTGCCGGATTTGATACGGAAAATACTGATTCAAGTACCGATCTCGCGCAACGTGTTGGTGCGATACTGAAAGGTTTTTTAAGCTTACTGGGCGTGGTGTTTCTCATTCTTATCATTTATGGCGGTATTTTATGGATGACGGCCGCGGGCAAAGAGGAGCAGGTGACAAAGGCTCGCAATGTGCTTCAAATGGCAACTATTGGGCTCGTTATTGTCATTGTCGCGTTCACATTAAGTGCATTTATTTTTAATGTTTTGGGCAATGCGGTTGGGGGTTCGGGAGCAGATGGTAGTGGCGGTGCTCCTCCTGATTAAATAAAAAAACTTGCAACGTGGCGTTGCAAGTTATAGGTAGGTCTTAATCGGTGAGGTGGCATTCTCCCCACCAACCATGTTTGTGTACTGGAATATCAAAGGGCTGGCTCCAGGTAGAGCGTCCTTTTTCTCTGCACCTACCATTGTAATTACCTCCTGGAACGGAGACCCGTTTCTCTTCACCTCTACTGAGACTTTCAACGGGAAATGGTTTGCCGGTGAGTGCATTGGTCAGTTGTATTTCAACAGTGCCGTCCTCACTACTTGTGTTGCTGAGTGTACCAACGAATCTCGTACTTCTTGTCGGCAATTTTCCGTACCTCAGCAAATCATTCTCAATGTACATCCTCTCCACCTCGGGAGAGGTGAGCGCAGCGGTACGACCTGCTTTAGCCCTATCTGGCGTAGATTCCCACGGGTCAAGGATAACAAATCCTCTCTGTGTATCGGTAAAGACATCGCCGGTTTCCTTGTCCGTGTGGACAACGGTTCGGTTGACATACCGCGGACCAACAGAACAAGCAGAAGTAAGTAGAATTGCGGACAGTGTGGTGGTGACGATCAACAGTTTCTTCATGGTGAATCTCCTTTTTAGGCAGGGGTTGTGGGCAAAGAAGTTGGAACGATGAGGTTGTCATTCCCGCCCCGTATCAAGTACGGGATAAATTGCGGCGGGAATCTATACAAATACATGGATGGATTCCGCATCAAGTGCGGAATGACAAGATGTTTTTTCAAAGATCAATTGACACGGTAATATACCAAAACTATCAATATTTGTCAACTTTTCAACAGTATGCTATACTGTGGATAAGATATTTGCTCTATACCTTTAAATAACCTGTCATTCCCGCGAAGGCGGGAATTCATATTGCATGTTCTTTATGGATTCCGCATCGGGTGTGGAATGACGTTGTGCTATGCTACAAAAAACTTTAGAAAAACTACGTGAAAGTACAGTTGTTTCCAAAAGCATTTTAATGTTTTTAGCACTTATATTTACCGGTTCATTTACGGTGATGACATTTAGTGTTGCTCCTACCACTATCGCGCAAACAGGGTTCATAGGCGAGGCTGAAACCATTTTAAGCGATACGGGAAATACCGTCTACGGACAGACTGCGGTAACTGATTCCGGAGAGCTTGCGGACAAGATTGGAGGAATCATTAATGTCATATTGGGATTTTTGGGAATTATTTTTCTTATCCTTATCATTTATGCGGGATTTTTATGGATGACCGCGGGCGGGAATGATGAAACAGTTGGTAAAGCAAGAAAGATCCTCATCAATTCAACTATTGGCTTGGTCATTGTTATTGCCGCGTTTACTATCTCCAGCTTCATCTTTGACGCGATTCAAAAGAATGTCCTTCCCTAAGTAATCACGTATCACAACGCAAAACTAAAACACCCGGCGTCTCTTGAGACATCGGGTGTCTTCAATACAATATTTTTGCGCGAAGTATGAGTATTCTTACATTTTGCAATAACCATACTAAAAAAATTCTTTGGGGAGCTGTTTTTTTGTACATTGCAGTCTTCTCTCTTTTTTCTTTTTGGAAATACACGCACTTTCTTTATGATGGCATTGATCTGGCGATCTTTAATCAAGTATTTTGGAATGCAAGCGAGGGGAGATGGTTTGAAAGCTCCATACAGGGGCATTCGTATCTTGGAGATCATTGGTCGCTTCTTATTCCTTTTCTGGTGCCGGTGTATGGTTTTGCGGCGCAGTTTGTCAGTAATGCGCTTTATTACCCGTTTGTTCTTCTCTTTTTGCAGACAGTTGCTCTTGCAATCGGTGCATATCCGGTGTATCGCATCGCGGAGTATTTTTTAAAAAAAATACCGCATAAAAATACATGGGCGCTTGTTATGGCAGGTGTGTATCTTCTCAATCCCGTCGTTCAAAATTCAAACCTTTTTGAATTTCATATGCTGGTGTTTGCGGTACCTTTGCTCTTATGGACAGGGTATTTTTTTCTCAAAAAACAAATAGTGCTATTTCTTTTTTTTGCTTTAGCAAGTCTCTTAGTTCGGGAGGATGTTTCTCTTGTCGTGAGTATGTTTGGCGTACTGTATTTTTTTGAGAAGTATCTCATATATGCGAAATTGCATTTGGGAGATAAAGGATTTTTGAAAGAAGTGTGGTATTTCTTTGCGCGCCAAGCTTCGCAGGTGTCGGACGCCCAAGAGGGTGTCCAACACCTATGGCGCGCAAAGAAAAAAGCCATCGTTTTTGGCATCCTTCCTATTGTGGTAAGTAGTGTGTGGTTTATAGTAGCCGGTTGGGGAATTAACGCCTTTCGCCCCAGTGGAGGGTATGCGTTTTGGCACTACTATGCTTGGACGAGCGATACAACCTTTTTGGAATTTGTAGTACATTTTTTCTCCTTGGGCAATAGTGCCATGACTCTTGTGCTCTTACTTACTATAGGTATGTTGCCTCTTTTTCGTTCCCGCTACCTTATTCTCGTGCTTCCCACCTTCCTCAAAATAGTAGTGCTTTCTACGGGAGGAGGTTTGTTGATATTGCAAACGCATCACGGACTTTTGTTCTTACCCGCGCTCTTTATCGCAGGATCTGCCGGTCTTGCCTATGTTCTTGTGAATATTCCGCGCTGGAAGAAATTAGTATTGCGCTCTACTGCATATTTTTGGGAGATGTTTTTGTATCTTGGAAAACAATTCCCGCTCTTCTTTGTTTTTGTGGGGGTGTTCTATATGGCTATTGCGGTAGGACCGTTTGTTCCATTTACGCGCGCTATACTTTCTCCGCCAACAACAACCATACCTCTAGAAGCCGCGTGGCAACTTTTAGAACGCATACCGCGAAATACAGCGGCAGCAGCATCATACGCGTATCTTCCACATCTTTCATCACGTAAGCAGCTCTCATCACTCCATTACGTATGGCAGCAGTCTTTTCAATTTGGCGTAGAACCCTACGTACTGCCCCATGAAACAAAACTGATCCTCTGGAATACCCAAGATACCTTTGACTATTTTTCCAACACACAGCCGCATGACTCTCTTACGCAGTCTGTCCAAGAGCGCATGACCTTATTTCATGAGCAGCTTGCGTATTTTTCGCTCGTGGAGAATGGTAATGCGGGAACGAGCTATCTTTTACAAAAGAGGGGTGCTGTAGTATTGCCTATGGAAAATATAGCGATCTCTGATGAGAAAAAAATAGTACGATCCGCACGATCGGAAGCGCTTACGATTCTGAGTATCACCCTTGATACGAATATTGATACACAAGCACTGTCGGAAGAAGATAGTATAGTACTGCCATTGTATATGAATATACAAAAAAACGTAAAGGTTATTGATCCGTTCGCGTGGCGTGTTCGTCTTTTGGATGAGGAGGGGAACACGCTTCAAGAATCATTATTAAGCGCGCACCGGTATGGTATACCCTTTGGACTTCGTAATGACAGACCGGAGGTCTTTATCAATACAGCGGTCTTGACTGTTCCACAAAACCTGCGTGACATGGTGCATATACTGGAAATAACGCCGATGCGTTTTGCAGTGTATGGAGCGGTTCTGAAAAACTTACTCAACACACAGCCTGTCGTTGTTCCGGGAGCACCTTTTGGTAAACCTTTTAGCGGGGAGATACGTACACTGCTCAACGAACTTCAAAAATAGTAACCTCATTATTTGAAAACACTTCTCCCAGTTGTGGTAAGGAGCGGGGGTCAAAGTCTCCTAACATTTTTTCAAAATCGCTGTACCACACGTACATAATGTTGTTCTGTGTCAAAAATTGATATTTTTTTTCAAAGTCTTGCGTGACATCATACCATAAAGCAATGCGCGTTATTTTTGTTTCCCAAAACGCAGTCTCAGATGAATGACCCGCGTAGACGGTTCGTCCGGTTATTCCCGGAATGAGATTGCCATTTATAACATTGCTGAAAATAACAGCGTTTTCAGCGGTGTTATTTTTGAGCCATTGCATCGCTGCAAACTCTCCTTGTGGTCTGTAGAGGCGCGGATCGTGATTAACGGCAAGTGCTATGTCATTTGCAATAACAAAAAGCTGTGAAAAGCAAAAGAGCAGTAAAAATGCGATCCATCGTATGGGTCGCATATGATAAAGTGTGTGCCACATGGATGTGTGATGAATGTGTTGTTTTATTTTTGTGGCGAGAATAAATAAACCTTCTACTGCCAGAAAGGTTAATGGAATTTGCAAGCCTTCCGTTAAACGGCGTGGATGTTGAAGAAAATTGAGATGAATAAGTATGCTGCTGGTGGCAAGCCATGCTATGAGAAATAACCAGCGGGTATTATTGCGTGTGGCGCGTGAAAAGATCCCGAGTAGTGCGAGAGGTACAAGAAATCCATAACTGATGAGTGTCAGCCACCATACGGTAACGTATCCTCCTTGCTGATTGATGCGGCTCGCAAGGAGCCAGTCGTATTGCAAGAGCAATATCCAGTAGAGAGCGGCGGGAAGCGCGATAAGCGCCATGACGGTTGCCGTTTTCCAATACCGCCAAAGGAATTGCTGTTTTTGTATTGCTCTCATTACTATAAAAACAAACATAATACTAGCAAGTGTTGGCATGTGATAGGGGTGTGTTTGTATGAGGAGTAGCGCGGTAATTCCGCCATACAGCATCCATTTTTTTTGATTGGTCTCAATTGCCAAAAGAAAGTATAGAAATGTCAATAATAAAAGTGTAAGCGAAAAAATATATAACGGATTGTGATACAGTGTAAGAAAGGTGTTTGATTCCGTAACCCATAGATCCATTGGCCAGTGGTAGTATCCGGTCGTGTCATACGAAAATTGCTCAAAAAAAGGTGCGATATATCCACCTAAACCTGAAGCGAACAGCGTAAAAAAAAGCGCGATGGTTCGCTTACGCATTCCGTGAAAAAAATAGGCAATCGCATAACTTAATACGCTCATAAATGCGATAAGGTGTGTGATGCGTGCTACTTGGTAGAGGAGAGGATTGTTTAAGTGCAAGATCTTGCCTATAAATCCCCAAAAAGCAAAAAACGGTATGAAAAGTGTTCGTGTTTGCACTTCGCTTGTATAAAGGTCTTTGAATAAAATATGTCCCTGTTTGACTTGCTCAAAGTAGGAGAAATAGAGACTTACATCTCCCGGAGCAAGCGAACCAAATCCGACAAAATAGCTTTCTTGGGGTGTAGTAAGCCAAGCGTAAAGAATGGGTAGGGTGGTAATAAAAATAAGTGCTATGGTGACGATTGTCCAAAGTTTTTTTTCGTTACTCGTAAGTTTTGGAGATAAAAAATTATACATCTTTTATATACTCTGGGAACTTTTTAATACGCCATTTGGTGAGTAAGTATTTGGTGATGTTCCATACAATACCGAGACCGTATTCTGTGCTTCGTTTGAGTCCTATTTGTGATGCTTCAGGGAAGTAGCGCGTTTCTATGGGAATTTCTTTAATACTGTTAAAGTTATGCACGATCATTTGAATAATTATTTGCGTATCAAAAACAAAATCATCTGATAGGCGTTCAAGAGGGAGTGTTTCAAGAACCTCTTTGGAGTATGCGCGAAAACCGGTGTGATATTCGGTAAGTGTAAGCCCAAGAAAGAAATTCTCAAATAAAGTAAGAAAAATATTGGGAATGTATTTCCACAAAGGCATACCTCCTTTTCGCGCACCGCCCTTGACTGCCATACGGGAGCCAAATACAGTATCTGCCTCCTCTTTGAGTAGAGGTTCTATGAGTTGAGGGATAAGCTTTGGATTGTACTGATGGTCGGGGTGTACCATGACCACAATATCGGCCCCAAGCTTAAGTGCTTCTTTATAGCATGTTTTTTGGTTTCCTCCATATCCAAGATTTTTTTGATGAACAAACGTTTTGATACCCAGTTTTTTTGCAACCTCCACGGTGTTATCGGTACTGGCGTCATCAACCAAAATAATGTCATCAACGAACTTGCGATCAATATCATCAAGTGTTTGTTTGAGTGTTTTCGCGGCATTATACGCGGGGAGAACGGCAATTACTTTCATAAGGGATTGGTATTATTTTCTTTTTCCAGTACAAGTACTGGCAGATCGATAGGTCCAGGATATGTATATGTTTCTACTATACGCCAGTTATGGAGCAAAAGCCAATTTTTTACGAGTTCTTGATGATCGATTTGTCCGGTAACGTAGTATACGAGAAAAATACGCTGTACGTCTTTTGTCAGAGAGGAGAGTTTATTGACATTTTCCATAGTAGCAATAGGATGCCAATTATGTAGTATGTAGCGTAGGTTTTGATCATTGGTATCTTCAAGAGGATAGAAGCCATACACAGGAAGTGACCCTTGATAGTAACGATCAAAGGGCAGTTGGGTCATAAAACTATGTAAAATTATGATGTCATCTGCTTTCTCTTGCTGTTCTATGGTTTGTGCAAGTTGTGCGGTATTGAAGATTGGTGTTGTAAGTAAAATACTACCTGTACTTCCAATAAGTACGATCGTTATACCAATACTTATCCATATAATATATTGCTCTTTGTGTAGTAAGCGAGTAATGCCCATTGCAACCAGTATATACACAACCGCTGCCGCAGTCATGAAATATTGTGGTCTATTGTCTAAATGCAGTGCAAGAGCGGGAATAAAGGAAATAATAACAAGTGTCCAGAGCAGGCGTATTTGCGGAGTTGTTGACCATTGTATTGACCAAGACGCAAGAGTTTCTAGATGTATGCGTGCAAGTGTGGCAAGTAGTGTAAGAACGAGTAGAATACCTAAGAGCGCCTCCAGAGGAAATATGAGAGAATTACCAATAAAGAAAAAATCTTGCAAGTACCTTGTCAGGAAAAATTGCGGCAATTCTTGATTAAAAAACCATGCTGATCCGAGATTTTGAGAGAGCTTATGTGAAAGCATGGGTATGAGCCATGCAAGGTAGGCTATGCCTAAAATAAATTGTCCGGTAAGCCAAGGCATCCATCGTGTATGTTTGCCGGATTTAAAAATAAATCGTTCGTATAAAAGAAATATATTAACTGCGATTGGTATAAAAAGCCCAAATATATGTGTATGTATCAGTAGTGCTGTTGAAATAACATATAGTGTTATGTGCTTTGTGCTTTGTTTCTTATACCACTTCAAGAAAGTATACAGAGAAAGTAGTGTAAAGAAAAAGAACATTTCATACATCCTTGCTTGCGCTGAATGAAATATCTGGAAAGAAGAGAAGGTGATGAATAGTGCAGTGAATAACCCTATCTTAGTATTGAAAAACTTTTTACCCGTAAAATATCCAAGCGGTATAGCAAGCGTGCCGAAAATTACTGAAAGAAGACGCGTGACAAATTCACTGTCGCCAAAGAACTGTATCCAGTAATGGAGGAGTGTAAAGTGTGCAAGGGGATGATGCTCGTAAAGAAGGTATGACACCATATCTCTCAATGGCATGGAGGCAAAGTGTACGGAAAATGCTTCATCAAACCAAAAAGAACCCGCGCGCGCGGCAAGTAAAAGGCGTGCTATAGCTCCTATGATAGTGAGAAGAAACAGTAAAGAAGCAGTAGAATGTTTTCTAAAAAAATTTGGTATACTGTATCCCATAACTCCTTATTATGTATTCCATAATCTCTTCAAACCATACCACAATGCACTGCCAAACGCGAGTAGATAGAGTATGAATGAAGGTACAAGCATTATTTGTACAAAATGCGGCTTGAATATTTGCATACGGTCATAAAGTGTTGCTAATTTTGCTTTGGTGTCCGGAAATTTCGATTCCGTGTAGAAAGCGAGTGAGGCGTTTTCAATGGGTTCATTATTGATTTGGAGTGCCAGATTTTTTGAATCTGTAGGGTATAGACCTAGTCTCACATTTTCTTGTGCGTTTTGGAGTATATCAATACGGAGTACATATTCTTGCGATTGTGAATCTGCAATTGGTTCAAATTCCCATACTGTATCTTTTCCTTGCTGTGTGTGAAGAGTATTTTCTCGCAGTAGAGTATCTCGAGCGTCAGTATCGTAAAGTGATGCGGTGAATATGGAAGGAGTAATACTATATGTTCTGATGGTAATACGTGACAAGTTGTTGCTTGGGTGGATAAAATACTGTTCCAATGTTTCAACAGAAATTGGAGAAGGGACGGTCGAATTTTTATTACGTATCTTTAACCAATCACTGTAACGGTCATAATAGGAATTGAGCAAAAACAACATTATTGGAATAGCCAAAACAATGCCCAGCGTACTTATAAAGAAAAATTGAAAGTTACTCGTCTTTGAAAACATATTTTAAAGGTAGTGATACTGCAATGCTATATTGATCAATGCATAATTATGCAAGAAAGAGAAAAATATAATGAGGACAGCATACAATAATTTTTCGTTCACCTTGAAAAGCGTTTTAAGCCAATACCGGAGACCGAAGAGAAAAAGTATAAGGATCGGAGCGAGAAGCATGAAATAGTATCTTCCCTGACCGGGAAAATCAAAGTGCTGATATTTGAGTGCGCTGTTATAGTAAAGCGCAGAATAGAAAATCTCAAGTACTACGAACGAACAGAAAAAGAATATAAGCGAGAGCAGGAGATGGGCATTGTTACCACTTTTTTTAGATATGAGCCATAGTAGCACACCCCAAAGCGCGAGGAGCATGAAAAGTAAGAGCGTTGCAGATATCCATAACGGATAGAGCGTGTCAAAGAAAGCGACCTGTGTCCAAAAATTCATCGATATATTGAGTCTGCGAAATATATCCTGAAAAACAGCCAGGTGAAGTGTTGATGCGGAAATTGCCGTTTCTGTGGCGGTTATTTGTGTATCTGTAAGGTGTGAGAAGAGTTGAGGTATCATAAAAGGTGTGGCGATCAGTAGGGCAATGCCACATACCAATATGCCGTAAACAAATGATCGTCTGATGGTGTGTTGTTGTACTCCCCAATATATGTATGTGCCAAAAGTTATAGGTAAAAAAATAATTGCCTGTGTTTTGGTGAGTAAGGTGAATCCTAAAAGTATACCCATACCAAAAAGAGTTTTTTTGGTGATGTGCATTTTATTGAACAGCACTAAAAGGAGATAAAAGAAAAGTGCGTGGCTTAGCGCAATAAGAATGGCATCATTGTTAACGCCGGCAAATGAAGTGGCGTTCACCGATGGCATGAGATTGGCAATAGCGGCTATTACCAGAGCGAAGGATTTGTCCTTGGTAACAAGAAAAGAAATTTTATACGCAAAAATAGTGGTAATAAATAAAAAAACAAGCGAGAATGCTCGCATAAGATAGAGGCGGTGAAAGATGTTCAAATCATATCCGGCAAGATAGGGAATGCTTTCTATCACATAGTAGAGCGGGGAATACACCGCTGCTGAATTATGATATTGTTCATGCGGTGTATTACGATCTGCCGTAAGAATGCTTGGTGTGAGATCTTTTGACACTTTGTAGTAGCTTTGGTGTTGTGTGGTGAGTATAACATCTTGATTCTCAGTGAGTTCAAGTGCTTGTTTTAATTCCTCTGATTGACTACGGTTCCAAACAGAAGGTTGTACGGTGTTGTGAGGAATTTGTTTTTCTTCAACGAGATATTGTGTATAGGCAAAATGCGCCGATTCATCCGGCACCATAAAAGGAGGAATGACCCATGTCCAAAGGATGCCTTTTATAAAGATGAAGAAAAAAAATATAAAAAGTATTTTTACATAAGGGGTAGATATTATTTCTTGATTTGTATCTTCTTTGCGAGGCATAAATATCCTTCTGCTAAATCAAGCTTATTAAATAATTTGCTAAATTTTATAAATGGGAGTAATGTGACTTGATTAAAAATTATCCCAATCAGTGGAATGCTAACTATATTTATACCACTTTTTTTAGTGTTATCAACCATACTCTTACTTGGCGATTTTCTGATAAGGAATTTTCTGGCGATCTTGAGTATATTAAGAAAAGGAAAGCCATAAGAATAGAATTGAGTAATTTCAAAACCATTATCTCTGAGCAGGTTCATTAGTTCATGTTTTTCATATCTTTTTACGTGTCCTGCTAAAATATCCCAGTTATCCCACAGATTTTTCTTAGCTGGAACAGAAAGTACAAGATAACCATCATTTTTTAGAAAATTACTGATTTGTTTTATTGCTTGGTCATCATTCTTGATATGCTCTAGAACTTCAAAAAACACGATAAAATCATATTTTTCGTCTACATCTAATTGATTGAGCCCCTTTTTTTCTACTTGTAAATTCTGCACTTGTTTTTCAGTAACAGCATCTTTAATAATTTCATAAGAATATTCAGAAAAGTCTATTACCTTTCCTTTGTATCCCGCATCAATAAGTGCTATAGAAAAATCTCCGGCACCACCACCAACTTCTAAAAAACAAGATTCGCCATGGATATATTTTTTAATTAATTCTAGGGCTAATATTTTTCTAAAAATATATCTTGGATAAGGTATCCAATGCTTCTTAGTGTGTAGCAATCTATACATATTGTACTAAAATTAGAAGATAGATTGGATCTAAGAAAATATATTCCTTCCAAGTTCCAGTAGCTTATGAATAGTTTTATTTTTGAAAACTAAGTATCTAAAATAAAAAGATTGCAAGTCACGATCTTGTATCTCATTAGTTTTTTTGTTAGTAACAACAGAGTGTAGCTGGTAATCTGTTAAATCATTTTCAGTAAACTCGCTTGGCTTTTTTATTTTAGCATATACCAATGATGGTTTATGATGGTCTTCTTCTAAGGTTAGAATCTCACAGTCAGAAAAAATATTTTTTATATCCTCTTTTGTGTATCTCCAAAAATCATAAGGAAATTCATGGAATGGCCATTGAGAGGGTACGATCATCAAAATGATACCATTTGGTTTACAAACCTTTTTCATATTTGTAACTGCATTTTTCCAATGCCTGACATGTTCAAGTAAACACGTGGAAAGCACTACATCAAAACTGTTCTCTCCGAATTTTTGTACCATGTCATCAGATGAGCAAATTATATCAACTCCAGGACCTTTTTCTATATCAACGCCTATATATTCAGCTGGTTTAAGAAGTTCGGTGCCATAGCGAAGACTGCCGTTTACATCGTACGACCCTACTTCAAGGATTCTTTTCCCCTGAACATCTTGCTCTGTTAAATTTTTTATTCCCCACTTTATAGAATTCACATTACACATATATTTTAGTTACCTTATTAGTAAAAGTAATTTTAGCAAGAAGAAAGATTTTTTTCAATTTTACACCGCAAAATTTGTTAGCATGTCTATTTTACAAGACAGCTCTTGTTTAGAAAGAGTACTATATCCATTCTCTGCAATTTCCTTCAAAAACTCTCTTTTGTTTTTTAATTCTATAATTGACTCTGCGAGTGCTTGTGCATTATTCATTTTCACCAGTAATGCATTTTTATTATTTTCAAATAATTCTCTATTTGCTTCATTATCTCCTATAATAACGGGTTTTTTCATTGCTATAAATTGATATGTCTTTCCGGAAATGACTCTTTTAGCTTTATCAATATCAGAAAAGTGCCCACCCAAACAGATATCAGCTTTTGCGATTTCTTGTGGAAGCTGATCGTAGGGAACCCAGTCGGTGAAAGTGATGTTTTGAGGATTGAGAATTTCTATGAGAGCAGCATATTTTTTTCTTATAGGACCAACTAAATGGAAAATAATATTTGCCTCTTTTTCTAAAATTTTTGCTGCCTTGAGTATCACATCAATACCTTGTAAGGGTATGCCGGATCCATAATAAAAGACGGTAAATTTGTTACTTTTTTCTTTTGGATCTTGTGGATAAAAAAGAGAGGTGTCTGCTCCTAAATATAAAGCCTTAATTTTGTCTCGTTGAATACTGAATGTTTCAGCAAAATAATCAGCGTGTGCCTTTGTGTCGGTAAGTATAGATTTTGACCATGTGCAAGATTTTGTATCTAGCCAATGAGCCGCTTTTCCAAGAAAAGACACAGGGCTACACAATTTACGATCAAAACAAAGTGTATCATATAATGAGATAAAAGCGTCAAAAATTACTAACTTTCTTGTACGAAGTTTTATAAAGGGTATGAGAGGCTGCGCTAAAAATCCGGCAAAAACATAATTATATCTCTTAAAACAAAATATAAACTTTGCAGTAACAACAAAAAGGCGTATGAAATATGAAGAATGATTTGATGTTATCTCAATAACATTAAAAAATCGTTGAAGTGTCTTTATATTGAGTGTATTGCGCACATACGATCGTCGTGCTCCGCAGACAAAGAGTATAGTTTTTTTATGAGTATCCATACAGTATTGCTTGTCTAGAGAGTGCATTATATTTGATGTAATGTTGAATGATACGAAATCATGTACCTACCCCATGTAAAAAATTTGTATTTATTTTCTCGTACGCTGTATCTTGATGATAGCTACAAAAGACACAATAAGCAATACATTAAGAACAGTAATGGTTGTCAGATTGATCTTAAATCCTATCAGTGCTGTGTTAAAGAGTAGGAACATGTGGAGTGCAAGGGAAAGTGCTGTGGAGAGTACTGCCTTTTCCCACAAAGTTATTTCTAGAGAGTGTAGTTTCAATAAAGAGATGCACAACCATCCAGGAACAACAAGGAAAAAGTAAAAAACAAATATGTACCATAAAAATTGTAGCAAGAGCGTGGTATGTGTGTCCAGGAAAAAGAGCATACCATAGATGACTACAAGTATGGCGTTATATGAAAGAGAGGTGCTTTTTAAAATATTGTGATAAGACATCTATGCGTTACGAACTGTCCGTTTCGGACAGAGAAAATAAAATAAGATCATCGCTTTTATACACTTCTTGAAAATCAGTATCACTTTGCAAAGCGCTTAGTAGTTGTGACGAAAGGAAGGTGTATTCATTTGGCTGTGTATTAAAATGCACAAATTTTTTGTCTGCAAAAATGTGTGTGAAGCCATATCCTCTCATATATTTTTTTATGTTCTCGGTGTCATGCGCGCCTTGTGCATTATGCATCGCACTTTGTATTTGCCTGCACGGTTTTTGCGCGTAGAGCATAAATTCGGAACACCTGTTGCTAAGCGCCTTGCTACTATGTGGAAAATTTTGTTGCGCGTATTGACCCATGTCTTGATAGCTCTTGATGAAAGGGCGCTGCGATCCTATACCTTGTACAATGGGCGGTATATTAAGAAGGAGGATGCTCAATACCATAACACTTACCAATATTTTTCTTGGATAAGAGGAAATGCTTTTTATGAGATAGGTGTAATAAATACTTGCCAAAAGCCCAACAATATAAAAATAATAATATGAATGAATTTTGAAAAAAAATACACTCAAAAATAAAAATATATAAACTGCGAGAAATAGTATGGGAATATCTTTTTTCTTGAGCGCGATAAACAGTGCAAGTAGGAGTAAGGGAATACTTGATACAATAAATGTCTGTGCTGATGCGTTGAGCGTAATACTCGCAAAAAAGTTTATGATCGATTCCGCTTCGAGTAGAAAATAATGAAGTTGCGTAGAAAGCGTATAGGAGAGCATTCGTTCTGTGTTTGGAGCTGTAAGTGAAAAGATGTCAGACAGCCATACTTCAAGAGAATGAAGAAGCGGTAGAGGAGTTCCGTAGTAACCAATGGTTCCGGTAGTTGCAAATTGTAAACCAAGTACCGGCGCTGTAAGTACAAAGGTACACAGAATAAGCGTGGCTATGGTACGGATGGCTTTGTGATCTTTTTGTATAAACAACAAAGCGAAAAAAAATGCAGTAAGAGGCAGGAGAATAAAGGCGGTTTGCTTAGTGCCGAGTGCAGCGGCAAGAAAAATGCTTGCGAGGATGACCCATCTGATTTTTTTGTCATTCAAATAAGCAAGTAGTGTGGTGATGAATAGCATTGAAAAAACAAAGAGCAATGATTCCGCTTTGTAAAAATTAAAATAATACCAAAATGGCCAGCGCATGAGTAAAAACGGTACTATGAGCAGATATGTTGAGCGCCCTACGATCTTCTTGCCTAAAAACAAAAGAGAAAGTGTAAGTAATGTATAGACAAATGTTTCAAATACTTCTACACCATAGGGATGAAAAAGAATGTCGAAGAAAGCGGCGGCAATAAAAAAGAGTTTTGGGTAAAAAAGATAGAGTGTGTCTTCGCCGAATAGAGAATCAGTGTAGGTCAAGGATTGTGTATCTACTATTTCGGTGACCACAATTCTGTTAAACGCACTATCGCCAATAAGAAAACCTTGTGTAAAGAGCGCTATGTGAAAGAGTGTCACAAAAAGTGTGATAGCAACAATACCAATAACAATACTCTCCCAATATTTTGAGAGAAAGGGAAGGTACCGTGCTGTGTTGCGAGAAATGTGAATGGTGCTGTATGTAAGCTGGCGATATGTTTCGCGAAACCGTTGTACTAATGTGGCAATCATACAACTAACGATGTAGTTTCTTTTTGATATTGTAGAGTGTCTCCTCTTGTATTTTTCTATTGGTAGCAAGAAGATCGGCAAGAACGCCTAATACAACCGTCATAAAGCCAATGAGTAATAATACGGCGCTTAAGAGAAGTGAGGGAAGATGTCCGCTAGATTCATGAAAAACAAGCCAGAGATAACGCAGTGCCAAAAGTACTCCCAACGTGGCAATGCCTCCACCCATAAGAAGAAATGTTTTAAAAGGTTTGTAGGTAACCACCGTACGGAGAATTATTTTTAGCGATTCACGAATATGCGAAGGAAGTGTTTTTATGAGTTTTGAGCTTCCCGCAATACGTTTTTGTGAGGTAATAGGCACTTGCGCGATTGGAAAATCTTTGAAAATAGTTTGAATCAACATTTCGTGAGTATAGGTGTGGTTGGAGCGTATATGCAAGTTGAGTGCGACTTCTCGCGTGAATGCGCGAAAACCACTTGAGGCATCTAGGAGCTTTTCTCCCGTAAGCTTCCAAAGCACCCAGTTGCCTATTTTGTTGCCGTAGCGGTTTCCCCAATACATTTCTTTATCATCGTCAATTTTCCTCACACCAATTGAGAGTTCTGCTTGTTTTTTCACCAAAGGCGCTACGAGATTGGGAATATCTTTTGGATTATGTTGTAAATCTGCATCAATGTTGACAATAATATCTGCGCTATGCGCAAGAGCGCATGATACTCCCTGTTGAAATGTGCAAGAAAGACCTCGGTTTGGCATATGTGTGTAGACTACTGACCCTGCATCTCGTGCTTGTTTTGCTGTGCGATCTGTTGATCCGTCATTTATCACCAGTATCTCTATACTATCTATACCGTCAATGCTTCTTGGTATCTGTTGAACAACCTGTGCTATGGTAGTCTCTTCGTTAAACGCCGGAATAATGATAACAAGCTTCATAGAGGTAGCAATATTAGATAGTTGTTGGTCTGAATGAAAGATAGTGAAAAAATCCTATGCTGTTAAAGAAAATACGAACAAAACGAAAAATAAGTGCTGCACCGAGTGCTACACCTGCGGCGACACCAAACCAACTAAAAAATAACACGAATACCCCTTCTGTCACACCAAGTCCATTTGGTGTAAGGGGAATAATACTGATAAGGTAGGAAAGTGGTACAATGATAAAGAGCGATGCCACAGATGGCGTGGTATGAAACGCAAGCAAACTTACATAAAGAACGAAGAGAGCTGTAGTATTAACAAAAAGCGAAAGAACAAGACCAACAATAAATACTGACATGTTCTTTGTATAGAGTCTTAGTGCTGCGAGAAACAAAGAGAGTTTTTTTGTAAAGGTGTTCGTATGTATAGTGCAGATCTTTTTGATAAGTATTTGTACACGAGGAATAAAAAAGACACCGGTTAGCGAGGTGCATGCTATGACAATTGTCAGTACGTAGAATTGTACATTAACTTGACGTAACGCCTGCCAGTTCAAAATCATGCCAATTAGTAATAATATAATAACGCTCAGAAGTCCGGTAAATCGCTCCATAAACGTTGCGGCAAGTGATTCCGGAAAGGGTATGTGCTCTTCTTTCTTGAGATACCAGGTGCGTATACCATCTCCTCCAAAATTTGTTGGTAAAAAGGTACTAAAAAAAAGTCCTATAAAAAAAAACTTATAGAGCAGAACATAAGAAGTATTAGTAAAAGGTTGTAAAAGGTATTGCCAACGATAGATGCTGATAAGTATAGTTCCATATACTCCTATTCCCACAATGCCTACCCATAACCACTCTACATTTGAAAAAGTAGTACGTAATTCTTGTAAACTTACTTGGTGTATAATGAGTGCAATAAATCCTATGCCAAGCAAGAGTTTTAAGAACCAGATGAGTTTTTTGCTTTGCGGTTTCATAACTTTTTCTTAAATTCCTCAACCATATCAACAGGAATAGGGTCAATATGGTAGATGTTGGTTGCGAGAAAATACGAGGTCCAAAGAGAAGTCAGAATAGAAGAAAACGTTTTTTCCAAAAAAGTCTTACCGACAAGTGGTATCATCGTTGTCGGTACTTTTCTCTTGCGCATAAATTGTGCGAATAGCTGCATACGTCTTTTAATGCGCGCATCTTCTTGACCGTCTTCCAAAATGAGAAAATGATAGCTGCCTATCATGTTGGTAAATCCTACCATCTCGTTATGATTGAGTTCGGGGAAAGCGTTAAAAAAAGATTGGATCTTTGCATTCTCATTAAAATTAATTTTCCACATAATAGCGAGCATTTTATGGGTATGCGAGCTATAGACAATTGGAATACTTTTTCCTATGTTTTGTGCTAGTGTATTTCCTTTTCTTTTATAGCTTGACATGTTGTTGGTGAGAAAAGGAGCGGTCTCTTGCAGATCGGAGCTTGCGTGCTTGACCATATTGATCTCTTCTAAAAGTACCGCAAGTGCTGAAACAAAAAATCCCAATGCCATGCGTGGCTGATATCCTGAAGGAATTGGAATAAATGGCACGGAATCTTTTTTGCAGCGTTGCTGCAGTTTTCCCCCCGATGCAATGCCAACAATTGGTACTTTTCGTTTTTTTGCGTCAGTATAGGAAGCAAGCGTTTCTTCTGTATTTCCCGAATAAGAAATAGCTATGATAAGACTGTGGTGATTTGCCTCTTGCGGCAGGGTATAGGTGCGGTTGAGATGAACCGGTATGTCGGCAAGTAGCCCCGCATTTTTCAAATACATACGAAGTATTTCACCGGGGAGAGCTGACCCCCCCATACCACATACTATAATATTAGAAAATCTCTTTTTTGGCAGCTTAGAATTATTGTCTATATGAGGGAGATAGAGCAACTGCTCAGGAAAATTGGTGATAATATTTTGCATAGAAACGGTTATAGTAATATAGACATTATTGTAGCAACTCATGCCGCTTTGTACAAGTTAAAAACCTTGATTTTTCAACTATAAAATGCTACGCTATGCAAGTATTTTATCTCCATTATAATAATTTGCAACTTGCAATTTTGGGTTATGAGTTGTAGGTTATGAGTTCTAAGAATTTGTGTCCGGTCATTCAAAATGGCATTCTATACGACATCAGAAAGGCGCAGCTGACGCAAAACGCGGCGCTCTTTTTACGAAGCTTGCAAATGTTATCACTATAGCAGCGCGTGAAGGTGGCGGGGATTCTGATACAAATTTCAAACTTAGACTTGCGATTGAGAAGGCAAAGAAGGGCAATATGCCCAAAGATAATATTGAACGAGCTGTCAAGCGTGGTACGGGAGAAGGGGATGACGCGCAGTTGGAAGAAATACTCTATGAAGGGTTTTTGCCTGATGGAGCGACTGTACTTATTGAAACTTTGACCGACAATCGTAATCGTACAGTTGCTGACGTGAAACACACACTTACCAAGAACGGCGGCTCGCTAGGCGGCCCCAATAGTGTTGCATGGCAATATGAAAGAAAAGGAGTGGTGCGTGTTTCAGTACCGCAGGAAAAAATTGCCGACAAAGATTCTTTCTTGCTGGAAGTGTTGGAGCTAGGCGCGGAAGATGCAAGTGAAGAAAAAGAATGGCTTGTATTGTTTACGGAAAGCGACAAATTACATGAATTGCAGCAAGCGCTAACGAAACGAGGTATTGTTGTTGAGAGTGCGGGACTGGAGTATATTTCCAAGGAAGAGGTAGTGCTAACCGATGCGGCAAAAAAAGAAAAAATAGAAAAAATTTTTGATGCGCTAGACGACCTCTCCGATGTACAAGAAATTTATACGAACTTGAAATTCTCATAACTCACATCTTGCATAATCGTATGATACATTCTAAGTTATGAGAATATTAGGGATTGATCCGGGAATTGCAACAACCGGCTATGGGGTGATCACCTATATACGCGGTACATTGGAGCATGTTGCGCATGGCTGTATTCTGACGAGGGCTATACAACCGTTTCCGGAACGTTTAGAATCTTTACATAAAGAATTGCTTGCTCTCTTGAATCTCCATAAGCCGGATCGTGTTGCTGTTGAAGAGTTATTTTTTGCGGCGAATGCAAAAACGGCATTTGCCGTAGGACAGGCACGCGGCTGTATCTTGCTCACGTGCGCGCAAAAAAAATTGCCCCTCGTAGAATTTACACCTTTACAAATTAAACAAGCACTCACCGGTTATGGAAGAGCTGATAAGCGGCAAATGCAAGAAATGGTAAAAACAATATTACATCTTAAGAGTATTCCTAAGCCGGATGATGCGGCGGACGGACTCGCAGTAGCAATAACTGCGGCACACTCACAAACACATCATACATAACCCTCTCCTTGTTGTAGGTTTCAAGTTCTAAGTTACGAGAAATTATGTCTTCAAAACCACTCTCTATTTTCATGATCGCTTCCGAGACGACGCCGTACGCGAAAACGGGCGGTCTTGCTGACGTCATACAATCACTTTCTAAAGAGTTGGTGCGCAAAGGACATAACGTTTCACTTGTGTTACCATATTACGGTTTTGTGCGTCAGCAGAATGTGGCAAAGGGTGTGTATAAGGAGAGGATGTATATTGACGTAGGAAAAAAAGAATATCCGTGTCGAATTAAATATACGCAGCCATATAAAGGACTGACGGTTTTTTTTATCGGCAATGAAGAATTTTTCGGGCGATACAGCTTTCGTAACACCAATGAACGGAGAGATAATATGCGGCTGTATAACACTGATCATGACAACTTGCGTTTTCTCTTTTTTACTCTTGCGGCAAAAGAACTTCTTCGTGAGCTGGCAAAAGAGGAAAAAACATTTGATGTTGTGCATGCGCATGATTGGCAAGGCGGTCTTTTGCCAAATGCTTTACGTACCAGTAAAGATCCCTACCTGCGCCATATGCCGGTTTTGTATACCTTGCATAACCTCTCGTATCAAATGGGTGGCGCATGGTGGAAAATTCCTCCGGCAAAAAGAGATCGGGGATCAAATGGTATTCCACAGGAGATGCGGCGCATACCCTATATTAATTTCATGAAACGGGGGATTATTCAGGCTGATGTTTTGAATACGGTATCTGAGCGATATGCGCAAGAAATTTTACTGCCTGAATTTGGACAAAAACTTGAAAATACCTTACAAAAACGAAAAAAAGACTTATACGGCATAATTAACGGCATTGACTACAGCGTGCATAATCCCATGTTTGATAAAAATATTGCGCAAAAATTTGATTGGAATTCACTTAATAAAAAACTGCGCAACAAGCGGGCGCTTCAGCGGCGTGTTGGCTTTACCGTTGCCAATGACATTCCTCTTATTGGCATGGTGAATCGTCTCGTTGAACAAAAAGGATTGCATTTGGTAAAAGAGACTATAGAGTTGCTTCTACGACAAAGGTTGCAAATGATTATTTTAGGAGAAGGGGAAAAAGAATTTCGTGATTACTTTCGCGGTATCCAAAAAAAATATCCAAAAAAATTCGCGCTTTTAACACCCTTTACCCACGAGAGGGAATCACGCATCAATGCGGGATCCGATATGTTTCTTATGCCGTCTCGGTATGAACCGTGCGGTATCTCACAACTCAAATCTTTGCGCTACGGCTCAGTGCCAATTGTACATGAGACGGGCGGGCTGTCAGATACGGTAACAAATTTTAATCCAAAGACCGGTCGGGGGAATGGCTTCGTTTTTCCAGCGTACACGCGTGAATATTTTCTTGTTGCGGTTACACGCGCCTTGGAAACCTATAAATATCCTGCCGTATGGGTGCATCTTGTGTGGAAAGGCATGCAGCAGTCATTTTCATGGGAGCTTCCGGCTAAGAAATATGTGGCACTCTATCGTAAGGCGATAAAGAAGCGCAAATCACATAACTCATAACTCATAACTCATAACCTCTCTTACGTTACGGGTTTCAAGTTCTAAGCTACGAGAAAATATGTTCTGGTCCATTGTACTTCATTTCTATCAACCTCCCAACCAAGATAAGCGTATAGTAAAGCAGATTGTTGAGGAGAGCTACCGACCTTTAATAAAGGGGCTTTTACGCACGCGACGTGGAAAACTTACCATTAATATAAGCGGTACCTTGACCGAGCAGTTGATGCGATATGGGTATCACGATGTGACAGACGGCTTTCGTACGTTGGCAGAGCGAGGAACAATAGAATTGTTGGGATCGGCAAAATACCATGCTTTTTTACCCTTAATTCCCACAGATGAAGTACAGCGGCAAGTTCAATTGAATCATGATCTTCACAGGCGTGTTTTTGGCAGTGTGTATCAGCCGAAGAGTTTTTTCTCTCCGGAAATAGGATTTAGTGCCAAACTTGCCAGAACGTTGAAAAAAGAAGGATATGCATCCATGCTTGTTGATGAGGTGGCATACAATGGTCGTCTCAACACCGTACCTCATGATCGTCTTTTTACTCTTCCACGACTTAGTGATTTTACTCTTGTCTTGCGTAATAGGCGCTTAAGCGAATATTTTGCGTCAGCATATGCTCGTTCATTGCAAACGCTCAATACGTACCTTTCAACTGAATTTTCCGGAAAGCAGTATATTGTGTCAGCGGTTGACGGTGAAACATTTGGCCATCATCGCCCCGGTCTTGAAAAAATACTTTTTGCGTTGCTTGATCATCACGCGGACAAACTCGTGACCGTATCACAATTGGTTGAGCGTATACAACAGCGCGAGGAGCGAAAACTTTTGGATTGTACCTGGTCATCAGATCCTGAGGAAGTACGGCGCGGTGTACCGTATCAACGATGGGACCATCCTGATAATCCTATACACAGATGGCAATGGGCATTTACGCGATTGGCATTGAGGGAAGTGGCAAAGCTTGATCCTAAAAAGAGAACAACAAAACAATCGCGAGCGCAGCTTGACGAAGGACTGAACAGCTGTCATTACTGGTGGGCAAGCGCTAAGCCTTGGTGGAGCTTAGAGATGGTAGAGAGAGGCGCGTGGCATTTGCATGAGACGCTTGTGCATCATCCGGACATACCGCGCGATGTAAAACGTAAAGCACGTGATCTCTATGATCGTATTGTACATCAAGGATTTGATTGGCAGCGGTCGGGGTATATACGACGCTTGAATGAACAGCAAGAGCCTTGGCGCGCTGTCCCGCTGAAAGATCGTACGCCACCCCACTGGTTCAATCAGCTCATTCTTGAGTTTGAGGCAGAGATGCGTAAGAGCGCTAAAGATTTGGAATATGAGAAGGCGGCTATGTGGCGTGACGCTATCATACGTTTACGTCATGGCCACGATGTGTATGATGTGGCGCATGCGGTAGACCAATTGCATGCTGTTCGGAACATTCCTTCGGCCTCATCGTTTTTGACCCGTAAGCATCATCCGAAGTTTGCGAAAGAACACTACTTGCCGGTGAGTAAGAAAAAAATAGAGAAAGAGCTCAGAAAACTGAAGAAAGGCAGTGCGTAGTAAGTAGTGCTACTCGCAGATAGCTCACAAAATTTGTAGTCGTGTGCTATACTGTATATTGTAGAAAATTATACCGTAAAAAATATGTCCCGCGCTTACAAAAAATCTGACTACAAACGTTTTATTGATGCCGAGTACATGTTGGCATTTTTTCGCGATCATAAATCGCGCCTCTTTCCTCGTGCGTATCGGGTGGTATCAACCACCGCTGATTATCAGGAAGGTCTTGCAGCGGAAAGCTATCTCACGCGTTACCGAGTAAATGTTTTACAAAAAAATGGACTGGAAGTTGATGTCAAGCTTCGTGGGAATCGTACAAACTTGCAAGCTTACAAAATGTGGAGACATCTTTGGAAAACATTCGGCGTCGCACGCTATACCGTTCCCAAGCCGGTCTATTTTTTTCCGGAAGCAAATTTTGTACTTTATTCAAAGTTTTTAGGACGCACCTTGCGTGATTTTCCGGCACTTGGCCGAAAACGGGAACAACACTTTGATACCGTTTTGGCGCTTGTTGCGAAAAAGATCGCGCTCTTGCACCATACAAAGCCAAAATACATTCATAAGCGCACGAGCGTGGAAGAGCGGCAGAGTCTGCGTAAATTGGCAAGAAAAGTACGCGAGGTCAAAACGCGAGATGCAAGAAAAGTAGAACAATATCTGAAAGAATTGGAGACGCTGATAGAGGGTCATGTTTTTTCTGATCCGAGTGCATGGACACTTGTTCATGGCGATTTTCAACCGAGTAATATCATCTATAATAGAAATACAAAAAATGTTGGCATCATTGATTTTATGACTTTTCAATATTTTCATCCCGCACATGATGTGGCAAATTTTATGTTACAGCTTGAGATGATGTTGACGTCGTATGCAGCAGAGCTCTTGCCAAAAAAGTATCCACAAAAATTTTTACGTGCTTACCTAAAAGAGTGTACGAAAAAAGAAAAAGAAGAAATACAACGCGCCTTGCCCGTGTTTCTTATTCGTTCCGCGCTGGATATGATCGTGTTACGTCTGATCTCTCCCTACTACAAAAAACATGGCGACCCGCGCAAACGTCTTGAAAAGCTTTTTAATATTGTAGAAGAACAAAAAACTAACATCATAACTCATAACTCATAACTCATAACTCATAACTCATAACCTCTCTTACGTTACGGGTTTCAAGTTACGAGCTCCAAGAGAAATGTACGTAGATCTCCATTGCCATAGCCATTACTCGGATGGTGAACATAGCCCAAAGGAAATTTGCGCGCGTGCAAAGCGTCTTTCCATTACCACTCTTGCGCTTACCGATCATAACACCATTGCGGGCGTCCCAGAGATGCGCCATGAGGCAAGAAAGTCCGGCATCGCCTTTATTCCCGGTATTGAGCTGTACGCGAGATATCGGCGATTTCGTCTCCATGTTTTAGGATATGGATTTGATATGCGGCATGAAGAATTGTTAGTTGCGCTTGAACGGTTGCACAAACGGCGTGTAGCTGCAATTCATAAATCGCTTACCGCATTGAAAGCCAGCGGCTTTATCTATAACGCGGAGCGGCTATTTGACACACCGTCTCAATATATTGGTTTTGGGAAAATTATCCACGAACTAACGCGTTCACCCCATAATCGAAAAAAAATTCGTGCTGATTTTCGACTTGATTCAGGGTTGCCTGATTTTTTTACGCTGATCAATCGTTATTTTCGGGGAAAGAGAAATTCAACGCTTGAAGAAACATCGCTGCCTGTGCGTGAGGCTATAGGACTTTTGTGGCGTGCGGGAGCGATAACCTCTCTTGCACATCCGGGACATCATTTTAGTTGGAGTAATGACAAGGTGATTGCACAGTTTAAAGCTATGGGACTGCAAGGATTAGAAGTATATTCGCCGTATCATAATTGGCATCAGGTGGCGCATTATCAATCAGTGGCGCAGAGCCTTCGTTTGCTTGCAACGGGAGGTACGGATTATCATGTAGAAGCAACCTATCGTCGTCATCCTGAATTTTTAGGAAGTGCCGGGGAGTATTTTCGGGTTCCAAAGAGTGTAGTAAAACCATTTTTAGAAAAAATCTCAAAAAGGTAGCCTATGCAGAAAAATATATCAATCCTTTTTGTCGCCGCGGAATGCTCCCCCTTTTTTAAAATAGGAGGATTGGCGGATGTAGTAGGTTCGTTGCCATATGCGCTTAAAAAACAAGGAGTAGATGTGCGTATCATGCTGCCGAAGTATGGCGTACTTGATACGAAAAAACACAAACTGCGTCGAACAAAACATCGATTTCAGGTTGAAGCAGGCGGAAAAACGCACGAAGTACTTGTTTGGGAAACAACGCTCCCGAACAGTAAAATTCCTGTTTATTTTTTGGAGCAAGACACTTTTTTTTCACAAGGGAATGTGTATTTGCAAAAACTCACCGCACCTGCAAGCGACATAAAACGCCTACGGCGCTTTGCATTTTTTACCCGTGCCGCAACGCATGCATTACAAAAAATAGCATGGCAGCCAAATGTAGTACATGTACATGATTGGCATATGGGACTTTTACCGTTTGAACTGCAAAAACTTGCGAAGAGTACTAGCAACTATCGACAGACAAAAACCGTACTCACCATTCATAATGTCGGCTATCAAGGGCACTATCATATGCGTGATGTAGTGAATTTTCTCGGACTTTCCTTGGCAGAGCAAAAAGAAATACGACAAAAGGTATTAAAAAAAGGTGAGATGCGTTTTCTTAATATTGCCGCAGAGTACAGTGATCGTATCACCACCGTCAGTCCGATGCATGCACATGAAATACAAACAGCCGCTTATGGCTATGACTTGGAAAAACTTCTTCGCAAAAAAAGAGTAGCTGGTATTTTAAACGGTATCCCTACCAATGTTTTTGACCCGCATAAAGATGCTGATATTGTACGTCGGTATAACGCAGTAACTTTTGTACGGGGAAAGAAAATAAATAAACAATCCTTGCAGGCGGAGATGAATCTTGTGTCGGATGTTCAAGCGCCATTGCTCGGCGTGATCGGTCGACTTGCTTATCAAAAAGGCATTGAACTTTTACTTGAGAACATAGAGTGGCTTGTACGCCGCGGCGTGCAGATTGTCGTACTTGGGAGCGGTGCTAAAAAATATGAGCGGCAATTACTGGATCTCAGGAAAAAATATAAGGGCTATGTGGCGGTGCATATTGGTTTTAGCGCTGCGTTAGCGCGAGGGATTTATGCGGGGTCTGACATGTTTTTGATGCCGTCGCGCTATGAGCCGTGCGGCTTAGGGCAGATGATCGCTATGCGCTATGGCAGTGTTCCTATTGCGCGAAAAACCGGTGGGCTTGCGGATACTATTCGTTCTCATCCGAATAGTCGTGCCAATGGCTTTCTCTTTACGATGCCGACAGCTGCAAGTTTCAAACGTTCTCTTTCTCAAGCATTAAAAGTATATGATGAACAGCCGAAGGCATGGCAAAAGATCATACGCAATGGCATGACAGGGGATTATTCATGGAACAGATCAGCGAAAGAATATATGAAATTGTATAAGGCGTTAATGAAAGAATAAAAGCGTGCTATACTATAGACATTGCACTATGAAATCAGAAATACGCAAAGACTATATCCAAGAAAAATACGTGATCATATCACCGCGGCGCGGGAAGCGTCCGCGTGAGTTTGAGCGTATGGAAGTGCATGGAACTGAGCGGCAGGTATGTCATTTTTGCCCCGAACAGCTGAAAAACGTCAAGGCACTCGCAACCTATGGTTCGCAAAAAAAGTGGCAGGTGAAATCTATTGCCAATATCTTCCCGGCAGTTTCAAAAGAGAACTCCAAAGCATATGGGACACAAGAGGTGGTAGTTGAAACACCGAACCACATCAAAGAGCTGGACGATCTCTCAGTTGCGCACATCGGTCATATTTTTGAAGTGTATGCTGAAAGGACACGCGCTATAACACGCGATAAAAAAATTGAATACATTCTTATTTTTAAGAACAATGGCGGAAAAGCAGGTGCGTCGCTCCAACATGCGCACTCACAAATTTTCGCGACAGAATTTTTGCCACCGCACCTAAAAGATAAATCGCAAAAAGTGCAGGAGTATAAGTTAGAGACGGGGAGATGTGTCTATTGCGATGTGATCGCAAAAGAGAAGGAGGGACCTCGTTTGGTATGGGAAGACAAAGATGTTATTGCCTTTACACCGTATGCGAGTATGCATAATTATGAGGTATGGATCATGCCCAAGCGGCATTTGGATAACGTGACGGTCTTAACCGCAGGTGAGCGGCGATCAATGGCAAAAATTTTAAAATATGCTTTACAGAAGATTACCGATCTCCATTTGCCGTATAATTTTTATTTTCATCAAGTCATTCACGATGAAGACCAGCACCTCTATTTAAAAGTAAAGCCTCGCGGCAGCGTTTGGGCGGGAGTAGAGATCGGCTCCGGACTGATCATCAACCCTATTGCACCGGAGGACGCCGCGAAGTTTTATAGGAAAGGCGACTTGCCAAAGTAAATACTACGCAGACACCCGACGTCTCAAGAGGACGTCGGGTGTCTATGATAAATCTGGGCGAATTTTTGAATTAATCAGGCTCAACGTGGAGCCAAGGGGAATTGAACACCTCAATTCGAGCGTCAACCACGAATTGCCGTACCAACGGCAGCCCCTTGAACTCCACGACATGTATACTATCACGCATGGAAACAAAAAGAAAGTTCGAAACATAGTCTCGAACTTTCGGGGTCACAACTGCAATTCGTGGTTGACGTGTATATAGTATAGCATAACCATACTCATTGTCAATAGTTTGGAAGGTGTGGTACAATGAAATCAGTTAAAAGCGCAAAATGCAAAATTAATTTTTCACTTTATACTCTATACTATACTACGCTTAATTTTTTAACTCATTTTCCCCTATGCCGCAGATCAAAAAAAAATCGGGCAAGGATCAAGATGTAGAGCAGAATCGCGCGATCGCCGCGGTCGGCTATCTCTCCATCCTTTGTCTTCTCCCGCTTCTCTTTAAGAGAGAAAGCGCCTTTGCGCAATATCATGCAAAACAAGGCCTCGTACTTGTCGGGTGCTGGATAGCTTTGCTTGTCATCGGTATTATCCCCATACTTGGATGGCTTGTGTTTATGGTAGGAAGTCTTGCCATTTTTGTTATGAGCATTGTCGGTTTTGCGAATGCGCTTATGGGCGAATGGTGGGAAGTGCCCTATGTTGGTGAGTGGGCGAAAAAAATTAACTTATAACCTACAACCAACAACAATGTCATTTCGACCGAAGCGAGTGAGCGAAGTGGAGAAATCTCTTATTTCAAATCAAGGGATTTCTCGGCTTGTTGCACGCGCTCGAAATGACAAATGAGAATTTTACTTATACTTTTGCATTATTTTTCCTATGCCAAAAAATCGTAAAGAAGCTTTTGTATTGCCTTTTAATGAACTCGGTATCAAGGATATACCATTGGTCGGTGGAAAAAACGCCTCATTGGGTGAGATGTATCGCAATCTTACAAAAAAAGGCGTGCGGGTGCCAAATGGCTATGCGGTAACCGCGTACTCATACTACTATTTTCTTGAAAAAGCGGGTATTAAAAAAGCTATCAAAGATGTACTCAAAGATCTAAATACCCATGACATTCGCAATTTACAGGAGCGGGGGAGAAAAGTACGAGCAATTATTTTACGCGCTAAATTTCCCAAAGAACTTGAAGAAGCGATTATTGAATCGTATCGCGTGTTAAGCTCTGATTATAGCGTAAAGAATGCGGATGTTGCGGTACGATCTTCCGCGACCGCCGAAGATCTGCCTGACGCGAGTTTTGCGGGGCAACAGGAAACCTATTTGAATATTACAGATACCAAAGCTCTTTTGGAGGCGTGTAAAAAATGCATGGCATCGTTGTTTACGGATAGAGCAATATCATACCGGGAGGACAAAAATTTCAATCACTTCAATATAGGACTTTCTATTGGTGTGCAAAAAATGGTGCGATCTGATAAAGCGGCGTCCGGCGTTATGTTCACGCTTGATACTGAATCAGGTTTTCGTGATGCTATTTTGGTTAATTCTTCTTATGGACTTGGTGAAAATATTGTCAAAGGCGTGGTAACGCCGGACGAATCCATTGTGTTCAAACCAACGCTCAAGCAGTATCAAACGAATAAAAAGATCAATCCAATTATTGTACGAACGCTTGGTACGAAAGAATTGCGCATGGTCTATGCGAAAGGTGCAAAAGATTTTACGAAAAATATTACTGTTCCTAAAAAAGAGCGTGAGCGATTTGCACTCACCGCTCGTGAGGTGATCAAGCTTGCCGAGTGGGGCATGATCATAGAAAAACACTACAAACGCCCGATGGATATTGAGTGGGCGAAAGACGGTGTTGATGGTAAGCTCTCTATTGTACAAGCCCGTCCTGAAACTATACACGCGCAAAAGAGCGGGCATGTACTTGAGGAATATATTTTGGAAAAAAAGGGAGAGGTTATTACCAGCGGCAGCGCGGTTGGCAGCAAAATTGGAACAGGGAAGGTGCATATTATTGAAAATGCGGAAAAATTACATGAATTTAGAAAAGGAGAGGTGTTGGTATCGGAGATGACCGATCCTGATTGGGAGCCGGCAATGAAGATAGCGTCTGCAATTGTTACCAACTCCGGCGGACGTACGTGCCATGCGGCGATCGTTTCGCGTGAAATGGGCGTTCCGTGCGTGGTTGGTACGGGTGACGCGGCAAAAGTACTCAAAAACGGGCAAGAAGTAACGGTAAGCTGCGCGGAAGGAGATGAAGGGTATGTCTACGATGGAGTTTTACCTTATAAGCTCCGCAAGACCACACTCAAAGATTTTCGCCGACCGAAAAAAACCAAGATCATGATGAATGTTGGAGCTCCTGATTTGGCATTTACCGCAGCGGCAATACCTAATGACGGAGTGGGATTAGCTCGCGAAGAACTGATCATTACCAATGCGATCAAAGCACATCCTTTGGCTTTGCGGGACTATAAAAAACTGCCAACCTCGGTTCAAAAAGAGATAGATCGCGTCTCACCCGGATATACCGATAAACAGAAATTTTTTGTTGAGAAGTTAGCACAAGGCATAGCCCAAATTGCAGCGGCATTTTATCCGAAAGAGGTTATCTTGCGGCTTATTGATTTTCGTACGAATGAATTTGCAGGATTGATCGGCGGTGAGTTATATGAGCCGGAAGAACGCAATCCCATGATCGGCTGGCGCGGTGCTTCACGCTACTACGACCCGGTATTTCGTCCTGCATTTGAAATGGAGCTGAAAGCAATTCAGCAGGTGCGTGTTGGTATGGGTTTAACCAATGTGAAGCTCATGGTGCCATTTTGTAGAACTGTGGAAGAAGGTGAAAAAGTGCTTACGATTATGGCGGAGAATGGATTGGTGGGCAAGAAGTTCAAGAAAAGACTTAAAAGAAGCGTAGCAATTCCAAAAAATGCACAGGAAATTGAAATATATGTCATGTGTGAGATTCCTTCAAATGTAATACTTGCACATAAGTTCGCTGAAATTTTTGACGGTTTTTCCATTGGCAGTAATGACTTAACACAATTAACGCTTGGTGTGGATAGAGATTCGGAGTTGGTAAGCCACGTATATGATGAGCGGAATTTGGCGGTCAAGACGTTGATCGCGACGGTAATTGATATGGCAAGAAAAAATAAAACAAAGATCGGTATTTGCGGACAAGCTCCTTCAGACTTCCCTGATTTTGCCGAATTTCTTATTCTTGCAGGCATTGATAGTATCTCGCTGAATCCCGACACAGTGATAAAAACAACGCAACGGCTTGCGAAAATAGATATATAAGCAATGTGTATTTTAGAGTTTGTAAACAAAAAGGGTGTCAAAACACCCTTTTTACGTGGTAAAAAGGCTCTTGTGAGGGCATGCAATACATGATAGTATACTCTTATATGACCATGTCTTTTCACCCATCATTACAGCAGTCAAGAGAGAAAAAACAGGAAGAAATTAAGGATATTGCGGAAAAATTACATATTCAAGAAAAATATCTCAAAGCGCTGGAAGACGGCGATTTTCATCGTATTCCCAGTATAGGGTATGGAAGGCAGTATTTGAAGACATACGCTCATTATCTTAATCTTGAACCGAAACCGTTGCTTGAGCAGTTTGCAAAGCAGTATCACTATACTCAGCAACGGGAAGCAGTGGTGCGCCCACAACAAAAAAAACGGAAAGAATTTTCTTTGGTGTCGCACAAACTTACTTTGCGGCGTTTTGCGGGTGTTGCGGTGATCGTACTTTTGGGAGTTGGCTACTTAAGTTTTTCTTTAGCGCAAAGTTTGCAGCCGCCAAAACTTACCGTTGAGAGCCCTGAGGAAAATCTAATAACACATGATAGGCAAGTGGAGGTGCGCGGCGTGACGGATTCGGAAGCACAAGTTACGGTAAATAACCAAGAAGTGATAAGTGATAGTCAGGGTAATTTTTCTTTCACGCTGGAAATGCAGCCCGGTGTACAGTTTATTCGCATACGTTCCGCAAAAAAACATGGCTTGGTGAACGAGCAAGAGTTACGTGTACTTATTTTAGAAAATTAGGGTACTGGTAGGAGATTCACGACCTGCTATGGTCTATTCTTCTCCAATGTTAGGAATAAATGAGGTATACTATGCATAGTCATAACTTGTAGATACATCGTAACCCTCATGTATGCCTAAAAAAACATTTGCAGGAAGTGCGGTAGAGAGAATTGGAAGCGGGCGGGAAAAGTTCTTTTACAGATTTTTGAGAAGCGTGGGTGGAGGACACGACCCTATCAATCCTACCGCTGCGCTTCTTGTACGCATGTCTGGCACAATGCGCGCCTTATTGGTATGTTCACGATTGAAATGATCGAGTACGCGGCGTACGTGTACATTCGCTCCATGTCGCTTGAGAACACACGCGATATTTTCCAAGCATGGTTTCAGCGGAAAGTATTGTCGAAAGACATTCTCCTTGACCATATGGAGAAGATGGCTGACCGCTTGCCGTCATCAAGCGAGGTAACGCTCGCGCTGAAACCCTATCGTTCAGGCTACTACGCGTGGGACGGCACGTGGTTCAAGCTCAATGGCACCGATCTCGTACTTCTTATTTGTTTTGACGTCAAGACACTGGATCTCGTAGGCTATCACGTGACGCTTGATGAAACACACGAGACGTATGAGAAATTGCTTGAAGAGATCATTGAGACGGAACCTCGTGTTATCACTGAATCTAAAGGTTTTTTCTGCGATGGAGAGCCGGGACTTCTCAAACTGCTCCAAGAACGCTACTCCAATACGCCTCTGCAACTCTGCGCTTTTCACAAGTACAGCCGTGCGGGGCAAGTCGTGCCATTCGTACGACCAAGAAACGAGATTGACCGGCAGATCAAGGTAATGACGGAAGCGGTTATCTTCGCGCCAACAAAGTATGAGGCGCAACACGCGCTACTCCGATTGAAAAGGTACGCGCAAGCACATCAAGAGAACGGAAAACTCAAGAAAGTGATTGGTATACTGAAGCGTAACTCACACCCCCAAAGGGTAAGCCACTGGTTTGACCAGTGCGACTTGAAAAG
>CAZZDA010000002.1:30433-47923 GCA_964652585.1 uncultured Gammaproteobacteria bacterium | reverse complement strand
CGCCTTCCACGTCCAGTTTATTGACTGGTGCACTCGTCCCGATGCCGACGTTGCCGGCGATGTCGATGTACATGTTCACGGCGCCAGTATCACCGAATGCCATTCCAGCTTGAGAACGAATGCCAAAGTCGGTGTTTGCGAGACTGGCAAAGAGTGTGGAGCCATGGCCGACAAATCCTCTTGTTGTCCCATTATCTTTAAACGTGAGATAGCCGCCATTCGCGTTGTCGCTGTTGAGTATCGCGATTTCACTGATACTGTTCCCGTCTATGTGCAACTTTGCCCCCGGTGCCGTCGTCCCGATGCCGAGTCGATTGTTCGAATTGTCCCAGAAGAGGTTCGCATTGTCTTGGGAATAGACGCCCGAGGCGCCGGCAAAGACGACAGAGCCGGTGGTGAATTGCGTTGCCGTGCCGGTGCCTCCCGATCCCACCAGAAGTGTGCCGGTCACGTCGGTCGTGAGATCGATTTGACCTCGGACAATATCCTGCCCGGAGAGTGTAATATAGTCGTATACCCCCGAGAGGGTTACTGCATTATGTAAATCACTCGTTTGCACGTCGGTCACAATATCGATTGTGCCATCGGCATCCTGATAGGTGACTGTCGCGCCGGTCTCCGTATTTCCGCTCCACATGGCACCCGCTTTATCCTGCACTTGCTCATCAGAGAGTGTGGTGTCGTCCAAAAGCGCGGCCGCCTCGTAGCCGTCAAGTGTCCCCGTCCAATCTCCTGTCGCATCCAACACAAAATCAAGTGTGCCGTCAATATCTTGGTAGGTAATGGTACCGCCTGTTTCGGTGTTCCCGCTCCACATACCGCCGGCATAGTCCTCCACCTGCTCTTGTGAAAGCGTGGATGTGATGAAACCGGCATCGTTCGTAAAATCAGCAAGGGTAATGTCGGTATTATCCAAATCAGTGAAGACAATGGAGCCGGTGTTGTAGTCGGCCGTAATAGTGTCCGGACCACCGGCACCGCCGTCAGAAATAATGAAATCAATATCACCGGATGAAGCAAACGCGCCGGTCGTGTCCACCGCCGTGCCGTCCACGGTAATGGCATCACCGCTTCCACCTCCACCTCCTGAAATGGAGTTAATGGCAATCCATGAGCCACCACTGTCTTTATACTCAATATCGCCGCTATTATCACGGAAGCCGTATCCGCTCTCACCGCTCGTAAACCCAAAGTTAAGATAGTGATCGAGTCCATTGATGAGAATATCACGTCCCTCAGCCCATGCGGTTTCAAGATATGTCCCCACGCGCTCCTGCCATTTCGAATCCTCCATAAACGCTCGCGCATCCTGAGACATACCAAAAAACATCATAAGAGCAATGATGATAGCTCCAATGTATCCCAGCCAGATTGTTTGTGGGTTGATGAACATAATTATCGGTATTTCACACCTGCCGCTTTATACTTCGCTTTGATAAATTCTTCTCGCTTGTCGAGCTCCACTTTACGCTCTCCGAGTGCAAATTTACGAGTCTCAAAGTCAGATACCTTACTTTCCAACATATCCACGTTTTTCTGCGTCTTTTTCTCCACCTTTTCAAGGTCGGCGATGTTTTCAGTGAGAATAGACACCTTCTCCTTCTTGTCGGCAATACTTTCTTTCAGTTCATCCACCTGTGCCTCATAGCCGGCAATCTGCTCCTTTTTCACGCCAACAACACGGGAAAGCTCCTCACTTTCACCTTTCAATGTCTCATTAGTGCTTGTAAGACCATCGTTTTCCCGTCTCAGCGCCTCATTCTCGCGTTTTAATGCGTCAATCGACGCTTTCACCTTACTCTCCTCTTTCTCGAGCGTCTCGAGCACGTCAGCGCCTCGCTCCACAGCTTCCTTAGTGAGAGCAAGTTCTTCCCTCTGTTCGGAGAGTTCCGTCTCAAGTGCTTTTCCAACACGCTCTATTTCAGCTTTCACGCGCGCCGAGGCACCTTTCTCCCATTCCTCACGCTCTTTTCGCGCTTTCTTCGCCTTTTCCTCCTCTTTCTTCGCGTCTTCTTTCGCCTTTTTGAGCTCGCGACGACCAGCCATAACACTGGCAATCTCGTCTTTTGCCCATTGCTCATTGCGCTCAGCAATACGCTCGGCGTTGTCCGCACGCTCTTTCGCCGTATTCACCACCTTCGCAAGTCGGGATATTTCCTCCTTTTTTCTGTTGATAGTGGCATCGTGTGAGGTAACCTTGGCATTCAAGATATTCAAAGCGGAAAGTATCTCTTGCGCCTCTTTTTGTGTGGTAGGTTTCTTGCTCATAGGAGAAACAATTAACGACTAAATCCTTTAGCTTTAACAGTCACGTTTCCGGCCGTGTAGGCGGTCACGCGCACATTGAGCCATTTGATACCGTTCACATTCACCTCAAACTGTCGGTGATCGTCGGTACCGGACACAACAAAGCCCACGTCGCCATCGACAGTGGACGCATCTTCAAGGTCTTTGAGCTGTAAATAATCGTACTGATTGTCCGCCGCCTGAGCATTCGCCCATGTCGGCGCGTCATCGGCAATAGAGCCCTGTACCTTGGCAGTGAGATTTCCGCTGCTCGCGGTGTCAAACGAGAGCAGAATGACATCATAGTCCTCCACGAGGAGCACATTTCCGTTTCCTGTCGCCGCCTGAGCGTCAAGTACGGGCAGTTCCGGTGTAACACATTTCATAATGAGAAAAATAAAAATGAGTAATGAATAATAGTGAGATGGCCTCAGTTCCGCCCCCGTGGCAGAGGCGGAGTGAAGCCGTCTCTTATGAGTCGGCAGCCGGGAGCAAGTATCCGGAAGCATCAACAACGGCCGAGGCCTTATTGTCGAAGAGTCCGATATTGGTTCCCGCGGTGATGAGAAGTTCGCTCGCCGTATCTGCGTGGCGGACACGATTGTTTTTGATGATACCGGTATTGGCGGTCGTCGTGTCTGCGGTCACAAGAAGCGGGTTCGCGTCGTTCAAACGAATGACATCATTGTCTTCGATCATCACATTGGTCACGTCTTTACCGGTCGCCACCACGGCAAGTGCCGGAAGGTCGCTGGTATTGACACCGAGATTGACGTAGGAACCAACAACACTGAAGTTGTCAAGGTCTGCGTCAATCTTTGCGAGAGAAATGGTCGCCGTGTCCGCTTCCACCCACTTGGAGTTGATGAAAGACAGGCCATCAGCGGCATTGTTCGTCGCGTTGGTATCAAAGACGTACAGGAAGTTCATGGCAGCGGCGGCCTGTGTCACTTCACACCCTACGAGTTTGAAGTTTGCGGCAGCCGCAAGCGTGAACGGAGCGACAATATCGGCAAAGTTCGCCTCAATAACAATGTTTTCGAGGGTTACATTCGCCGCCGAAACGGAGATTGTCGCGGTTGTCGCGGTGTCAAACGTGATTTTCGGACGAGATGTGCCCAATCCGAGTCCCACGATTGAAACATCCGCAATGTCAAGGGTAATATCACCTGCCGCGCTGACTGTTTCAGCATGACCCGGTGCCACAAGAATGACATCACCGCGCTCCGCGACCACGGCTCCGGAGTTGAGCGCCTCTTCGAGATCATCGAAATAGCGCAATTTTCCGTCGTGGTCTACCCCAAAGAGGTAGCGAAGACGATCAATGTCCACTGTGTTGGAATCACCCACAAGGAACACCTTGCCGGCAGTCGGCTTCACGTTGTGAAGCGCAATCGCCTGAAGCTGTCCATATCCTGCGTTGATGTTGAACATAGATGAATAGTGTGCACACGCTCCTCCTCCTCCTCTCCCCACAATGGGGTATCAAGCATATACACGTGAATGAATAATTTAGCTGGTCGGAAGACACGCAATGATACCGCGACCGGTTACAGCACGGTGGCTGTATCCCGCGCGGACACCGTATGTCCACACGTCCGCCGAGTAATCTTCCTCACCCGGCATCTTTGAGTGCGGCGCTTCCCATTCGGTGTAGTACGCCTGCCATCCGGAAGTTCCCTGTCCTGCGGCTACGATGAACCAGTAGCGCTCTTTCGTGGAGTCATGCGCGCTGGTTGCGGTCGTTGCAAGGTAAGGAAGAATGACATGACGATACGCGGAGCGGTCAGCGTTGTATACGCCGGCATGCGCCGCCTCAGGGTCACCGGAAGACATCATAACCTTCTTCACCGCCTTTACCGTGTCAGGATCGTTTCCTGTCACGATGGTGTTGAAGTTCATGACGCGAGTCTCACCAAAGTTGGAGAGAATGTCGGTCACCATGAGCTTCTCAGCGGCGGTCAATGCGCCGGGTGAGAAGATAGGGTCTCCTGCCACACGGTTACGATAGGTGCTATCGCTGAATTTGAGGGTGTGTGCCGCCGCCGCAAGCGCGAGACCGTCACCAACGGAAATGGTAACGGTTTCACCGTCCATGTTGGTGTATGAAGTCGCGGATGCAAACGTAAACAAGTGCGTACCATCAAGTTCAATACGCTGCGGGCAGAAGTGCGTCAAACTGGTAATGTTGGTCTGTACCTCCGGGTATCGATTCTCGTCACGCATTTCCTGCGTAATGTCGATTTCCCGCGCAATACGTTTCTTTGTTGCAATCACGTGGTACCCGACACCGGCGGAGGCCTTCTTTGCCTTCTCACCTTCGTTCTTGCGGCGACCGAAGGTTTCAATGTCGAATTCCTCGTATCGCTTTGTATTGCCCTGCCCTTTTCCAATCGGATCGGAAATAAACAGTTGCTTTGAGGCAGGTACTACCATTTTCGCCACCGTCGCAAATTCGCGACGAATGAGATCAGTCATCTCCGGAAGGGTGATGGTGCTGAGAAGAGTAGTGCTCATACGAGTAAGTTACTGAAAAAATGAATAAAAAGAGTGCTGAGGGTACTAGGACGTCGCTACGTTCTTGGTACCGGCAACAGCGTTTACCACAATAAGGGCTTTACTTGCGGAGATGTAGCCGACAATCGTCACAACATTCTTCGATGTCGCGTCCGGGTCAATGCCCGTAGGATCGGTGTCATCAAGATCGCAGGTATTACCCACGTCGGAAACAGCGAGGTCGCCGTTGGGAACGTCCGCTTCAAGAATGTCGTTCGGGCCCACCATGTCCACAGGATACGGTGTTGCGCTCGCGTAATCATCATCTGTCGCGGCAACAGCTTTCAAGCCGATACCGAAGTGGTCACCTGAAGTGTTGTCCGCCGGAATGAGATACCCGGAGCCGTTCGCATACACGAGACCGTTCAAGGAAAATACCGTGGAAGCGGCCTTGGGCATGTAATGAATGTTCGGACATCCGCTGATACGTTTAATGCTCATATATCAAGGATATATAAAATGAATAAAGGTGTCCCAAACAAAAAGGACGAAGCAAAATATGCTTGTCCAATGGCAGTATTCACTCAGAGTGAGGCCGGCGGTTCCGATACGGTGCCGGTGTCAAGGTTGCCACCCCTGTTGTTTAGGGGAACGATTTTCGAGACCGTTCCAATAACTGTGGAATTGTATTTCACCCATGGCGGATGAACGTCGAGAGCCGAGTGCCTGTTTGTTATCTCAGCTCCCGTGCGATCACTCACCATTACACACACTCTGTATTATACTTTCTTCCCTTTCTTTTCGTCAAGAGGGGAGTTATCCACATCCCTTTTCAATACATCGTCAAGCTGTTTGAGCGTCAGTTCATCAATATTGTCCACGCCATAGAGACGCGCGTCGGCAATATCCCTGTTCGCATCAAGAGACTTTTCCGTCATCCCTTTCGCGAGGTCTATCGCCTGCGACATAATGGAAAAGACATATCCCACTTCACTCAGCTTGAGGTCTTTTTCCATAAAGAGAGGAATGGCAACCTCAGCATAGAAGTCTCCATAACACTTCGTAATCTTCTCCGGTGTCGTTGTCACGTTGCTTCCTATTTGGAGATCCTTATGCGAAGCAAGCGCGAGGAGAAGCGCGCGCGCGATTGGGACACATCGCTCATCACGCTCTTTTGCGAGCGGACGATCCTGTTGTGTTGCGTTGTTTTCCATATTACGCGCGCGGATTAACCTCGTCTTCAAATTCCTGCGGTGTGATGGTGTACTCGGTACCGTCGGCAATCTTCACGAGCTTATACAGCTTACCGCTCAGAATGCGATTTTCCGTACTTACCACCGTCTTCCCTTGGTAGACAAGCTCTTCCGCTTCACACCCCTCTTTCTTCACCTCAGGTGCTTGGGGCGGCTCCGGAGTATTCGGGTCAATGAGCCCGAGATAGTTTTCAACATCAACTGTGTCGATAAGCAGCACCTCACCCTCTTCCACACCATCAACCTCATTATTCGCTTTGACAAAAGCGTCAATGAGATCCTTATGGTCTTTCAGCGCCTCCTTGGTCACCTCAAGAATCACCCCATGCTCTTTGTAGAGATTGGTAATGAATGCCACCTTGTCCGCGTTCTTACGCAGACCCTTTACGGCTTCCTTCTCAATCACTCCATGCTTCACATACAAAGCAATCTCAGCATTGAGTTCAGCCGCTTTCACTTCTGGTAATTCTACACTAATCATAGATATAACAATACATTACAATGAATAATAGATTAGATGTTCACGTAGTCCTCGTGGACATCCAGTGTGCGTGCTTTCCCGTCGGCAGATTCAGAGCCCGGGATTTCCAGTGTGAAGACGGTTGTCTTTCCCTCAATGGAAACCGGCACGCGATACCCCTGATAGGATACCTCATACGAGCCCTCAGGCACCGTGGTACGCTCCGTTGTGCCCTGTGTGATCTCCCACGGTTCCTCGGTCTTCTTCACAATCTTACAGCGCACGCGCGGTGTTTCCGAAAGGAATTCAATGAAGTTCACCGGCATGGCTTCACTCTCTTTCATTCCTTCAAGAATAAGCTCTACCATTTCAATGTTCTCCTTCGGATTCTTCGGATCCTGAATCGTGTACACATACTGCGGACGATTCTCTGTACCCTTATTGGCAAATCCGACAACAGCACGACCGTCAATAAAGCGCAAGCTCGCAAAATGTTCTTTCACGGCTTTACGGACAAGCCCTGTCTGACCGGAGTCTTTTGCCATCTGAGCACCACGCTCGGCGGCATCGTTAAGCATTGCCTGCAACTCGTCTTTCGAGATAGACAATACCTCTTTCTCGTTGTTCTGTTCTTCTGACATATCAATAGATTACAAAACGAATAATAGGGAGATTATTTCTGCTCTCCTCCTTCCTCCCGCGACTGCGCGAGACCCATGCGAGAAGCGAGGTCTTTCCCCTGTGAGGAGTCCGCAAAGTCACCCTCTTTTCCGCCCGGGGCATCTCCCCTGTCTGAGCCGAGTACAGTACCCGGACCCTCGGGAGCCGGCTCACCAAGCATATTGTACGCATCACCGACAAGGGTTTCAATCTCCGTTTCCGTCACCAGTGTATCGGCATCTTTAATGCGGTCAATGTTGTTTTTCACGCGCTCGGCAAGCTCCTCATTCTCTCCGACCTTTTGTTTGATTACTCTGTCAATAGCGTCATTGCGCTCCTTCGCTTCACGCTCAGCACGCTCTTCATCAGACTTCTTCTTATCCTCTTCCAATTTTTCCTGACGCTCAAGAAGCTCACGCTCTTTTTCCGAGAGTTCATTACGTTCCTCCTCAGTCATGTCGGCAAGTTTTTTGTACTTCCGACGAGCTCCGGCAAGATCCTGATTTTTCTTCTCAATGATCTCGTCTTTCGTCTTTATTGCCTCCTCATGAGCTTTCGTGTCCGCCTCACGGCCTTCTTTTTCCGTACTCAGGTCTTTTTCGAGACCCTCAATTGTCTCAATAGCATCGGTCATACCGGCCTCGGACAACTTCAATTTCATTGCTTCATCCATGTGGAATAAAAAATAAATAATAATATGGCCGTACTACACAGCCGTGTGTTCATCGAACGGCTCCTCGCCGGCGTGGCTCTCTTTATAGAGACCGGCGTATCGCTCGATTTCCTCTTTTACCAATTCAAGGCCGTTTAACGTGGCTCGGCCGAAATTGATAGCTTCTTGTGTTTGCGCCTCGCGTGCCGTGATAAGTGTCTGATTCCGTACCAGCCAGTCAATCAAGAGTACGAGCTCATCATTCTTCGCAAGATCGTGCATGCGCGCCAAAAATTCTTTCTTTCGTCCCTCAAATACTTCATCACTGTCGCCCGCTTCTTTGAGCATATAATCCAAAAGCTCACTGTCATCCTCGCTCACCTTATCGAGTAGTCGCGGGTTCAGACCGGCGAGGCGTTCGCGCATAATATCACGCACAGTGATATTCTTCTTATGCTCCTCAAACCGCTCAATATCCTCTCTGAGGCGTTTCTGAAGCGCGAGATAGGTATCACGCTCTTTTTGCGTTTTACGCATCTCAGGAGCGAGTACGGCGCCAAATACGGCATATCGTATCTTTTGTACTGTTCGCAGTATATTCATATTACCCTACCACGGGGCGAAGTGCCCCCTTATCCTTCTTTGCGCCCATGGAATTAGGCGCGGGTGTCGCGGACTCGGACTCCATACCCTGCTGTCGCTCCCGTATCATGTCCATAATGTCCACTTTTGCGAAGAATTTGTTGTAATCTTCATTGATAACCGTCGCGTATCGCTGCTTCACATAGTCGAGTTTGAGTGCCTCAGCACCAAAGAGCTCTATTGCCTCCCGCACATTCCGCACAAAGAGCACCTGTGTCAGCATGTCATTGGTCCGTGATGTCGCGTTCACCACAATAAAGTAGGTGTATTTCATCGCGCGCAGGTTTTCAGGATCGAGGTAAGAAACGCGCACTGATGTATTGTACTGATCGGACAATACCTTCTCCTCGGAAAGCATATCGTGTACCGACGGGAATTCACCCTCGGGAGCAAAGCGGATGATACGCTTCCCTTTATTTCCGCCGTCCACGGTGGTATTGACCGAGAATTTGCGGTACTGGCCGTAGAGTTCCGCCTGAAGGTTACTCATATGCGGATCATACTTCTTGGTCCAGTGCGTGAGGATATTGTAGATACGGAGCCATGTCATGCGACGCTCAAGATTTATCACACCATCAAGCGCCAGACCGAGCTTGAGCATCTGCTGTTCCTTTTCCTGCTGTACCTGAGTCGCCGTCGGGTCACCGGAAGACGCGCCATCACCACTATATGCCGAGTTTACCGTCTTCTCGTCGATGGAGTCGCGTATGAGCTTATAGAAAGAGAAGTCCGCCGCGGTGAGTCCCGGATTATCCATAAGAGGGAAATATTGCCCTTTCTTAACGTCAGGTGTTACATTGCCGGCAATAAAGAGATTACTCGCCGTTGCCTTGCGTGCCGTGGTTCCCATTGGTGGTTTGCGCCCCTGTCGCATTCCCTCAATCATGAGTGTCGTGGCCTCGGAAAGCACCTCGTCCTCAATCTTCGTCTTCGACGGCATACTTTTGGAAAGATAGAAGCCGGAGATTGGCTCAAACTTCCCCTGCGATAGAGGAATGTCACCCGACGGAGACACTTCACGCAACGAATAGTTATAGGGAAGCATCGGCACACCATTGAGATAGATTTGGAAGCGCTGATTGTCTTTATCAAACAGCATAATCTCCGCCACTTCGTCTTCGGCAATACCGTGAGTACCAAATGATTTATAGTTCGGTCCGTCAATGGTATCAAGCCCCTCAATCTGCGTCGCATACGGTACATTCTCCCACCTGTCCCATTTCCCATATGTCGCCTTGACCGTGGCACGCTTACATACATTCACGATTGCCACGGCGCCCTGATCCTCAATATACTCGGTGTGCACGTCTTTCACGTACACCTTTTTCATGTTTACCATGCGGACACTGCACTCGGAAAACACCTTCTTCAAGCGCCTGTCCGCATGGTTGTATTCGGAGATTTTATTCTTCGCAGGGTCCCATCCCACCTTTTTCGTCTCAATGGGCTCATATCGCTCATGATAAAATTCGAGCAAAAAGACATCTCCTTGTGAGATAAGTTCCCTATACACGATACCGCGCTTTTTGTCCCATACTTCAATCTCGCGGCTCTTCTTGTTGAGATCCGCCATGTGGTCGCCGAGCTCATGCACCTCCATGGCATCAGTATCAAAAGCGGTCACATCCGGCTCAAAGTCCATGGAGAGCATGGTAGAGAGCATGGTGGTGTCTTTATCGCGCGTCACACCGGAAGCGATACGCACATCCTGCTTATTCTTCTTCGGCGGGATATACGCAAGGTCTTTCTTGCGGTTGCTCTCGTAATACTGTACAGGTGTCATGCCGTCAAGTTCCGTATACGGCTTGTCACGGTCTTGCTGCATTCCTGAAAAGAGAAGAAGGTCTGAGTCGCGCCATTTCTTCTCATCGCCGTCAATGTGCAGCTCTTTTACGTCCTCCTTCGTGGTGGGTGTTTGTGTGTTTGTCTCTGACATACAAAAAAAGAAAATGATTAAAGGGCGGAGAAACGCTCGTCATCAGTGAGGACGGTATCCTCCTTTTGTTGCGCGCCGGGCACCACGACCGGCACTGAGTCAAGTATTCGTAATGTTGTTAAGGCAATAGCATCTGCTTCATTCGGAGACTGTATCCCGAGCTTCTTCATCTCTTTCTTTGACATCAATTGTATCTTATTGCCTTGCAATGTGCGCTTATACTTTATCATAGACAACTGATATTTGATAGTGGAGTTATCCACATTTTTGTCAAGGATTTCCAAACCGCCGTTGAGGAGAGTATTCAGTCGGAAGTACATGAGTGCTCGAAGGTTCTGGAAGAGGTCCACCGCTTCCTCATGTACATCTTCCTCTCGGAGCTGAAGTGTACGCACATCATCCATGTATGGATTCTGGAGCTCATTCGGGAGACGGGTGAAGAATTCAACATTATATTCCTCCTCTTTTTCCGGCTGTGTTCCCTCAAGTGGTGTATAGATATTACACTTTCCGTGTGTTGCAATCGCCACCTCTTTCCCCACATCAGTACCAACACCAAAAGCACCAACAACAACATCTTCCGACTTGATATTGTACACGTCCATGAGTGTGAGAATGGCCTCAGCAATCCTTTTGGGGTTTGTTATCGACATACGCTCAACAACACCTGTCTTGAATTGGTCACGGATAGCGAAAGCGGCAATGTCATCTCCTTCTCCTGAAGGATCCACTCCCAATATCTTACGTCCTGTGAAGGGAATGATGTCGCTCTCAGGTCTCACAATAATACGCTGTGGGGTAAAGAGCTGTACATACCCACTATCATCCATTGCATCCTCCCCCGGGAAACCTCCTGATACACGGATTTTGTACTCCTCACTATTCTTTCCATGCCTCAACACTTTCAGTATGATGTATTGTCGATCCACGAGAGGGCTTTCTTCACTATTAAACGCGAAGCACTGCCATTGTTTCTTCTGCGAATGGTGCGAGTCGAAGAAGTACCCCATAGACTGTGTGCCGTTTGAGATAAGAAAGACGAACACATTACCTGATGTGAGGGCACCTTCGGCCGTTTCGTATACTTGTTGCGGTACACCACTCGCCTCATCAACGGCGATAGCAACATGGTCTGAGTGGACACCGGCGATGGCCTCCGTATTTTCCTTTGTTGATGTTCGAGCACGCGCAAACCACGCTTCCGGATCATATGCCATACGGACATACTCAGAAGACCATTCGTACAGCTCCGCCTTATCCTCAGGCATGCGCTTTATCCAAATAGAGAGCTCTTTCCAGAGCACATCGTGCATCTGATGACTTGTAGGAGCTGTAACAGGCACCTGAGCACCGAAGTAACAATATAAAAACCAAAGAATAATCCATGATGTAGTGGCGGATTTCCCCGTCCCATGGCCCGACACCGTTGTTAAAAGTCTACTCGCTTCCCCTTTAGCCGCCTTTTCCACCCCCATAAGGACAAGATTTTGCTGCCATGAGAAATGTTTTTGCTTCAAGAATTCAGAACGACCAAAGACATATCCATTCTTGGTATACCAATACCACTCTTTTGTACCGCGATTATCAGCATCAGAGGGGTAGCCAAACCAGTCTCCTGTCACTGTTTCTTTGAGCTCCTCCCACCTCTCACCGGTAGCAAGGCACACCTCATCCCATTGTTTCGCGTATTCAGGGCGCACCGGCTGAGGTGTGAGTCCCCACATATCAAAAATAAATTCACGAATGTTCTGGCGATACTTCACCATCTTCATCACTTCTTTCTCAATCTTACTTTGAATCGCCGGGTCCAAGTTGTTCTGGGGAATGCTCATGTATCTTTGTCTTCTTTGATTCCAGTTCATCGACCTTTGAATAAAAGTGCTTTACCACACCAAGCATCTCATGGCGTGTTGTTTGCTTTGTCTCCGGTATCACACCATGATGGGCGTTAAGGAGCATAGCGGTAATAGCCGGATTGAAATGACCGGCAAGACCACCGTTAGTGAGCATGTACTCCTGCTCCTCCATGAGGTAGTCCATTGCTTCTGCAAATTCCAAGTGTGCGCTTTCCCATTCCGCAAGGATACGCGGTGAATACCCAAGAAATCGCGCGTACTTCTTCTTTGAGGGTAGTTGTACCTTCTGCATCTTAAAGAACGATGATGAAGTGGGTACATATTCAGGATCACTCGCCTTGCGACATTCATCCAAATACTCTTCGAGTTTTTCTTTCGCGTACTCAGGTTTATATTCCGAGACCGCTCCATATTGCTGATGTCCTTGTGCTTCCACAACAGCAGCAAGACTTCTTGCGCGACAAGCAGAGGAACAATACTTTCTGCGAGCCCCCATAACAAGGTTGGTACATCCCTCAGCGGCACACACACCGTGAACAACCGGGGCTTTCTTTTCTTTTTTCCCGTTCTTCTTCCCCTTTTTGGTTTTGAGGACAGTGTTTGGCATATTGACAGATTAAATACTCACGGCATTGTTTTTCTTTTGTGCCCTCTTCAATCTCCTCCTGCACGTCACACAAAGAGCATGACGCTTCCCGCCTCCTTTCGATTGTCCCAAGTTTGTACATCCGGGTGTGATACACTGACCCTTCTTTTTCATGCCTACAGTATACACCATTATATTTCATTTCGTCAAAATACTTGTGTACTTCTTTTCTTGAGAATGTTATACTACATTTGCAGGTACAGGTTTGGATCCAACGAAAGCGTTTTGCTTGCGACGACATAGAGCTCTCCAATAGGAGAGTTTTGTGTTATAGTATCATCCCCCTTGCGGGGCTAGTATTAGTTTACTATACTTAGTATGTCGGAGAGGAGGTACGCCTCCGTTTGATCGGTTATGCCGTCCCCTGCATGCAAGGGCACCATACTTGGGTCGCACCCAGACAAAAGGCGGTTCTCCGGTGTACACAAAAAGACCCTGTAATGGGGTCTTTTTGTTTCACTTTTTCTCTCTTACGTTTTTAAGAGCCAGCGCGTATTTCTCATCGTCTATGAAGTACACAACGGTAAGAGTGGGAAAGTCATCTCTCTTATACTCTCCGGGTTCGTACATCGGATCATAAGGACCATAACCAAGTTCACGTTCCATATATATTGCTCTCGTTACCCTGAAGATAGCTTGTTGTAAAAATGCTGTCCAACTTCCTGCTGGGTATACATTATAGTGTTTCATCTCCCATGTGCGGTTGATGTGGAGTGTGTATAGCTCCTTATTAAACCTTCCCACAACAACGGCACCCTCGTCGTTTGGGCTACCGTCATCATTGAGTAATCGATACTCCGCTTCATATACATATACAACCTGTGAACGAGGTGCAAGAGACGTTATCTTTTTCATACTACTATTCATACTATTCATATTCATTATTTCATTTCCTTACTGAGCCAATCATGTACATAGACCATCATTTCCGCTTTTGTCTTAAAGTGCAGAAAATTGTTCGGATCAGTTCCAATGAGATAGCCCTGCCTGTCTTTCATCTTCGTTATGTTGAGAAATGGAGGAAGAACGTCCGGACGATTAAAGAATTTAATGATGAGATTTTTCATAGCTTTACGATATTAGTAATCCTCGGAAGGCATACGCTCCGACGCGCTTTTATACTCCTTCCAGAGCTCCGGCCATGTCGTGTAAATCTTGTGCACGTTGTATGGGTCGGCACGAAGTAATGCCTCTCCCAACGCCTTCACAAATGATCCGCCATATACCTTCATTGCCTTTGCCACGGCGGTCACTTCATTGATTGGTACGTTGTTTGCCATATGCTATGTGATTAAGATGAGTCCTGTAATAATTAGTGGTATAACCCCCATAACTAGCATTGCTATCGCCAAGAAAGACCACATGTCCAAACTAAACCTTTCCTCCAAGAAAAGAGCAATCTTCGCCGTTATAAAGATCCATGTTATCAGTCCGGCCCCTATGAGCATAGCGTGTCCGACTTCTATTTCATTGCACATATATTATGTCTTAGTGATTAAAGAATGAGTAAAATTACGAAAGAAATGACACCGATGGCAATCAATGAGCTCATAGTGAAAAGCAAAAGTGCGAGAGTGGACATTTCCTTATCCTCAAGATATGTGTTCCCTCGTTCTTTCTTTCTCCTCTCTACAATACCCCTCAAAAGAAGTGACTTCCTATACTTCTCCGCGAATGCGTTATTGAAATGCTTCATATGTGTGTGAATGATTAAATAATAATGTTCCTACACCCTTGTCTTAACAGTCTTCGTGAGACGCTCGACCGCCATCCCATCAAAAGGGTGCATAATGTCATACTCAACTCCATAGAGAATATCCCAGATACCTTCTTTCAGCGCGTGAGTGACCTCCTCGCTCCGAAGCAGCATGTCTCTCAAGTCCTCATTTCCCTGCTCCGAAGGATCCGCAATGATCTCCATAATACCGGTTTTCCGCCCTTCTTCGTCTCTCTCAAAGGCAAAGAGGCCGTCCTGAGTAAAGGTGTTGCCGAGGATGTCTCTGAAGCACACGGTAAAACGCTGCGCGTATGTGTCCACTCCAATGTTCACGATTGTGTCAATAACTTTCTCCATAGTGTGTGATGAATGATAATCCGTGCTCCCGGCGCGAATATGTTGCTCTCTTCCCACCGGGGGCACGGATGCCGAGGAAAAACGAGATGCCGTTGTACATCTCTAATTGTAGGTGTCGCGCGAAAGAACAAGTACAAGCGCGGAGCACATTCGGCATCCGGTAAATCCGCAGGGTCGAGATCTGCGGCGGAGACACTGTGGAGCAGTTGTCTCCGCTTCAACTCTCCACCTATTGTATGTCATGTGCGAGCCGTTCGCAATAGCAGGGTGTGGATAAGAATGTACCCGGCACAGACCGTCATTCACCGCTGTGATGTCGCGAGGGCGTGTGTCTCGATCTTGCACCGGCGTTGGCCCGGATAAAGACCATTGAGGCACTTACCGCAAGAGGACAGTTCTGTACCGGATACATTTCCATCCACTATCTCAAAGAGCTGTTGAAATATACTATCCAGTATGTAACACTGAGTGCCGTAAAGACTAATCGCGCGAATGTGCTTTCCACTGTTGTGGAGAGTATCGCAAATCCCATGGCACACACAAGATGTCTTATTGCTGTATCTTTTTTTACCATACGCTTCTTCCGGAACATAACTGTCGTTATGTGCCGGAAAAAACGTCGGCGAAGGGGAGGGGCATACTACCACCACCCCCACGTACCGCCGACCGTACCCACATTTCTCGTGCTATGTGAGATTTTACTCCTCGTTGAGAATACCTTGGAGACGCGCGTCTTCTTTCAGTAAGTCAGCTTCTTTTCCCTTGGTGAGGGCGACAAGTTCCACGTCAGGGTCAATCCAGAGCGTATTTAATACTTTCGCGAGTTCATGGGGAAGCAAATTCCCCGCGAACGCGTGATACGCTTCATGGAGGTTTCGGGGGACAAGAGAGATATTACGAAGGTCTTTCTTGTCCCCGCCTCGGCTTGTCGGCACCCTGTGGTGCTTATGGTACTTACGGCTGCTGAATCCGCGGGGGGTCTTTTTCCCCATTCCTTTTCTCGCCATGCTTACCTCCTTTTGGGTTTTTTGAATATGCGCGTGCTGTTTACCAGTGCCTTGAACTTCGTTCTGCACTTCGCGCATAGTCCTTGTTTGACGTTTTTGTAAAAATGCGTTCGCGCTCGGATTCCGCACTGTCCGCAGCGAAAGTACCAGAGCGCGCGGCGTTCAACCTCCGTTACGGGGAGGTTCCCAATAACATGTAGCATGATGCACCTCCTTTAGAGTTGTTTACCTAAATCATCTCTTCCAAGTCCAAACGCGTACCACCGCGTGATACATATCTCTTTCCCCGCCATGAGGTCGGATATGAGCTTGAGAACGAGGAAGCGGTCTTTCACTATGCGCTTTATGGATCCGTGGTGCGGTCTCCCTAAGTCGCGCTGATGAAAGACATACTCGTTTCCGTGCGTGTCCACGCGGTACTCTTTTCCCTGCGCTTTAATTGTGATGTCAATGGTTTCCATGGTTTTTCTCCGTTTTGTTTACAATGTTGTTTCCAATAACAAGTGATGTGTTTACAATTGTGTGGGTTATGTGTGAGAAGCAGGCGGAGAGTGGTGAGGATTTCTCCCGCTCCCTTTCAGGCATGTTGTAAAGTCTATGGTTATATACCCACGACTTCCAACGGTTGTACGGGAATAGTCACCTCACATGGTTTTTTCCATAAACCGCCTCGGTGCTATGGCGCATCCTAGCGTCTACCTATTCCGCCACACTCCCCCGTCTACTTCTCACTTTGAAAAGAACATCATTACAAGCAGGCGGTGGGGAGGTGGGTGATTCCTCCTTCACGTTCATTCGGTAAACGAAACAGAGTACCCGAATAACACCTCTCCCCCGTCTGCCTGTAATGTATAAAGAACAATGTGTATAGTCTAGACATGTTTTATGTATGTTTTATACATATACCTACTTTTTCTTCTCCCGTGTTTTTTCTATCATGGCGTACATGGAATTTGCGAGGTGATCCGTGCACGCTTCGTGAGCGTTATCTATTTCATCCGCCGATACATATCTGCTTCGTGCCAGCGTGTCATGTTCCCAGAGCACGACGTGGATGAGTTCGTGAAGTAATAGGTGTTCCAGATTTCTCCACACGCCGGAGCTTGGTTTTTCTGAAAAGATGGTGTCTATCGTGCTTTGCTGTATGGAAATCTTGAAGTTTTTATACGGATAATCCACGACTATTGCCGCGCCTTTACTTTCTCCCACCTTTTTGAAACCTCTATCCTTGGGAAAGAGGATATAACACTCATACGAATGAAGGAGGAGCCACTCTTGCAGGTTCGCGACGATGTCGCCGATGTACTCCCTCGCTTCTTTCTCGGTACGTATCTGTTTTTTGGGTTTGGGGTATCGGGTCATAGCTATACTTTCATCCTCAAAGCGTGCGCCTCTTTGGGATTGTCTTTTTTGAGAGCACGCCACTGGGCGCGTGTCATGCCGTAGCGACTTTCAAATCGCTTCACATAACTTTGTCTTTGTCCTCGTGATTTATGTTGATGTGCCATAGGTGTATTACATC
>CAZZDA010000002.1:0-30333 GCA_964652585.1 uncultured Gammaproteobacteria bacterium | reverse complement strand
CGGTATTCCACATCGGTATTCATAGAGAACGGTTCGAGCTGTTGTGCAAAACTGTATTGCTTATGCTTCACAAAAAAGAACACCTTCTCAAAGTCATGGGTAAATCTATCCTTCACGCTCTGTGGCATGGCATTGGGCTTGTGCCAGATTATTTCATTTCGGAGTATCCACCCTCGCTCTATCATTTCAACAGCAAATCGTGATGGAATCTGGAGAAGGCACTTATGTAAAGACTTCGGTTGTATAAACTGCTGATTGTTTGTGTTCTTCAGACCAAACTTTCCGTCGCGCATCGCGCCTGACTGTGTGCCGTAAGTGTCCCCGATATTTACCCAACAAGTCCCTTCATCCTTTAGTATTCGACGTACCTCATCGAATATATCACAGAGTTTTGTAATGTACTTGACGAATGTTTTTTCAAGCCCTAGTTGTCCCTCGGATCCATAATCCCTAAGTCCCCAATACGGCGGAGATGTGATCACACAATCAACACTCTCATCGGGCATCTTCTTCATCTCCTCTAAGCAGTCGCCGTTGTATAGTTGTATGTTCATTGTGAGGTGAGCGGTGTTAGTTTATAAGTCCACAATGACTATTCCTTTACTGAGTCTCTTATAGTACTCATTTGCCCTTGATATGGTTCATTGCCGATAAGTCGTTCATACATATACTCTGCGACTTTTCGTTCAATGTGTTGGTAGTTTGAACCGAAGTATATTTGTCCTTCGTTTGACCACTGAAAGCCAATATCACGCATAAACTGACTAATGTCACTTGTTGTTGGGTAACTTGATGGTTGTACATTCATAGGTGTTTTCATACTCTAATGATGTTAGCGAATAAATCACTCCCCCAACTTGATACGAAACTCGTCGTGGCACTCCGAGCACAGCGTCTCCTCGTCCACTTGATAATAAGGTGGATTTCCCCTGTCCCCGCAGTGGTCGCACCACCCTTCATCGTTGAGCCGTCGCAGGCACCTTTCAGCTTTCTCTTTGTCACGGAAGGTGTAGATGACCTGTCCGTATCCATCTTCACTTTCCACCCAATAGGGGAAGCGAGCGTCTTTGTTCTCTGATTTTTTGAGTGTAAACTTTTTCATAATGAATATATATTAGCTTACAAATCAAGTACCCACCTCGCGACCTTTCGTTTCAGTATATGTTTCCATTCTCTGTTTCGTGGATGGAGAGGTGGAAACAGTCTCTCCACGAGACGGCTTTCTGTGTAGTTCGGCATAATCAGTATTTCCCTTCCGTCTTTGAGAATAATGTTGCCCGCTCGCTTCCCATGTCCGCAGCAACTTGCGACTGTTTGCAATCCTGCATTGTTGAGTGCAGCTACAATCGGATGTATACACTCATCACACGATCGCACAGTGCCGTCGGCTGTTGTTACTTGTTTTTCTTTTCCTTGTGTGCACATACCCTATTTCACCAATGAACGAATAAAGTCCGACACTGTTTTTGAGGACATGTCGTATCCCGAGGCGACGTAGCCGTCAAGGAGGTAGTACTCACAGTTGATGAAGTGTTTCGCCTGATTGTGTGTTTCTCTCATCTTCCGTATCCATTTCAGTGTGTCGGTGAAGGAGTATCGCCTAACACTATCAAACCACTTGTGATACTCTTCGTTTTGCTCTCCCCTCACTGCCTCCATCCAAACATCAGTCCCTCGCCTCCGTTCATAAATGTTTTCCACAATCAACTCAGGCACCGCTGCGTGCATGATTTTGCTTGTTTCAAGTGTAGTGTATTCGGTGTTCATAGGTTATTCACCTTTCGGTGTGGTTAGTTTTGGGTTTTCGTAGATGTTGCCGATGACCTCAACAACATCACCAAGGTCATACAATCTCTCATCATCAACATCGTTATCAATTGTCGTCATACAAAATGAAGCAAAATTATCATCCCATTCTATAACAGCTGTATGACTTCTATATTTTGTCTTCACAATATCTCCCTCATAAATCTCCTTTCCGTTTTTGTCCAGTAGTCCTGTGTACTGCATGAGGACGACACCTTCTGGTTTAATCTGTAAGTCGCCATCGTCAAAGCCGATGAGTGATGGTTCACCATTATGAAACTCAATCCATCCTTCATGGGGTTGGTACATTTCCTTATAGTGTTTTTGCCATGCACGAAATTTCAGAATCCTAAAACTTCCCATTTTGTTTTCTTTTTCTTGATTTTGCATATTGTTTATTATGTTCACTAAGTGAATAAATACTCTACTCCAATAATCTTAGAATGCTTTGCAACGTCTCTTCCGACTGGTCTTTGAGGTCTTTAGTGAGGTCGTATAATATCCGTGTAGGTACACCGTTTTCACTTGTATCCCAGCGTGCCACAATCTCGCAACGTATAGGTTTGTTTGTATACCCTGCTGTGCACACCTCTACTTCCACGTCGTATATGTGTGGTGTCTTTGCCAATGCCAACAGCACTTCTTGCAGTGTGGGAGGGGTGCCGAGGACTTTTATGTTTTCATTCTGCACATCATTCCCGTCTGATACTGTATACACTTCCTTTGTTTCACACTCATGCCCGCTCCAACCCATACCATGTTTTACTAGCATATATCCTTCGTTTTCGTAACGTATAGGTGATTTAGGGTTTGTCCAATGTCCACTGAAATGCCAAACACCTTCGTCTATCACTTCAAACTCACACCCCACCTTCAACTTCAAGCGTGAGGGAATAAGCTCATTCAACCGCTCTCTGATTTTTTCGTATATGGTCATGGTGTGTTAGTCTTTACTGTCAAGTAGAGTGGAAAGAGACTGTGAAGTCTTTTCAAGAAAATAGATTGCGGGTTCTGAAACAGATGTCCGATAACCTCCTTTTCTAGCTGGAATAGACAGTTCACCTATCTGCTGTTGGATTGAATGCTGGATTGCTATCGCCATCCTCTCCCTCTCCTCTTTCTTCGCTTGCTTGAGTGCTAGTTCACACCTTGCTTTTGCTCTCATGCGTAGTTCAGGGTCGTAGCAAATATCATCCAAAGTATCCTGTAAAAGCTGTAAAGATGTTCTATCCCCAAACTTTTCAACGCTCTTTTGTTGTTTGTTTTTTGTTGTCATATTGCACTTATAGCATGACGCTTGAAATACTCTTCCGCTTTCTTCCTTGCTTCTTTTCCTTGTTTTGAACGGAGGTTTTTATATATCTCAAACTTTTCATCATCCATATAAAATGCCATCATGTTTGTCATAGGATCTTTTTGCCACTGCGAGAAAGACATCACTCCACCGCACATTGCTCCATTACTTCCGTTCATAAAAGGTGTGTCTCCTTCTTCCAGTATTTTTTCTGGTTGTATGTTTTCTGTGGTCATACTACACGACAATCTTACCGTCTCGTATGCGACCTTTCTTCCCCGATGCGAGTTCGTCTTTTACGATTTGGTATAGTGATTTGGTCATAGGTTATTAACTCTCAACGGATAATAGTCGGTATGCTTCTTTGGATAACCAATGTTTCCATGCCATACAAGCATCAGCGTCATTTTTCGTTTCCTCAACCACTTTCGGATCGACACCTGAAATATATACTCTGCCGGTACTGGGACATTCATAGCGGAGAAAGAATGCTTGAGGATGTTCCTCAAAGAAGTTGTCAATACGATACAGTTTATTTCCCCTTTCGCTTTCGTCGAGGAGTGTTGCGTTAGCACCTTTAAGCAATTCATCAGCACCGAGCATCTTATACGCCACCCAACGCTGGTCTATATCTTTGATTTGCGATACTTCCTTAAAGTCAAGTTCACCTTTCACCACTTTCCAATACAGACCCTCTTCAAATCGTACACCATGGAGAATGTACAGACCACTTCCATCTTTCCACTCAATCGCTTTTCCGTCTTCTCTATGGGTACGTCCATTTGTATCAGTGTACACTTTCGGTTTTTCAAGAAGATACGCGTCAGTGTCAGTATAAATAGCCATACCTGCGTCTGAAATAACATTAGCGTATTTATAAAACGCTTCTTTATTTTCAGAAATAATCCCATGAGTATAGAAGAAATCACCAAAGGCAATCTCGTCAGCTCTATACCACACCTGCGACCGCACTTGCGACCCCACTTGCGACCCCACTTGCGACCACACTTGCGACCACACTTGCGACTCCACTTGCGACTCCACTTGCGACCCCACTTGCGACCCCACTTGCGACCCCACTTGCGACCACACTTGCGACCACACTTGCGACCACACTTGCGACCCCACTTGCGACCCCACTTGCGACCACACTTGCGACCGCACTTGCGACTCCACTTGCGACCACACTTGCGACCGCACTTGCGACTCCACTTGCTTTTTATTTATATCAATCCACTCATCAAGAGAAGAAACGATATGTACTGAAACATTTACAGGATCAATACCAATCTGCTCATAGAGCCAGTGGATATTTTTAGTAACAGTTTCAATGTCTTGTGTTGGGCGATGTACCGCGATATCCACCCACTTTTCCACAAAGGACGGCATTGAGTCTATTTGTTTTTGTGTAAGTTTGTCAATCATAATTTAGTCTTGTACACGAGCCACTTCACCCATAAAGTAATCAAACTCTCGTTCGTGCTTCATGTGGTATGTGCCGGTCTTGAGTGTAATAGGTGCGTGTTCTTCGTGTGTGATAACCGCACTTCCGTCAATCATAAGAAAGATATTTCCTGAAGCGTCTCGGTATACTTCACACGTTCCTTCTTTTTTGGTAATGACATGTTTATGTCCTGTGTGCTCACCAAGGGCGAGGACAAATGTGTTGTCTGCGATTTTTGTACCTTGTACTTTGTCCGTTTTATGGAAGGACAAATCTCCATGTCGATATGTGTTCATACGATAATAATTAAATAATAAACGACTAAATAAAAGCAAAATACAGAAGCCACGAGAATAGCCACATACCGGCGATGATCATCGCCACGTACAATCCTTTCTCTAGTATGTGTCCCGCCGTCGTGACGAAAGACTTACGTGCGTCGCGTCGCCATTCTTTTTTGATGCGTTGGATGTTAGTCATGGTTGTTGGACAGGTGCAACTTACACAACTGTTAGATTTAGTTTTCATAGATACTAGAGTGAATCCAATAATACAACTTGTCTTGAAGGATATCCCATTCACCGTCATCTCTGTCGTAAAACCGCTCAGCGATATTTCCGCACATGTCCCACAGCAGTGTATCGGGAATGAGGTGCCGTATGAGCATTTTTTTTATTTTATTCATGGGCGTTTTCCTCTCTTCGCTTCGCCCGATACGAAGACCCGAGGATATGTGACTGAATAATACCTTTCTCTCGCGCTCCTTCTTTCCGTTTCGCGCTGTCAATCCTCTCCCGGCGCAATCGCTTCTTCTCCTGAATACGCTCGTAGTCTTTCTTATTCTTGGCCCTGCGCGCGCTTGCTTTCAAATAGAGTGACACCTCACGTTCGACACTGCGCTTTCTTGATCGCGCCGCCTCAACTCTTCGCTCATGCCGATTAGGTTGCACCTCTTTTTTCTTGAAAGGGTTTTTGATGTCCATAGGTGTGTAGTATTATGATTATATATACAGTATATGCGACCCGCTCGCACAGGTCAAATCATTCCTGTGGATAACTCGTATCAATGTGTTTCTTCATGGCCTCCACATGCTTACACGTCCCCCGATACTTGAAACCGGGACACGTACAGAAGTATCCCTTGCCCGGCACATGGTATGTTTCGTATGTCATTCCCGGATTCGTTTCACTCTCGGAAGTGTCATGGAGCTTTTGAGAAAAGAGACGCGCCTGTTCCTCAAAGAATTCGGAGGAAATACCGAGAGACTCTCTCATGGCCTTATACGTCTCAAACCATGCGGCCGCTTGTGCTCGCGCGTTCTTCTCCATACGCTCAAGATATTCCCGGCACTCATCCTCGGAAAAGGGAATATAGTATCCGTTCCGATCCGATAGAATGGGAGCGTAGCGCTTGACACGAAGGTCTCGGATAATACGCCTCACCCTGCGAAAGAGTGTCTCTTCCGATGCGTGTACCATACCCTCAAAGAGCTCCGGTTTTGCGTGAACAATCTCTCTCTGTGTCGTGCGTTCTTTCCGTGATTGCCATCGCATCAAAAGATACCGAAGAATAATTTTCTCTTCGTGTGAAATATCACTTTTGCCGATGGACACGACAAGGTGATGGATATTCGATTGGAATGGTGTTAAATACATATGCGTTTTTGCCGTCTAACTTCTCCTTCACGGAGTTTTATTCACGTTCTTGATACATTACTCATTTCGTAAAGTTCCGCTCCGTCACGGCGCTCTCAGAGCTTTTTGATTATACAATCTTTTTTATGTTTGACAATGTTTTTATATGCGCGTTGAGTGTCGCATTGTTTCTGTCGCGTTCCCGGTCATACTCTTCCTCTTCCCTCATCTTCTCAGCCCGTCTCACTCGATCCACATCCTGTTGTGTAGGGAAGCTCTGGCCGTACTTATTCCCTCCGGTGTCATGGTCCCGACGTTCCCAATTGAGAAGCGTTGCGTAATGGCTCTTGTACTTCCTCCCCACACTTTCGATGTACCGGTCGAGATCTGTAACGAGCTTCAATGCTTTCGTGCTTCCGAATTTTTCTTTAAGCTTACTCTTCTCCTCATCAGAGAGAAGCACCTTCTTAAATTCTCCGTATGCCTTTTTTTCAGCACATGCTTTTTCTTTATTCTTTACATTCTTTCCCTTCTTTACATTCTTGTTTGTGTCATTTTGTTGTTGCGTTGATGTCAAATTGATGTCAAATTGTTGTTTAGTGTGGTGTTGTGAGTACTCACTACACCCTGTCTCTGTACCACTATTTGCTGTCATTTTGCTGTCCTCTGTACCCCTGTCAAGAGCACTTTTTTGCTGTCCTAACTCGGAGACCCCCTGTCCTTCATCTTGGTACAATTCCCAATTTAATACAGTAATAACACTATATTTGTTCGTTGGTTTGCTGTCCAAGTACCCTTCTTTTTGCAGATACATCATCCAATTTCTTACCGTTGATGGCTTCATATTCAGCTCTTCAGAAGATGATAATCTCCCAAAAATAAACTGTCCCGGACGAAGATGTACCATCTGTTTTCCAACCAACACAACCCCCCGTTCATGACGTGCTTTCATGAGACACCACACCCACACTTTCAACCCCGCCTCAGACGCAAAAATAGCGTTATCTTTCAGCTTTCTATGGAGCTTTATCCATCCTCCTTGCATAGTTGTTTGCATGTATGAACGAGTAAGTTACACTGAGTACCCCTGAAGGCGAGTAAGGGTTCCATCCATTTCCAAAAGGAGCATATCTCCTTTTCCAATAAGCGCTTCCGCTCCCGGGCGATCGAGAATAACCTCACTGTCAATACGGCTCGCTGTTTTGAAACCGATACGTGTCGGGAAGTTAGCTTTCACAAGCCCATCCACAATCTTCGCACTCGGTCGCTGTGTGGTAATGATCAGGTGAATGCCGGCTGCACGAGCTTTCTGCGCGAGGAGAATCATACTCCTCTTGAAGTTATTTCCCTCTTTTCCTCCTTGGAGGACAATATCTCCGAATTCATCAATAATAATCACCGTGTAGGGAATATCTTTATGGTCTTTACCGAGCGCGCGGTATGCCTCAAGCGACTTCACTCCATGCTTTTTGAACAGTGCATATCGCCGGTTCATCTCATCGACATAGTTGTCGAGAATGACAGTAATATCCACCACCTCCTCGGCATACTGAGCTGTATGCGGGTCGTCCTGAAATGCTGAGAGTTCCACCATTTTAGGGTCCAACAACACGAATTCCACCTCATGCTGAGGAAGACGTGACATATGAGTCAAAACCGCATTGAGAAAGACCGACTTTCCCGATCCTGTCGTGCCGGCAACAAGCAGGTGAGGCATAGCCCGGACATCAACATCCTTTCGCTTCCCGTACACATCAACACCAAACGGAATCTCAAACGATGCGGCCTTGCGCGCCTGTTTCAAATCGACAAATTCCCTCTTCTTCTTCGGTACCTCAAAGCCGATAAGGTTGGTGTCGGGTATCGGCGCAAGGATACGCACATTTGAACGAGACACAATCTGCTCAACATCTTTCTTAAATTTTTCAACAGTCGCCATACGCACTCCATGTGTTGGTTCAAAGCGATACAAGTCCACGGAAAGACCTTTGATGGTGTCCACGTAATTACAGACAACACCGTGTTCCATGAGCTTGTATTTGATTTTATCGTGTGTGTTCATGGTGTCGTAATTGAGTGAAATATGTTTGATAAATTTCTTCTCGGCCGTCTTCTCAAATGTCCTCATATTCTTTGCGGACATTATTTTCTCTTGCAGTATCTTCATCACATCCTCTTCTTTTACCTTTTTGCGCTCTTCAGCAAGTTCATCCGGTTCATCGAGTCGGTGTATGTATGCAAGCATTGCCACATCCCCATCATAGAGCGCGTCAAAGTTCGGGACATACACCTGCTCACCGAGGAGCGCGCGTGTCATGTCTGTGTAGAAACGGAAGAAAAGAGAAAAGACTGAGGGGATTTCATCGAAGATAATCTGATACTCCCGTGTTTGTGGGCTCCCGTCTTTATTGGGACGCACCTTGTATTCACGGAATGTCATGTCGTAGGGTGCGATACCGGTCTCTCGGTATACAAGGCAGTAATACATCGCCGCCTGAAGCATCTTCGATCCATCCACCTTGTCCTGACTCGTGTACGAGAACGTCGTCTTATGGTCCACGATACGAATGCGGTCATCACCGTCCCGATACACAAGGTCAGGATACCCTACGAAAGGCACGGGTAGATCCATCGTCATTCGCCCCACAGTGAGCGTCATGGCGTGTTTGAGCTTCTTTTCGGCCATAACCACCTCTTTCATGTCTTTCATGTCCCATTCGGCGATATAGCGCGGAAGAGAGGTGAGTGCGTATTCCACCAAGTGCTCCCTGTCGGGGACATTCGTCTTCCAGTCAATAAAGCCGTCCGGGTACAATTCAAGATAATCAACAATGGCATCGAGAGACACTTTCAATGCCTCTCCTTCGTCCGTGGAAACAACATAATCATCGTCTCCGCCAAAGAATACTTTGAGACCTTTATGGATAGCGCTCCCAAGAACGCTTGTCGAAGAACGAGTGGTTTCAATGGTGTCGCCATTGAGATAGAGGATACGAAACAATGTCTGATTCGATCCAAATTTCTTCATCATGGAGTATGAATACTCCTCAACGGGGAGTCCGGCAGGTACAGGGAGCTTCTTCTTACTTTCCCGTATCGTCGGTGGTTTACTCACCAGTGTACTCAGCTTCCGCTTCTTTCCTTTCTTGAGCGAGGATGGCTTGCTCTTCTTCCGGAGTTGGTTTGAATGTGAGCTCTTCTTGCGGGAGCTCTTCTTCTTGGTGTGTGTCGTCGTCATGGTGTGTGGATGATGACTTGGTAATGGATTTAATAGTCGGTGCTTCTGTTTCTTTCACCGCTTCGGCGATGTTCTTCCTCTCCTCCTTCACTTCATCAGACTCTTTGTGGAATTCTTCCTCCACATACGATTGATCAAGTGCTTCCGGGAATGCTTTTCGAAGCGCGTGCGCTTCGGCGACCTTTGCAATCATAGTACGGGGCTTTTTATCCCACATACTCGGTTTATACACTCCTTGATACTCGGTCCCGGGCTTGTAATACTCCTCAAAATACACGATGGCCGAATATCCTTCAGGGTGCCCTCCCTTCTTCCAAACGGTAATGGCACATGATTTTATTTTTCCATCACCAGTTTCCTCGTAGCGCGGTTCACTTGTGCCGGAGTGTCCGCTTTTCTGGGCTATGGTTCGGATGTCATTGATAGACTGCACAAGCGAGTAGCTGTTCCCGAATGGTACCGCGTATACTTTCTTCTTGAGAATATCCTCAAAAGAGTACCCGCGTACCATTGCTTCAAGACATGCCTGTTTTACCACAGTCTCCGCGACTTCCTTAGGTTTGCTCTTAAAAGCGGAGAATGTTGTCGCAATCAAACCGCGCATCGCCGCGGGATCCGACACCTGCATGTTCATCTCATGTGAGAGACGCGCAATGAGGGGTTTATTCTCCGTAGTCGATACCTCTTGTGTGTGTTTGTGTTCCATGGTATGATATGAGTGATTAAAGAATAAGTGTGTTGTGTATGCCGTGCCCATTGGGCGCGGCGTGTTGTTTATGTACCGCCACGCCAGCGTTTTTCCGCAAGAGCTTTCATGTCGGCAGAGGCGCGTTTCTTTCCTTTTTCTTTCACGCGCTTCTCCCAGCTCTTGCGCCCGAGTGCCGACCAACTCTTCTTCGACGGTTTTGTTTTTTGTTTCGTTGTAGTCATTGTAGAAAAATTACATGATACATCCGACCTTTCCTACAGTGTATGCGAACGGCTCGTACAAGTCAAGAAGAAGGTATGTGGATAACTTTTCACATGATATACTTACCTCATGACCACGATGAGTATAGAAGAATACCGCGCGCATTTCTCCAAACAGAAACGCTCAAAATACCGGAACAAAAAAACACAGTACAACGGCAAGATGTATCACTCAAAGAAAGAGGCCAAGTACGCTGAGGATCTCGATAGGGCAATGCACGCAAAACATAAAAAGGATAGAGTTGTCTCATGGGAGCCACAAGTGAGGTACGATATTGTCGTGAACGGACAAAAGATATGCACCTACGTCCTTGACTTTCTCGTGAAATATGGTGATGGTCGTATCGAGTATGTGGATGTCAAGGGATACCGTACAGATGTCTACACAATCAAAGCGAAGCTCATGAAAGCAGTCCTTGGTATAGAGATTACGGAAATATAAAAAACCGGCACGCCACGTGTACCGGTTTTTTATATACTATTCTTCCGCGTTTTCCGCGGACTCTTCGGCAACCTCTTCTTCGGAAGACTCAGGAGCTTCCTGAGTATCCTCTACAGGTGCCTGTGTGTTTTCATCAGACATAATGCAGGATATATTAGCTGACAATACATTCATTATATCGTTCGCATAAACTGAAAGGCAAGAGCAGTTATCCACACCTAGAAGGTTACCTCCTCGGTGGAGATAAGGCGCAAGACAATATCGGCAACTGATTTCACAATAGCCACATAGCCGAGCGCGTCAATTTCCGTGAAGAAGATAACCAAACCTCCGGCAACCGCCTGAGTAGCGGCGAGCCAAAATGTCTTTGACTTAAATATCGATTTCATACAAGTATTTATTGGCGTATAATCACGACCTTTCATCCCGGTGACATAACTTATTCGCTTTCGCGATACATTGGGATCCCCAAGTATTCGTCGGCTCACTCAGTCCAATTGGTGTGAGAATATCATCCGCGTATTTCGATTGAAAGGCGCGGACGGCCGAGAGTGTCCTTCCGCCATAGTATCCGGTAGCGCAGTCACTCGGCAGTAGGCCCTCGGCGATAAGAAGTTTCTGCGCCATTATCACTTCATTCCCGCGCATCCCGAAACGAAGCACTTTCGTAAAGGTGTAATCAGGGCGCTCTCCTGAGCCGATAAAGGATACCCCTTTCCAGTACATTGCGTAATAACATCGCGCTTTCATAAAGTCCTCCGGCACGTGGCGCAGATACTTTCTTCCAAAGTGTGAGCTGTCTTGAATGGTGAGATACCTCTTTCCGTTGCGCCAGTGTCCCGATTTTGGAAGCACCACCACGGCATGTCGGATCGGAGCTGTTCTCTTGGGAAGTGTGGAAGTTTTAATCTCCACCACGTCATGCGCCCATTCATCGTATGTCGCGTAAATAAGGACAGCCACCGCAAAACCGCTCTGGGCAACGCGAGCAATCTCCTCAAAATCTTTTGGGTTGCCGAACGTGTAATACTCATCACCGTCATCGCCGAATATCTCCGCCTCAGTATAATCAAGTGATGTGATGTCCACGGTATTGGCTTTCACCTCGGATGCGCCAAAGGGTGTGGGCACTGTCTCAAAGAGAGGAGCGCCATACTTTTTCATAATACCGAAAATGTCCGGCATTGAGGATCCTTCCCCGGGGAAGTTCCGCCGATGGCGATACACAAAGAGAGGGGAGAGTCGCTGGAATTTGTCCGTACTCTGCTGCCGTGTCGCTGATTTAGCGAGACATGTGGCGTAAGCAACACACGCTGATGTGCGATACTGGTTTTCAATAGGGTAAGAGCTCTCTGTAAGTATTTTATTACTGAATGGGTCCTGTGGAGGAGGAGTGCCGGCTGTCTCCTCATGGAGATAGTCTTTCTCCTTTTCTATGGAGTCACGCTCATCATCGACAACACCGGTGTTGTATCGATGAAGAAAAAGAGTGAGGATATATTGTATAAGCTCTAGAAAATTCATATATGATGTTTAATTTGCCAGTCTGGCAATGAGAATAACAATACCAATCAGAATGGCAAAAATAAACACAGAGGGATAATACCATTCGGGGCAGTGCATGATGTCATAGCTCTCTCTCCGTTTAAGGTGTTCACGTTTCATACACTCATACTATACGAACGGAGCTCAGGTAGTCAAGAGGTTGCTTGACATACCTGTGGATAGGATATAGGGTACGGGTATGAAACCCACATCTCTCGAGGAATCGATCAATATCACGATTTTTTTCGGTGTTCTTTTCCTCATCATTATCTACGCCCTATAAGAACAATGGTCTTTCATCATCGTAGGTGATGGTGCCATCGTCATTGTGGTGGTAGTAGAATGCCCCGTTTGTGTTTTCAATGAGTGTTCCGTTTCGGATCTGAGCGAGGATTGTGTCAATAGCTCTAAGTCGCCGGGTGACCGCCTCGTTCTTCATGTTCAATTCCCCGTTTTTGTATTTTTTGTACTGAGGGTCTACAAATGCGTGATATTGACCCGGTTCTTGCACAATTTCAGTCGCGCTTTTTTCAACACCAAAGTATCGACGGTGTTCGTCCATGCGGTTGAACACAGTGTTCACAATCACCTGTGCTTCGAGCATCTGCCCTTCAAACTGTTTCTTTTCCGCGGCAATACGTCGAGGGTCATCATCTTCAAGTTTAAGGATGTCCGCATCAAGCGGTCTGTCACCCACCTCTCCCCAGAGAATAGCACGCATTTCTTCCAGATCATTCTCGTTCACCTCATTGTTACGCACCCAATATGTCTTTCCATAGCCCGGATCAGTCTCCTCCATGGGAGCTGTTTTTGCGTGTGCTGTTTGCACACCAAGCACGTCATGGAGCATATCCCTCACGCTGAATTTCTTTTTCTCTTCAGCACTTGCCCCCGTACCGAAATCAAAGGTTTCAAAGTCAAGGTCCGTCCCTTTTTTATTACCAGTCTCTCCTGTGCCAAAGTCAAACGTCTCAAAGTCAAAATCATTTTCGGAATCAAGATTAGGACTTCCAAAATCAAATTCCTCAAAGTTGAAGTCCTTATCTTTGTCTTTATCTTTTCCTTGATTAGTGTTAAGAATAGTCCTGAGAATCTGCGTCATCTGACGAGTACCACCAATACCGGTAAGCGCGCCAAACGCCTCACCCAGATTGATAAGTCCTCGTGTTTTCGTTGTATCTGTCTGTCCTGTGGTCACTTGACTCACCCCCTCTCCAAAAGAGCGGATTGCGCCGAAAGATGGTACCGGATCGCCCTTGTACACAGCAACAGAGACAAGTTGTGAAATAAAGGGCACCTGTGAAAAGAGAGAAATGAGCACGTCGGTGACGTATGTTCTGTCTCTGTCGTCTTCTTCGTCGTCTCCAAATATCGAGTCAATAATACTTCTTGAAAATCTCCACACTCCCACCTCTGCCATTGTTGAAAGAAGTACCCATAGCAAGATATTAGCACTACGTGCCCGATTACCTTTTCTCATTCCCGCGCGAAACACATCGTGTCGTATTCGCGACCAGCGAGTGAGAAGAAAAGATCCGAATTGGAATAGTGCTTTGTCGAATGATTTATTACCGGTAAGTTTTCCTCGCGATATTGCGAGAGGAACATCTTTGAAAAAGCCGGAGGATTGGGTTCTTCGTACTATCCGTTGTGCATACTCAATCGCCTCAGTGTGAGGATTTTCCATGTCGAGAGCGATGTTATGTTCTTCCAAGTACTTCAGGTACGCCCCCCACGCCACGGATCCAGCAGCAACAACATCCAGTTTCTTCAGTGCCCAGTAGCCACCCTCTTGCAGTGCTTTCAGTGCTTTTACGTCAGAAAATTCCGTATACGCAGGGTCGTCTCCCGCTCGGTCCCTGATCTCAGGCATATGGTCTTTCAAGAATACCCTCACCTCACGAGAACGTCCGAATTCCTCAGCCCCTATAAAAGCCCACCGTCCAATAAGAGAAGCGCCATCACCTAATGCGGTTGTTTGTATAAGAGCTGATGAAATCTTATATCCAAGATACGCGATACCTACATTTCTCCTGAGTAAGTCAAGAAACGCAATCTTTTCATCTCCCGCTTTTCCTCCCTTACGCGCGAGAAGATCCACATACTCAAGAGTGACAGACTGCCCGAGTTCACCAACTGCGTCAGCATATCCGTCAGTACGAGCGATTTCTCCCAACATTTTCACCTCACGCCCAAGGTGGAGCATGTATGTTGCATTATCAATATGCCGAGTGAACACATCCATGGCGTTTATTTTTATCTTCTGTTTTCCTGTACCCTTACGTTTCTCTATAAAGCTCTTCTCCACATTTTTGGTAAATCGTTGTCCAATCTCTTGCACGTTCTCACCCACACGGAGAAATACCTCAGAGTCGCTCATCGCGTCCCAATCAGTTAGGAAAGAGAAGTAGTTTTCAACGTACCCAAGACTTCTGTTTTCAACGACACGCGCGTACTCCGCAATCTTCGGACGCAATATGTCAAGTGCTTCACGCATGTGCTCATACAGCTTCATCTCCGAGTCAGTGAGCTCAATTGACGATATTTCTTCTTCGGTAAGACCGGCATTCATCAGTTTTTCGTACCCATCCTTTTGCACTCGCGCCGCATGCACGCCGATGCGCTCAAAATTATTGTCATTAAGCCCTAATTCACCAGCGAGGTCATATACTCTCTGCATGATAGTGTCTTTCTCGTTCAAATACCCATGGTACAGTACATCAACTGTGTTCTTAAAAATCCGGGAAGGCGCCGTCTCGTACGTCCCCTTTGAACCGCCAAGCATGTCGAAGAACACGTCCATCGGCGTGATAGCTATATCCATATGTTGCGCTACATTCCATGTGTGAGCAAACGCATTGATAAACCTCTCCTTGAGAGACAATGAACGTCCGGGAGACTTTCGTATAAGTGCGTGCTTATTGAGCTGTACTGAATCATGCGCTATCGCTTCCATTTTTGATGCTTTTTCCAGTTCATACAGATTGCGTATTGTACGCAGTTTTGTACGCCCAATTTGTTCAAGGTTGGCTATTGTCTCAATAAGATTTTCTATTTCAGAAATTGAAAGCTGAGCTACATTCTTCCTTTCTAAAATAGAAAGTTTCTGGATGAGGTACTCAGGCACAGTCACAACCTGTCCTTTCTTTTTTTGCTCTTCCACAACCTCTCGAAGTTTAACCAGTTTCCGTATAGTCTCCGGTCGATTACTGGTGAAATTGACACTCTCAGCAATATCTTTAATTGATTCGCGGTAATCAACAGCTATGACATTTTCCATTTTCGCCACGTTTCGCACACGCTTTTTCAGTTCTGTAATCGCCTCTTTCTTGGCGTATTCTTCCGCCTTGGCATCGATGCGAGTAAAAGCATCAATGAGGTCTCTTTGTGTTTTCGCCTGTACCGCTTTCGTGATGAATACCCCTTGTTCCTTTTTAGGTAGTGTCTCACGAGCGTACTTCACGATTGCATTCCTCACACGCTCAATCTCGCGGCGCAGTATGCGCTCACGCAGTTTCTCAAGTGTTTGCGTACGCTTCACTTGGTCCATTTTAAGAATGAAAGTATTGCGAAGTCGCGCCGTTATTTCAGTTCGAGCTTCTCGTCTTCCAATCACTTTCCCTTCTCGTATTCCTCTTTCTTTTGCTTTTTCAATACGTCGCGCTATCTTTTCATCATTCAATATCTTCTTTGTCACCTTCCTCAATTCTTTCTCAATACCTCGTCTAATATCACCAACAAACGCCTCATTCCTAAGCGCGGAAGCAATCGACTGGCGTATCTGTCGTACTGTGTCTGCATATTCTTTATACCGCTTCTGCTGATCCTTGTAGTCCTCGTATGCCTCACGCGCTTCTTCTGAGTCCATAAAGCCAAGCTCTGTCACAATCTCGTCGCCACGACGGGCAAATTCACCCTTTCCTTCTCCTCCTGTAACTTCAGGAAGCATACCCTTAAACTCTCCTTTCCTGTGTTCATACTTCGACAACGGGCGAGCGCGGTGTACTTCAAGCGCTTCTCGCATAAAGTCCAGTCGTAAACGTGCCTCGTCAAGGTCATCTTTCGTGTACTCACCCAAAGTATCCTGCGTGGAAAGGAGATGGGCTGTATCACGATACTCCTGAGCAAGAGTGTCAATGTCATCATACGCCTCCCCACTGCGCTCAAAGTATACCACCGGCTCCACGGCCATCTGTGGTGTAATACTCATTTCAAACCACTCCACACCCTGTGGATCAGTGATGCGGTTGGCACCATACTTCTTTTGCACAAAAGGCCCCACTTCTTTTTCGTAGAATTTGTACACGCGGTGCTGTGTGTCTACCTTATTTGATATGTTAAACCGTTCTTCATAACTAGAACCTCTGGCTCGTTCAACAAGTCGTAGGTCTATACTACCATCAGACAAGTCTTGTACCCTATTTTCTGAAACCGCCTTAAATTCCCCATCTTCTAACACTTTGGTGATTATCCAACCATTCCTGTTCCTGTCAAATACCTTCTCCCCCACTTTCAAATCTTCCTGTGTCACAATCTCCCCGGTCGGCGTGTTGTTCAATGTCTTAAACCAGTTTTGTTCACCAAATAGCCCCTCAATCTCCATCGCTGTCTCACCGGCAGGGAATTGCAGGCGTGTCTTACCGTCTTGCGCCGCGCGCTTCACCTCCTCACGGACAATACGCTGATACCATGTGTTGCGGTACGGTTGAAGTTGGGACAACTCATCAGCTCTAGCAAATGCTCTTTCCGGATCACCAAATGACTCTGGACGTGACAGGTCTGGAGTCTCACTCTCCAACCGCCCCTTCTGCATCAAATCGCTCTGGAGCTCCAAAATACGCCTAAGTGTCCCTGCTTGCGGTGTTCCTGCGCCTATATCATAAAATGATTGCTCGGAAGGTGGTGCCGCCATATCCTCCACGCGCACATGCGCAAAGTAATTCGGCACGTTTTCAATATCAAAATGCACACCACCGGCCGTATTCTCAATCGGAGACTGGTACACGACCTCATCATAGTCAGCCACTTCCCCTCGTTTTTCACTACTAAGCACTATATCTTCCCATTTGAAAAGGTCAGAGCGGGTCACCATATCGTCTTCCACGAAAGCGATACTCTTGGCATTCGTGCCGGCGGTATCGGAAGCGGTGAGAGGGATGAGCTGTGCGTGCACCTTATCCGCAAATTTTTGTACGTCAATAGTGTCCCCTTCTTCTTTCAGGAGATCACGAATGAGATTCTTCTCAGCTTGTCGCACGTCCGGATTGTTTGTGAGGTCGGCGATAAACTGCTTTGAAACAGTTGTCTTTCCTTCAAGACGAAGAAGCACCTTCGTTGTCATGTCATCAAACCCTTTGAATGGTACAGTGAGCTGTGACTCAATTCTTTGTGGAGCTTTCCATACACCGTCTTTGTCTAGTACCAGTCCCTGAGGGGCATAAACCTCTTGTGTCCCTGTTGAAAACTCCACATCTCTTGGATCTACCCTTAACTCTACCACTGTTTTGTCTTGTATTTGCTGAATATGAGGAGTCGTTTCCTTTTCAGACAACGAAAGAAAAGATTGCTCTTGTAGCCCCTTTTCTCTTATCTCACTGGCAAAGCTTACTGAAGTACCATGGTACAACGTCACTGTGCCGTCACTGTTTACTTTTTTTCTTCTCCCCACCGAACGCACATCATCAGAAAATTCTTGTCCCGCAGTAACTCGTTTTTGGAAATCAGCGGATTGTCTCTCAAAATAATCCCCAACACGTCCTTTGACACTTCCGAGCGCAGGTGATAGATTGAGTATATCCCTGTAAGTCAATTGGACAGACTGCCGGTCTTCTAAACCAGCAATACGGGTTCGAGCCCCGTCGGGGATACCATATCCGGAGAGCGTGGAAATATACTTTTCCGCGTTTTCTTTGTTGATTGTGTGCCATGAAAGTATCTCCTCATACCCGCGAGAATTGACGCGAGTATACACAACGCGCAACTCTCCGTTTCCCATATTCGCAATCCACGCTATATTGTCATACCGGTAGTTTTTCGTATCGGCACTCGCACGAAAAGCGGCAACAGTCTTTGAGAGCGTGTCATACAATTCTCCCTCGGGAAATCTGTCCTCCTTCTTCTCCCCCTGCTTTCTCGTATCATGGCTTTCACCGAATGTGCCAAGCACAAACGTCTGTCCGCCGATAGTACCGACATTCTTCGTTTGCACGGAGGTAAGGAAGGCATCCGCCACTTTTTTCCCCGACGGCGAATACTGTTTCTCGCGTTCCTGAAGCGTCGCTTGATACTCACTCATGTGTCTCGCGCGCTCGGCAGTTGCAAAGGAGCCACGCGCGCGCCCATAGGCAAGCACGCGGAAGAAGTTATCAATCTTACTTGTCTCAAAATTGAGGGCGTTGAGAAGACGCATCATGATAATCTTCATCTTCTCAAAGAATGTACCGAGCTTTCCCTTGGCTTTCTGTGACACAAAATACTCTCCCGCGGCGTAGGCAATTTTCTCTTCGAGATCCATAATATCCTCTTCAGAGAATTCTTTGCCGTCATTTGCCTCGCGATACAGCTCATCCACCGTTAGGTCGCCGAAGACATCTTTGAATTGTTCAAAGTTATGCAACACAAAGTGCACCGTCTCATGGAAGCCGGTCGTATCCGTCGCCGCGCTCTTCGAGAAAAAGATTTTGTTGTACTCGGGAACATACGCCCCCGATGCCCGTCCGCCGGCAAGTTCCTCTTTGAAATACTCACCACCCTCATACAAGGCATCCACCACCTCCACGGGCACATCAACCCCCAAACGCTCTGAAATATCCGCTACGATGTCTTTTTGCTCTTGGAGCACCTTTGCTCGTTCTCGCACCTTACGCTCGACTGCGGCTCTCTCAGCGCTTCTCCGGCGCACTTCTCCGAGTGTCCCGGGTATATCGAGTGATGTATCAGGTTTCTCACGCATCAGCTCATATTCAATGTTCTCCACGATTGCCGTCGCGTCCTCTTTCGCAATCCCCATGGATTCAGACATCATACTTGCGAGCACATCTTTTTTCATACCACCCATTAGCGCTTCTTTAAGCGACGCGCGCACGTCATCGGGCACGGTAAAGGTGTTCGGACCTCCCGTCAGTTCGGCAACGAGAGACGGCGCGGCAAACATACCTCCGGTAATGGAAAAAGCGGAGAGTTCCACAAGCAGTTCTTCGGCCGTCGGCAGAGAAAATTCCTGTTCACCCAGCCCCACACTTTCAAGTATGCCGTGCATAACATCGCCGATTCGTTCCTCAAACATCTCGCCGGCAATACCGTGCCATCCCACTCTATTTGTTGCCTCTTTCATAAAACGAGAGAGTGCTGTGGGAGGAATATGGGAGTTCTTATTAAAAAGTGTTCTGATAAACACGCTCTTCAGTGCCGCTTCTTTCACGGCGGGCTTGACAAAATCCGATAAAATGGCACCTGAACGCTCAGACCAGTTCTCCACAAAACTTTTACCAAAACCTTTGGTAAGTGCCAAAGCGAAAGAATCCCCGGGCTTGGTAATCTGCGCGGCAAGTGTATTCTCTTCATTCACCCCAAGCTGAAATTCAGGAGTCATACCTTTGATAGTCTCGGCGGCGATATTTGTTGGAGACGCAAAAGGAGTCATTGCAACGGTACCGCCAAATGATCCTACCGCGCGCACGGCAAACACACCGGCTTTTTTCTCTAAGAAGTCTTTCCCTTTTTTCCCGGCATACTTTTTCAAAAGAGCCGTCATACCCTCGCGGGTCAATTTACTTCCAGCGGCATAGATACCTGAAGTGGCAAGAAATTCCATCATAAAGGGAAGTGATGTGTAGAATGTATCAGCCACCTTATACCCGAATGTGGATTCTTGCGATGTTTCATTAACATACTTCTGAAGTATAATCATGTCTTCCTCCGTTTCTTCTCCCGCATCAACGCGCATGAGCGTGTCAAACAATTTAATAGCATCCGCAGTCTCAACAGCACCGCTCAAAAAGGGAAGCAGCTTGCCCGGGTTATCTCTCAGCTCAGTCGCCTTGGTGAGAAAGTCTTTTGTCGGGAATTCAATGGACTCATACACCTCAAGAAGTCGCGTATGTTTCTCCATGTTGTGTTCAAAGTCGTGAAAAATCGTGTTGTATTGATCAACAAGCTTGTTGCCGGATGCAACGAGGGCGTTCGCGCGCGTATAATCAGTCTCGGTCTCCAGTTTTTTCTCTATGTCGGTAATCTTTGTCGCAAGCGACTCCATAATACCTGCCTGTCCCTCAAGCTCTTGTATCTGATCGCCAAGCACTTCAACGGTTTTGAGCTGTGTTTCCGCGAATGAGGCAGCACGTTCTTCGTTTTCTTTTTTATTTCCACTCAGGAATCGGTAAGTGGAAAGAGCCACATTCTCCAATGGTTTAGTAAACGACTCAACCGAAGAATAAAAAGTGCCGGAGTTGCGCTGAAACGAATCCATAATCCTTCCTGCAAGCCCACCATCACCATCATACCCCTTCTTCTCCTCTTGTTTCGGTAGCACAGAATCAACAACCCCACGCGCTGAAAGCAACGTGTCGGGAGAAAAATACCGGTCAAGAGACGAAGTATTCTTTTGCGCGTCGTCCACCGACGACATGATCTTCTCTCCTACCGGTATCTCCAGTTCTTTACCGCTTGGAAGTGTGATTTTCATATGGATTATTCTTCAAAACGATTTTTATATCGTCCTCGTTCACGAAACTTCTCCCACCATGAACCGCTATCCCTGATATGGGCGATGATTACCTCTTTCTGTTCATCCCCAAGTGCGTACTTTTTTCCATTGAAAGTAATAGACTGTAATCCCTGAATACCCTCTATCGCCGCTTCCATATCCTCTTCCGCTCCCTTAAAAGCACCTTCCGCCACCTTTTTCAGGTCGTCATCGGTCAGTGTATCTCCGGTATATTCTTTCACGTCAAGCGCGGTGCGAATTTCCGAATCACTTAACTCCGATGTGTTTCTCTGCGCGTCGGCAAAGAGCTGGTCGGCGGTCATTGTTGCTCCTTTCTCGGCAATGAGCGTGTCGAGATATTCGTAATCTTTCTCTTTTTGCGCCTCTTTTTTATCGCTGGCGGAAGGTTCTGATCCGCTTCTCTTTCGCTGAGCGATGAGACTGCGTTTACTCTCCATCTCCAAGTCGTGTTCCTCTTGCTCATCCCATATTTCAGCCACATAGCCATAGAGTGTGTAGAAGTCCGTACCAAGCTCCTCTGCAAATATCGTAAGAGCGGCAATCTGCTCATCCTCGGAGAGATGTGCGGTGGCATCAGCAATCGCGCGGGCATTGCTCTCCACCTTTTCCGTAATAAGCTCCTGTTCTCTTTCTTCCAGCTCAAGAGCTTCTTTCTCCGCCTCTCGCATAGCTTCAAGCTGGTCATTCGCCGCCTTTAGCAGATTCTCAGTCTCTTCTTGGAGACGATTATCAATCTCAGTGAGCCGGTCCATGCGTTCGTTGAATATATCGAGTTGATCCATTGCCTGTGCCCGTTCCGCCTGCGCGATGAGAGAGAGCATTTCCCCTTCAAGCTGCGTGACGCGCATAATACCCTGCTGTTCCTCGTCAGAGAGGATGCCCGATTGGAGTTCAGGTGTGTAGCGCGCGCGTCCGCTTCTGTAGCCGGCAGTCTGTTTTGCGCCCGCAATACGTTTATTCGTATCTTTCATCTGATCGATACGTGCTTCGTAGGTCTTTTTAATACTTTCAATAAGACGCTGTGAAGATGTGTTCAGTAAATCGTAGATATCATCAAGAGTATCCTCCGCGTCATCTTTCTCTTTTTGAGCACGAGATTCGGCATCGGCGATTTCTTTTTCTTTATTAGCCCCCTCGTAGATTTCCTCCTCGCGTGTTTTCTCTTTCTTTTCATTTGTTGTAGCACCGAGCTCATCGCCGGTTACCTCCTCTTTCAAGTCCACACCCTGTGTGTCTTCCACGGTCTGTTGCGCTTCTTGGTCTCCCATCTTCGCGAGCTTCTTATCAAGATCCACCCCATTCACTCGCGCCTGATTTCTTGTACCGGATGTCGTCCTCATACCGCCTGCGGAAAAGCCCTCAGCGAGTACCGCGCTTGGGTAGAGAGAAGAGAGCTGACTGCTCGCCACCGTGGAAATACGGCGGTCGCCTTCAAACACCTCCATCGTCCCATATGCTGTTGGTCGGTAGGTATATGACATAGGTATTATGAGAACCAAACATTCTTAGTAACGAGAGACCAACCATCTGCTCCAGCTCCACCACCACCTCCACCGGCACCTTCATAAGCACCGACAGAACCTTTGGAACCACCAGCTCCTCCTGTTGCAGTTGTGGAGTTCGAACCTGCTGAACCATTATATGATGTAGTGTGTCCCGCTCCGCCATCTCCACCGTCACCTCCTGCTCCGGAGTAATGACCGCCACCGGCTCCTCCGCCTCCTCCGGATCCTCCCAAACCACCACTTGCGCCTCCTGTCTCATCGCCTCCATCACCACCTGCTCCTCCATTACCACCGGTTGAAATAACTGTTCCAGTGTTAGCGGTGAGTGTGTTGTATAGAATAAGAGCAGAACCACCGGCACCGCCTCCGCCTCCGCCTGCACCACCAGCTGCTCCTTCATTGGACCCAGAACCAGTCTCATCTGCTCCATCTGTCCCAGCTGATCCGGCTGATCCTGCAACGGAAATACCGCCTGTTGTTGTAAAGTTCCATGCCCCACCACATTCAATGATAAGTGCACCACCGCCTGCACCACCGGCACCGCCTGCACCGCCCGGACTTGCTTGGTTTGCAACATCTGCAGTATGACCACCGGCACCGCCTCCGCCTGATGTTCCCGGGATAACATATTGATTGCGATTCATTGTAATGTCCGCAATAGTCGCAGAATAGAGTCGATATATACCTTGATCTTTTGTTAGAGCAACACCTCCCGTACCACCTGTTCCACCTACATTAGATGCTCCAACTCCGCCACCTGCACCATAGTGTGTCAGTGCGTCAAGAATGTAATCTCCGTCATTTCCATTACCTCCTGCACTTCCGCCATCGTCACGACCGGTTCCACCTGATCCACCAGTACCTGCAGTTACAAGCCCTGTCAGATCAATCATTGGCGCTGCTGAAGATGTAAGTGTTACATCACCTTGCGATCGGAGAATCAAAATTGTCCCTTCTGTATGAGGATTCGTAACAGCAATCTTTCCATCACCGGTAATACTAATTGAGGTATAGTTCTTGATAAGTACCTTTGCACCGGAAGCATCAAGGTTTGTTGTTCCAGTCGTGACTGTTAGGGCACCATCTGATCCATCACCTCCGAATTTTTCTATCGCTGAAGTAACACTCTGACGAACGACACTGCCTGTACCGGTAGTATCATTATCATCCACCACGCCATTGGAAGCGGACAACGCCGTGCCGGAGGTCGGGTTCTCAAGCGCGTCCTGCTGATCCTCCGTAAGGAAGTGCTGGAAGTTCGGCGTAAAGTACAGTTCCGTGGTCGATTCCATCTTCGCAAGACCAATCGTCACCTCCACCGTACCCGGTGTTGCCGAAATAGCACCCGGTGTGTCGGAAAGATACATAATATCACCGCCCGTGAGTCCGGTCTGCGCGTCATCAACACCCACGATAAGCACACCATTCGCGATGGCGTTCCCGTCAGTTCCCGCACCTTGGGCAATACCCAGAAGCACCCCCTGACACGTTGCCGCCGTCGCCGCGCTCGCGAGCTTCCATTCATCATCCGTTGTATCGAAATACACCGCCTGTCCATCGGCAATCGTCGCCCCGGCGGTCGCGCCGACAACCACCCGAGCGGTCGTAAAGGCACCCGCCACCACGCCGTCCACGTAATTCTTTCGCGCCAAATCATTATCAGCCACGGGGTCGCCACCAGATGTCTTCGGCACCGAAGAAAATGTCTTCACGCCGGCAATAGTCTCATTACCAAAGTTGTTCACCATAACGGCGAGAATGGCGTTGTAGAGTTGCGGATTATTGGAAACAACCACCGTCGTACCCGAAGAGTGTGCACTTGCCGTACCGCCGGCGGTATAATCCGAGACAGCTTTCAGAGCGCGGGTAATACCGGTATCAAGTGTCACCGTATCGTCCGAGTTGCGGGTAAAGCCCGTCACGGAAATAATCTCTTCCGAATCACCACCCGGGTTTATAGTGAGATACATGGTGGTACCGAAGTCCGACATAGACAGCTCGTTGCCGTAGATGTCCACGAGCTCGGAAAGCACAATCTCACTTGTCTCCGTCGAGGACACGGGAGTGTAGAGTGTCGTTTTTCGTGCTTGTACAAATTGAGGTAATGACATATGCAGTAAGTATTATATACGAATAAAGGAATATGTGGTATGTGTATTACTTGGTGATATGATTGGGTCCTGAATCGGACATCTCCGTGTTCTCGCCGTAGGCAATCACCGAGAAACGAATATCAATACCTTCCGCTGTATACACGCGCTGCCGTTCAAAGAAACCCTGCTTCGGTGTCGCGTGTATCACTCGATACTTCGCCAAATCATCCACCTCCGTTGCAAGAGAGCCGAGCGGCTGACTTCCGAGAGGAGCGCTTCCCAGTCCTCCCCCTGTCTTCTCCGCGAAGCGGATGGAAGAGTCGTTGCCCATAATCGTGAATTCGCGCGTATCGGCCGACCCCTGATAGTCATACACCACTTTCGATTTCACTGTCGTGTTCTGGCTCATATACAGCTCGGATGCAAATTCATCAGCCACCTTCTCATGGAAGCGCATACCGAAGTTCTCATATCCGAAGTGTATTTCCACTGAAATGGGGCCGTCATTGTCATTGTATCCGTTGAAGAGACGGTAGGTTTCATTCGATACGGCGGAATGTCCGCACAGATGCTGTGTCCCGTCGCCGAGGATGTCAATGAGAGCGAGACGGCTCACCGGTATGCCTGTCTGAGGCGGTTGCCACATCTGATTTTCAATGTCGTATATGATGATTGTCGATTCCTGCGGAAGGCAGAAAAATATCTGATTTTGGTAGAAGATACCGTGGGCGTTCGTAAGATTATATGTCGTAATATCGTTTTTAATATCATATGAAATGGGGAACGATGTCGGCGTGTCCACCGCACCGGAGCCCACGCGCGAGAGTGTATCAATCGTCGGCTCAAACGTCATAAAGGCAACACCGTTTTTAATACGCACCACGGCCCCCTGAGAGCGCGCCGCCTGCCCCGTGGACGTCGGGAGCTTCTTCACCAATACCTGCTCATCCCCCTGATCAGCCGAGAGTTCAAAGACGATTTTATACCAGTCATCTTTACGGCCGGAGATATAGAATGCCTCCTCTTCACCGCCGGGAACAAAAGCAGTCGGTGTTGAGTCGAGTGTAAATGCAATACCCTCTCCCGGCACACGAAGCGGAGTCGTGTAGGTAAAGTCGGTATAGTCGTCATTTGCCGACATATACACCTTGCGATTCTGCGTATCTCCGTAGAATACATAGTTATTGAGCGATGAGATAAGCCCGAGTGTCAGTCCGTCAAGTGTTGCCGGCGTGGAAACACGTACCGCCTGAATCACAACATCATTCTCAGACATCGCAGGAAGCCCTGAGAGCCCCGTCAGCGTGTCCGTTGTCTCTCCTCCGGTATATTCATATTCCGTGCCGTCAATCACCACCTTGCGCGTCCCTGAGGTTAAAAAGCCAAGCTCAGACCACGTCCCGCTTGCAAGTGTGAGTGTCGTACCGGTCGCGCTTGCGATTTTTGCTATAGCACCGCTCCACATGTGAATACCGTCCGTAAGGCCGTCCACCGAAAGAAGCATGTCAATCTGCTCGGTATCATCCCACCATTCCGCGAAATTCGGCTTCGGACTACTCCCGAAAGACTTGATAAGATGCCACACACTCTCAAAATACACCTCATAATCGCCATCATCGCGCACGCGCACGGATCGGGTGGTATTGAGATGTGTTTCCCAGTCATAGGAGCCCACAGCGCCCACATTCTCCGTTTTTGCCGCGCCAACAAGTGTGTACCCCTTTCGTGAGGACACTTTCTCTTTATTCTCAATGATGCAGTTCTTTGAGCCCTTCACTAAAAACACACCCGGAAGATTGGTAATTTCACGTCGATTGACATATCCAACCGGATTGAGCGTCTGCGTCATATTATCTTGTGCTTGTTTTGTCGGCATAGTGTCTATTAGTACCCGTCAAGGGAATCAAAAGCGTGATACTCCATCTCTCGTGAGAGCGATTGGTCAGGATATTTTTCATTATAGGCATCATAGAGCCCCACCTTTCCTCTCTCCTCATCGCTCCCACCGCTTCCTTCAAGAAGATTACCAAAGAAGCGCATATCGGCGGCCATATTCTTCCCCTTAAGCTCCTGAAGCGTCAGCATCATAAACTCGGCAATGAGGATGTTGAGCGCCGCTCGATCAAGAACAATCAAGTCGCTTTCCGCCGTCGGCTGTGCTTTCCATGTCGCGCCGGTAGAGTCGGTGAAGATATACTGTGAGTAATAGAGTGCTTCCCACGCTTCCCCGAGCGCCGCGGTAATACAGTCAAGACGCACGTTTGAAAGCGCGTCGCCCGCCGTATAGGTAATCGTAATCTTCAAGTGGTCAAGAACCTCAGAATCATCCTCGTCCGGAGAACCGGAAGAGGAGGCATCCGCCCATCCATAGCGGAGCAGACCCCATACGTTATCTCCTAAGTCTGTAAAGGATCGGTCATGAAATGCTGTCTGCGTACTATGCCAGTAGACTGAATCGGAAGAACCCCATTCCAGTTTCACGCTCGTGAGGCGAGAAATGTCCGGGAATTTCAGCCAGTGGAAGAGAGCACCGAGGTCTTTCATATCGGAAAGGTCAATAGTGTTGTCAAGGTCGATTGTCACCGTTGCCTCGCCGGTCACGCCCGAAAGTCCGAATTTCACCGAAGCGTCCCCCGATTTGTAATCAAGGGTATCAGTCGTTTCATCCGTTGCATCACCCCCGAATGTCACCGTCCCGCCGATAGTGAGAGAGTTGAGCTCATGGAGTACAGTGCGCGGTGTCAGTTCATGAGCAACACGCAATGTCTTGCTTCCATTGACATATTCAAGCGCTATATGTCCTTCTCGCAGTTCTTTCTTAAAATCGAAGTCCTTGGAAAGTGTGTGGCGCACATCCGTGTCATCAGTACGTTCCTGTCCCACGGGGCGCACGTCAATGAGAGAGTCAAGTCCCATGTCGTCTTGCGCCACATAGTTATACACCTTGTCATAGATGGCATTCTCAATACGCGAGGAGCGAATAGTCTCAGGTGGTGCAATACGCAAAAGCATGTTGCCGGCGGCTTCTCCGAGCTTGTCGTTGATATTGGACACCTTCGACACCGACGTTCCGTGGAGCTTCGGCGCGATAAGTGATTTGAATTGTGTGATTGATGTACTCATAGTGTTATTTCGTCCCCAAAGACCGCTCAATACGGTCAAGGGATTTTTCTATGCTGTCAAGTCGGGCATCGCGCCCACCAAGGAGATCTTCAATATCCGTGCGGGTCATGAAGACAGCCGCGCTCTGCCTGAGTTCCGCAATATCTTTTTCATTGTTTGACACTTTTTCTTGGTGCACGCCCCATCCGACAGCCACCACGATAACAATGGAACCGGCAGCCAATATAATCCGCGTGGTAAGCGTGGATACATGTCCTTTTACCGCGGATTCCACGTGGTCAAGGATTTCATTCAAATGTGTTGGTATTTCCATTGTGTTCATACTTATTGGGTTATGATGATACGGCGGTCTGCTCCTCCTCCACTTGCTGTGTATGTGGCGTAGATGGAGTATTTTTGTCCCGTTCCTGATTCAGAAATGTTCCATGGGTCAGGAAAACTATAACTTCCATCTCCAAAAAAGTAATCTTCACTTCCTGAAAAATCTGTTGCTAATTTAGACGAACCAATAACGGGTGATAAAGGAGTCGGGTCACAAGTATTCGCCATAATATAACTCGTTGAAGCTGATATTGAACCAGAAACAGAACCAGAAAACCATCCTGCTGTGCCTGAGTAAGCAATTTCAACATCACTTATTTTTGAATGAGAATTAGCACCATTACCATCCTCTTCATAAATGGCAAGAAGATGGTCAGTTGCACCAGTTCCTTTGAAGTAACCATGAAGAGTACTGAGAGTTCCTGTCTCTGAAGCAATATGTGGCATTCCAGCTCTCTTTGTGTATGGAGTTCCAAAATCTTTGAAACAAGTTGCAACATGAGAACTACCCGCACTCGTATACCCAAATGTCGGGTCTACCACCACTGGGTATACCGCACTGTCGAGGAAATCTTGGGGGACAGTCACCGAAAGAATACCGGCGGTATAGTCAAGCTCCGCCCATACTCTATTCCCCCGAGCATCAATCGCCTCAGGTCGGTAAATATGAAATGCCTTGCCGGTGCCGTAGTTTGTCTCACCCACCTTATGATTCGCTTTTTCCCTATGATACACGGCATACGAGCCCACGACCCTCTCCGGTCTCTCCACACCCTCTTCAATCTCCTCGGGAGTGAGTGCCGGCTGATAGAAAAAGTCAAAGTTTTCCGCTCCCGCTATAGTATAGGTGAATACATTAGTACCCGGATTGCTCTCCAATGTAAAGTCAATATCAAATTCATTGTAGGTACCCTCTTTCGGCTCAATGAAAGCGGTTACGTCACCTCTCCTATACTCCATCCGCTTTGAAAAGAGTGCCCTGCTCGCTTGGGTCTCAAAGGTTCGTTCTCGCATCACACCCCGTCGCCCTGAAGCAAGGAGAGGGTCTTCGGGCACGTTCGGCGTGATAGTAATGGCATACTCGTCATTCCATCCCTTGAGTGTCATTTCAGCACGGTCTTTCGCTATCTCCACACGCTCTCCCTGTTCAATGTCGCTTCTCAATATAAGCTCATAATGTGTGCCTCTGTCATCGTAGGGGTTTATCTGAGTATCCACGGCAACAGTACCGCCCATAGCGAGCGTTCCGGTAATTGCCACTGTTCCGATTGTTTTGTGTACTCTGTTCATATTAGTCCACCTTCTGATACGTCCAACACACGGATACCCACGTAGGAGTCCCTGAGACGCTCGTTATGGCAAGGTCAAGCTCCTCGTTGGCGGCAAGAGTGGTATCGCCCGAAAGCGTCGTATCTTCCGCCTCCGATGAGGTGCAGGCAAGGTCTGAGCCGTTCACGTCCGCTGGGGTACCGTCGTCCACCTGTAAATCTAGGTTTACCGTCTGGTCGCTTTCACACCATATTTCAGTCAGGGTATAGCTTTTGGCGGATGAGTTGCGCCAAATGCTGTTGAAATCATCGTCTGCTGTCGGATCTTCAAAATACAAACACTTGGTATCGGTATATATCTCAGCGTCAATGTCAAGTGTGGTACCACTCGACGTGATAAAATCACCGGCAGTGTCAAAGAGCGCGTCAATCTGCGTCTGAATCGCCGAGGTCACGCCGTTCAAGTATCCGAATTCAGTTTTTGAAACACTCCCCACGTCAAAGGTGAGGTCGTTTAAGGTGACTGCCGAGTAATCAATTTCATTGTCCGCCACTGAGTTTGCGGCGAGAGAAAGCGCCCCTGTATTTGCCAGTGTCGCGTCCCCGCTTATGGAAGCGAAAGTACCGGAGTTTGCGCCGTTACCGATAAAGATTTCAGTGTCAAGAATGCCGGTAATGGTCGTTTCCAGTGAGTTTGTTTCTGCTCCCCCTGCGGCGGTAAGATCATGGTCATTTCCCGCGTCATCGGTAAACATAAGCGTATTCGGCGTATCATTCTTCACCCAAAGCTGTCCATAAGCAGCTGTGTCGGCATTTGCTGACGCTTGTTCTTTTAAGCTAAATGTTCCTTCTACTGTGAGTTTTTGGTTAGGACTCGTCGTCCCGATGCCGACGTTGCCTTGTATTATTGCTCCGTTACTTGGCG
>CAZZDA010000001.1:0-56859 GCA_964652585.1 uncultured Gammaproteobacteria bacterium | reverse complement strand
TATGCAAAAAATGTATGATAGCATGGCGTCTGAAAAGAAAGGTGACAAACCGAGATATAGATATAAAGATTTTGAGAAAGGAGTTAGTGAATTAAAAAAAGAATTAGCACAATGGAAGCGGAAGGATTTTCAAATATTACTTACACAACATCACGAAGCGGCAAGAGAAATATATGAGGAAGAAAAAACAAAGGAGGTAGAACAAACAGAACCACAGGAAGATGCCGAAGGTGAAACAGAGCATGAACCTGCTGATTATACAGAACGGCTTCAAGAGCTCAATGCTCTTTGGAGCGATCTTGATAAAACAGACGAATATAAAGAAGTTTTAATGGATTATAAATACTGGTCTAATGGACTAAGTGATGATCGAAGATCGCAAGAATTTCCAGCATGGAGTGATGCTGATTTTGCAAACCTTGTTGTTGAACATGAAAAAATGATCGCAGAAGTTGAGGGGGAGTATAGTACAGAAGAAGTGGTAGAACTGAAAGAGCCAAATCAACCTCAGGATGAGCATGCGGAGCAATCTCAAGGAGTTGTGGAGCCGGCTGTCGGTGACGTGTCGTCGGAAACAGATGGAGAAGAAGTTGATTCGGTAGCAGATGGGCATGGTGAAGTAGTACCGCCAACAAAATCGGATACCGCACCTCCTTCACCGGATGATTCTACAAAAGATGGGGATGACAAAAGTGGTTATCGTGAAGAGATGTTGCATAATCTTTTTAGCGAGGTCAGTGAAACAGGTGAAATTGTGAGAGAGGCAAGTGATGAAGAAAAACAAAAGGTTCAAGAACAAGCAGCGGAAATAATTTTAAAAACCAATCCTGAACTGCAAAAAATAGCCGAGGAAGACAATGAGCATTTTGAAGAATTGGTAAGAGGCATTGCAAAAGAGCTCTGCGGTGATTCTATGTATGCCGATGAAGTGCAGGAAATTGAAGTGGATGGTCATAAAGTACATCTTGATGATCAGCTATATGTTGCGGCATTGGGTCAGATTCGTCAAAGAGAATTGGCAGCACAAGCGTATGCCGAACAAACGTGGCTACAGTCTTGGAAAAAACTCCGAGACAGACTTTCGGATAAAGACTTAGAAGGTACGGTTGAGGAAGAAGTGAAAAAAGACTACACGAAAAGAGAAAAAAAGTTGGCAAAAAAGGGAAAGACAGCTGACCACTACGACACCACATCAGAAATGCAACGTATGCAACACGAGCTTTTAACCGCGGAAACAGCGGATGCCTGGGTTGCTATGGCGAAAGAAGATGCGCTTGCGCACTCTCTTGATACGGTGCTTGACGAACGCATGCGTTTTGAAGAGGCAAGACATCAAGAAACACAAAAAAGCCGTTCAGAATTTACAAAGACATCGGTAAATTTTTTACGTAAAAATAAAAGAGGTATGCGTTTTGGCGGCGTGGCTGTTGCTGCAGGCGCCGGTCTTGCAATAGGCGGGCTTGCACTTGGTGCGGTAGCGGCAGGACGTAGAGTTGCAGGTATGTCTGCCGGTATTGGCACCAAAAAATTATTTGATTGGATGGATAACAAATGGATGAACAATAAAGAAGAAGAGCGCATACGGCAAGAAGCGGAGGAAAATATAGCAACACTTATTCACAATCTTCAAACATACGAACAACACATCACAAAAGAGAAGGCAAGTGGCAACAATGTGGCGGAAAAAATAGCTCGTGATAGTTATCAACGCACTCGCGAAATGTTGACTGAAACTTTTGTGAGTGTGCAGCACAGTCTTTCCATTGAAGATGCAAAACGCCTTAAGCGTGAAATAAAAAAGACACTTGCGGCATCTGTTCTTGCTATTGGCGCGGGTATGGGTACCGGAGAAGCGCTTGAACACATGGTTCCTGAAGCGCCGGAAGTTCCTGTGCCAATGCAAACACCATCGGAAAGTCCTGAGCCGCTTATCATTCCTAGCGAAGAGCCTATGGTTTCGCCGGAAGTAGAACCCATAACATCACCAGCCGTAGATGTGCCTCCGCAAGACGCAGCTGCTCCAACCACTCCTAGTCCGGAATCTGTACCGTCTGATAAAAAACCACCAATCGCTGAAGCGGGAGTTGTTGCACCTGTAGCAGAAGAGCTGGATGTTGCGGTACAGGTTGAAACGACCACAGAATTAATTGGTGAAGGGAAAACCGTATGGGCGCAAGCGGAGCATGTACTTGAGCAAGGAGCTTTAGACAAATTAATACAATCAGCAAAAATAGAAGGAGTACAGAATTTTGGAGATCTGTCAGAAGCACAACAAACGTATCTTATTGATTGGCTAAAAGACGAAGTGGTTGCACATCCTGAAAACTTCAATTTGAAAGAAGGAATTGATGTTGAGCATGCTTTCCCCAAAGACACGCAACTTGATTTTACAAAGGTTGTACAAGAACAAGGCGGTGAGATGTTCGCAAAAATGAAGGGGCTAACGCTTGATCAGGTGGCGAACATTCAACACAATGTTGATATTGCGACACAAGCCGCGCAAGCCGGCATTCCTTCAGCAACAGAAAACCTTGAACATATGCTAGGGAATAACATAATGGAAGAATGGATTGAAAATGGAGAGGGTGTTACACCGGAGCATTTCAATAACTACACTACTTTTGTGGAATCACATCCTGATTTTACGGTGACTAAAGAAACTCTTCCTACTATTTTGGAAGGAAACGGAGAATCGTTCATTGACAGTACAATGGAGGAAGTATCTTTGCGGCAAAGTCTGACTAAAGAAATAGATACTACCTCTATAACGCCTACACAACTTAAAGGAAGAGTTGCGGAAGTAATGAATCCAAAAGGTTTTAAAGAGAATGTGTTGACGGGTAGATTTGGAATGTTTAAAGATGGACAGTGGGATAACGACTGGGATTTTTATAAAGGGAAACACGCGCTTGATCTTGTAAGAGACAGAATAACTGACCAATTGGGCGATTCAGATGCGCTGGAAAGCGTACATAAAGATCATTTGAAGGAGTGGATATCTCCCTGGATAGAAAAAGGAAAAATAGACCCTCATACATTTGACGAGCATGGAATGATTAAAGATTTGAAAACAATAGATCAGGTGGTAAAGGAGATCATGGTTTTAGAAAATAAACAATAAATAATTCTTATGTCGCAAACAACTCCACAAAAACACCTCACCAACTTTTTTAAAATGTTAGGATTTGAATATCTGAAAGATGTGAAGAGGCGCGATATTTTGGAAAAAATGGGCGAGCTTGCTTATATGCGGTTTATGTCTGCAGCGCAAGATAAACTTTCGCAAAGTGAACGGGAAGAACTTACGACACTATTACAAACTGATACCAGTGGTGAAAAGGTTGCTGAATTTCTCTATCAGCATGTACCTGAAGTTGACACCGTACTTGCTGACATTGCTTTTACCGTGCAAGAGGATGTCAAAAATGATCTTTCATACATTCAAGGGGATAAAGAAAAGTCTTAAGAACACAATAAAAATACTAAAAAACCCGACTCTATCTTCAAGAGTCGGGTTTCTGCTTGTAATTTGAGAATTGTAGATCTTTAGCTGGACTTTACTTGTGCAACAATTTTCTTAAATACTGCCGGTTTGTCGGCTGCTAAATGCGCTAAGACTTTTCTATCCAGCGCGATATTAGCTTTTTTGAGTGCGTGTATAAAGGTGGAATAGGTCATACCTTCTTCGCGTACAGCGGCATTCAGGCGCACATTCCACAACGCACGCATCGTGCGTTTTTTGTTGCGGCGATCGCGAAAGGCATGTTGCCCAGCTTTTTTAACCGCGGTTTTTGCGGCGCGAACAAGACTGTTACGTCCCCATCTGTACCCTTTTGTTTTGGAAAGCAGCGCTTTTCTTTTTTTGGTGCGCACGGTTCCGCGTTTTACTCGAGGCATAATGTTAAAAAATCCCAAATGTCAAAATCCAAATAACAAATAACGTTCTATTTATAATTTGAATGGTTGTAATGGTAATTTTGATTAGTTATACGGTAAAAGCCGTTTTATATTTTTTGCATGCACTTTAGAGAGTGTTGAAGAGCGTTTTTTGTTTGAGCCTACCTTACCGGTTTCTCGTGCATTGAAGTGGTCTTGACCAGCAGTGCGTTTTTTCATCTTTCCTTTTTTTGTGATAGAAATACGTTTTGCAATGGCTTTATGTGTTTTCATTTTCATATGGCAATATGTATGAGTGTATTTATGAAGCGGTCTGTTTGTGAATAATGGCGAGGAGCTTTCCTCCTTGTTTAGCAACTGCTTGTTCTGTTGTCACAGAAATTTCTTCATTAATTTCTTTAATAAAATCATTGACTTTTTCTTTGGCAAGATCGGTATGGCGATGCTCTCTTCCGCGAAGGTTCATTTCAATTTTTACTTTATCGCCTTCTTCTAAAAACTTTAAAGCCGCTTTTTTTCGTACTGCCGTATCATGATCGCCTATGCGGAATGTAAGGCGTACGGCTTTCACCTCTACCTGTTTTTCTTTTTGCTGCAGCCGCGCTTTCTGTCTTCTTTTTTCTTCCTGGTACTTGAAACTGCCAAAGTCTAAAAATTTTACCACCGGAGGTTTGGCAAGGGGAGATACTTCAACGAGATCAAAGCCACGTTCTTGAGCAAGCTCAAGCGCTTTTGCGGTTTCCATTGACCCAAGCGATGTTCCACTTTCATCAATAATGGAAACTTCCGGTGCACGGATCTGACGATTTACCCGAAATGTTTTTTCAGGTGCCTGTCTACGAAATCGTTTACGATATGTTCTACGCATTATCTCATTTCTCCACCTATACTAATGCGGTGGGTTATAAGTTATTGGTTGTTAGTTGGTACTGGTGGAGATGGCGGGAGTTGAACCCGCGTCTAGCAAGTACATTGAGCACGATACTACACTTTATAGTCCATTGTCGCGACATGAGAACCTTATAATGGACAACAGAAATTCTCACGTTTGTCTGGAAGATTTCGGTATATGCTCTCAGACGGGAAGCACATACCTACCTCGGGAATATGACGCCTGACTCTTCAGCCCCGAGAGCAGAAGAGAGACGGCTCTGGCATTATTTAAGCGAGAGCTGGTGCGAAGGCTGGTACTGCGAATGCGCGAGCAAATGCAGTGCGTGCCTTGCTGGCAAATGATTTTGCACTTAGATGATGAAACGCATAGTAACGAGCAGCGCTTCGTGCTCGAAAGTGCACGTACTCAAGGGAACTTCCTATCGAAGCCCTTCATCCCCTTGTCGAAGAACGCTTGTGATACGCTTCTTTATTTCGCGCTCCTTGAGAGCTTGCCGCTTATCATACTTCTTTTTTCCTCGGGCAAGACCAAAAGTAACTTTCACAAGAGCCCGACTAGTATACACCTTTAAAGGCACCATTGTCAACCCTTTCTGGGTCTTTTTTCCGGCAAGAGTGGCTATTTCTTTTTTATGGAGAAGTAGCTTTCTCGGGCGTGTTGGGTCATAGGAAAGGTCAGGACCTGCCGGTTTATAACGAGAAATATAGGCATTGGTCAGATAAAGTTCGGTTTTTGTACGTGCGGACATAGTCACCTTTTTTTCTTTTTTTGTCGCAGGCTGTTTTTTTGCCGGAAGAGAAGTGTTTTTGAGGGTAATATATGCTTCAACGATCTTAATATGACCATTTTTGACGGCTTTTACTTCAGATCCGGTCAACACTAAACCGGCATCAAATGTTTCCAGAATATCGAAGTCATAATGGGCTCGCTTATTAACCGCGAGCGTTGATGAGTGTTTTTTTGACTTTTGCATATATCTCTATTATACTACACGTGCCTTCACATGGCACTATTTGTACAACATACTCTACTCTATGCTCGGAAACAAAGCAAATTCGGTTAACATACAAATTTCAAATATTATGCTCATAAAGCTGCTTATTTTTGTAGCGGGGTTAGCGGTACTCTATATTATACGAGATATTATTATTTTGTTGTTTATCTCTATTGTATTGGCATCTGCTATTGAGCCGTTGGTTTCGGCTTTGCATCGGCGGGCTATACCGCGCGTTGCGGGGGCGCTCATCATCTATATTGGTCTTATTGGTGTCATGGTGCTCACCTTTATATTGCTGGTTCCGGCGGTGGCTAATGAGGTGGCGGAGCTTGCGCATGAGCTCCCGGTACTTCTTGAACGATTTGATCAGACGATAGCACAGCTGATTGGCACCGAACAAAACGGTGGTCTGCTCGTATCCCTTCAGGAATGGAGTCAGTCACTGGGAACGGTAGGAGGTGCGGCATTTAAAAACATTTTTGGCGTGCTTGCGGGTATTTTTGGCGGTTTTGCGTCGCTCCTGCTTATTTTGGTCTTAAGTTTCTACATGGTGATTGATGAGGGTGTGATGCGCAGGAGCCTTATTCAAATTGTACCGGAACGTTACCAAAAATACATAACAGATGTTACCGATCGCATGCAGCTAAAAATTGGGCGATGGCTCAAGGGCATGGTATTGCTCATGATATCCATTTTTATTCTTACGCTTGTTGCGTTGCTGATCCTACAGGTGAAGTATGCGCTGCTTTTGGCGTTATTGGCAGGTCTTTTTGAAATTGTACCGGTCTTAGGGCCAATTTTTGCCGCTATTCCCGCGCTCTTCTTTGCTTCCACCCAGTCTCTTTTCGCGTTTGTTGCGGTATTGATCGTTTATATTGTTGTTCAGCAAGTGGAAAATAATGTTTTGGCTCCTAAGATCATGCAAAAAGCGGTTGGCTTCTCGCCAATTGTAACGATTGTGGTATTGCTTATTGGTGCAAAATTGGGAGCGCAATCCGGTCACTTTGTATTTGGCGCCCTGATTGCCGTGCCGGTTGCAACTGCGGTTAGTGTTTTAATTCATGATTTTTTTGGCGGTAATAAAGATCTTAAAAAAATTGAAGAAAATTCCGTTTAGTGTATGGCAAAGAAAGCTACACAAGTTTCATTGCAACAGCTCGTGTCGCTCGCCAAGCGGCGCGGTTTTATATTTCCTTCGTCCGAGATTTATGGAGGTATTGCCAATACGTGGGACTATGGACCGCTGGGTATTGAGCTCAAAAATAATATCAAGCGTTTGTGGTGGGAGCGGTTTGTACAAGGCCGGGGTGATATGGTGGGCATGGACGCAGCGATCTTTATGAATTCTCGTGTATGGGAAGCGTCAGGACATGTTGCGAATTTTGCGGATGCACAAGTGGATTGTAAAAAATGCAAAGCGCGGTTTCGCGCAGACCACTTAGTTGAAGATGTAATTAAAAAGAGCGTTGAGGGAAAAACACCAGATGAGCTCACACAAATTATTGAGAGCAATCATATTGTCTGCCCATCGTGCGGCGCAACTGAGTTTACGGAAGCTCGCAACTTCAATCTTCTTTTTGAAACAAGTATTGGCAAGGTAGAAAAAGATAAGTCAATTGTCTACTTGCGCGGTGAAACAGCGCAAGGAATGTTCGTCAATTTTAAGAACGTGCAACAAGCTTCACGCATGCGCGTGCCATTCGGCATTGGACAGATTGGCAAAGCATTTCGTAATGAGATCACGCCGGGAAATTTTATATTTCGTACGTTGGAATTTGAACAGATGGAAATTGAATATTTTATCAATCCCAAAGAAGATTGGAAAAAAGTGTTTGCGTCGTGGGAGAAAGAAATGGCGGCATGGATTGTTGATCTTGGGATAAGCAAGAAAAATATTCAGGTTCGTGAACATACACAAGAAGAATTGTCGCACTACTCCAAAAGAACCATTGATTTTGAGTATAATTTTCCTTTTGGATGGAAAGAATTATACGGTTTGGCGTATCGTACGGATTTTGATCTGCAAAACCACATGAAAGAAAGCGGTGAAGATATGCGCTATACCGATCCGGTCAGCGGCGAAAAATACATTCCGCATGTTATTGAGCCAACCTTTGGCGTGGACAGAACTGTGCTTATGGTACTGCTGGAAGCATATGAAGAGGTTACCGGCGGACGTACGACTACAACAGAAAGCGTGAAAGAAGCGGAAGTGGTTTTGCGTTTGAATAAAAATATAGCGCCGATAAAAGTTGCGGTTTTGCCTTTGTCCAAAAAAGAACCGCTTGCAAAAGAAGCGCGTGGTATAGCGGATACTTTGCGAAAAAATTTGACGGTACAATATGATGAAACAGGATCGGTTGGTAAACGTTACCGCCGGCAAGATGAAATTGGCACGCCTTATTGCGTAACGGTAGATTTTGATTCACTGGAGGATAACAAGGTAACGGTACGCGATCGGGACACAATGGAGCAAGAGAGAATTGCTATTGCAGATATTGAAAATTATTTTAGTGACAAGTTCAAGCTATAATCTTAATATTTTGACTTACGAAGTTCAAAGGACTTCGTAAGCCGGCAAATTAATTTCTTCTTACTTCTATGAGAAAAATACTCCTTGCTTTTTCAGTCGGTGTTTTATTACTGGCAGTAAGCGGCTCTGTGTCTGCATCTCGTGTTGCATTTGATGCGACCGGATCGTGTGATATTGAGGGAACTATCATCTCAGCGAGTTTTCATGAAGCCTTTGAAGACCCGTGTGTTAAAGATAATAACTGCCCGGTAGGCGCCTTTGTACCTGAAAGGGGTGCGCGATATGTACTTTCCGTATATATAGAATCACTTTCCTGCGTGCCGAGTGAAGGGCCGGCAGATGGCCCAAATTCTTATAAAAATCAATTTCAACTTAATGAGAATAATGAAATAGTGTTAGATCAATTACTTGCCAAGCAGGGAGATATCTTTGAACAAGGGGATAGAATTAGCGGCACGGTTCAACTGATACAATATAACAATACATTTGTTGCATACAATCTCGAAGAATCAATAAGTGGTATTGATAACCGCGGAACTAGTGATAGTAAGATGGAGAACAGCGAAAACAATACTACATACAATGACGATGACGACGACGCCGCATTGAAACTACCTTTACTACCTTTTGTACTTGGAGGTCTTTTAATCATTGCCACGGTGTTGCTACTCTTTTTCTTAAAAAAATAAGATAAATATGTATAAGAGATTTCAACTCAAAAACGGCATGCGGGCAGTTGTGGTGCCTCGCGAAGATACCGCGGCAGTAACGGTGCTTATACTCTACAAAGTTGGTTCGCGCTATGAAACGAAATCTTTAAATGGAGTTTCGCATTTCTTGGAGCACTTGATGTTCAAGGGAACAAAGAAGCGTCCCAACACTCTTGCAATATCAAAAGAGCTTGATAGTGTTGGCGCGGAATTTAATGCGTTTACTGGCAAGGATCATACGGGCTACTACATTAAAGTCGCCGCACCAAAAATAGGATTGGCATTGGACATGCTCTCAGATATGCTTTATCGATCAAAGTTTGACGCAAAAGAACTTGATAGAGAGCGCGGAGTTATTAAAGAAGAGATTCGCATGTACGAAGACAATCCGCTTATGTATATAGGAGATATTTTTGAAAGCGCAATGTTTTCCGGCTCAACTTTGGGATGGAATATTGCAGGATCGGAAAAGACCGTGGACACCATGCAGCGAGAAAAAATGCTTGCCTATAAGAATCATTTTTATCAGCCACATAATGCGGTGCTAGCGATTGGAGGGAAAATAACGGATGACATTGAAAAGCAAGTAGAGCAGTATTTTGGAAACAAAAACACAATACAAAAGAAGTTGCGGACATATAAACCTTTTACGGTAGATCAAAAAAATCCCCGAGTGAAATGTCTTTATAGAGATACAAATCAAACACAAGTGATGCTCGGCTGGCCCGCGTTTGGTTACACCAGCTCACAGCTTCCCGCTTTGCAGCTCTTGAGCACTATTATGGGTGGGAACATGAGCTCGCGTCTCTTTATTCGCGTGCGTGAGCGTAAGGGATTGTGCTATCTGATACGAGCAGGTATGACCGTGTATGAAGACAGGGGTAATTTTGAAGTGCATGCGGGTCTTGATAGCAAGCGTATTATACCGGCGTTAGAACTCATCTTAAAAGAGCTTTATCAGGTGAGAGAAAAAGGTGTAACCGCAGCAGAACTTAAAAAAGCGAAGCAATACTATGCGGGTAAAATGATATTAGCGCTGGAAGACTCTTCCGCTTTGGCGGAGTGGTTTGCGAAACAAGCGCTTTTAACAAAGAAAGTATTGACCCCGGAACAAAAAATGAAGCAGTTGGAAAAAGTAACGCTTGCGGATATTCAGGAAGTGGCAAAAAAAGTGATGATTCCTGCTCGCCTCACACTTGCCATGATCGGGCCGTACAAAAACACTAAGCCGTTTAAAAAACTGATTGCTGTTGCGAAGTAGTAGAGTATCTGTTTATTTTACAAAAAAATCCTCAAGGTATTCCTTGAGGATTTTTAGTTGCAGGTGCATTGACAATACATCAAAAACGTCTATAATGGGATTATATATGAAACAAGCTAACCGACACAATTTATTGCTAGCTTCATTGTTGTTACTGCCTTTACGGGTGGCTCGTTTTCGTATGTATCAAACTAGTTGATAGAAAGAAAATACAAAAGGTTTGCCACCCAAGAGAAGGGTGGTTTTTTAGTTTAGGAATATCTGAAAAACTACGGATGTGCTAATTTTTAGAGATTTTTTTCTTCAACGATGAAGCGAAAATCGTGGAAATGCAGAGTATTTTTAGCTTTTTGATAAAGAAGTTGAAGGGAAAAATAATAAAAAAGAGCAACTTCGGAGTTTTTCAGATGTTCCTTTAGTACCTTGACAATAGAATAGCGAACAGAAGTTTTCGTTGTAACACACACTAGAGGAGAGAGTTATGACAACACAACAGGAAAAGGTTGACATCTTTGACACTACTTTGCGAGATGGGGAGCAGTCGCCCGGCGCTTCCATGAATACCGGCCAGAAGTTGCGTGTTGCTCATCGGCTCGTACGGCTCGGAGTTGATATTATCGAGGCGGGTTTCCCTATTGCCTCTGACGGCGATTTTGACGCCGTCCAGCGTATAGCCGGTGAGATAGATGGTCCACAGATTGCTGCTTTGGCACGAGCGCGGGAAGGAGATATTCATCGGGCGTGGGAGGCGGTGCAGCTGTCTGAGCATCCGCGCATCCACACCTTCTTGGCGACTTCCAATCTCCATCTAGAACACAAGCTACACATGAGCCGTGAAGCCGCGCTTGTTCAGGCAGCGAAGATGGTGGAGCTGGCGGCGAGCCTCACGGACAACGTTGAATTCTCCCCCGAGGACGCGGCGCGCACTGATGTTGTCTATCTGTGCGAGGTGGTTGAGGCGGTGATCAATGCTGGTGCGAAAGTAATCAACATTCCGGATACGGTTGGGTATACGGTACCCGAGGAGTTCTACCGGCTGATTCGTACACTGAAGGAAAAGGTGGTCAACATTGACAATGCGATAATCTCCGTTCATTGCCACAATGATCTTGGATTAGCTGTTGCCAATTCCTTGGCGGCTATTCAGGCTGGTGCTCGTCAGGTGGAATGCACGGTGAATGGTCTTGGTGAACGGGCCGGCAACGCCTCTTTGGAAGAGGTGGTGATGGCGTTGCGCACCCGAGCAGATTTCTTCCCATTTACTACCGCAGTTAATATCCAAGAGATCTACCATACCTCAAGGCTGGTGTCTGAGATGTCCGGAATGGTTGTGCAGGCAAATAAAGCCATAGTTGGCGCTAATGCATTTGCCCATGAAGCAGGTATTCATCAGGACGGGGTACTCAAGCACCGGGCTACCTATGAGATTATGACTCCGGAATCAATCGGACAGCCAAGCAGCACTATCGTTTTGGGTAAGCACTCCGGCCGTCACGCCTTCACTGATAAGCTGATGGAACTTGGCCATGTTCTTGATAAAGGGCAGATAGAAAATGCATACATACGTTTTATGAGTCTGTGCGACAAGAAGAAGTACGTGTTTGACGAAGATGTGGAAGCGGTAGTTAATGAGGTGGTACACCGCAAGTCGGATTATTTCACTCTCACTTTTGTGGATACGCGCTCGGGTTCGGAGATGCAACCCACGGCCACTGTTCGTATGAAAGTGGAAGGCGAAGAGTTGGAAGTGACGTCAAACGGTGATGGACCGGTGGACGCTTGTTTTCACGCCATCAAGGAGATTGTGGAAAGTAGTGCCGTGCTCAAGGCGTATGTGGTCAAGGCGATCACCAGCGGTACGGATGCTCAGGCCGAGGTAATGGTTAAAATTGCAGAACAACATTCTCCCGATGTACACCCTGAAAGAGTAATTACCGGACAAGGTTCCAGTACTGATATCGTGATTGCGTCAGCTAATGCCTATGTGAACGCGCTCAACCGCATGGAAAGCTGGAAGCGCAATCGCACCGCACTAGCTTCACAGGAAGTTGTATAAATTGTTCCTTACACAACCTAATGCATATGAGGCATCTCAATTGGACTGCCTCTTTTTTATAATCAGATATTCATACAAAAAAATCCCTAAGAAAAACCTTAAGGACTCTTTGGTTGCGGGGGAGGGATTTGAACCCTCGACCTTCTGGTTATGAGCCAGACGAGCTGCCAGACTGCTCCACCCCGCGTCGTTGACAAACAGAGTTTTTATCCGTATGCTGTAGCGGTAACCAGCATAGCATATTGATATTTTTTTGCAAGACAGTATACTAGTACTGTCTACGCAACTTTTTAAAATGGCAGGGTAGCTCAGTCCGGTAGAGCAGAGGACTCATAAGCCTTTGGTCGTGGGTTCAAATCCCGCCCCTGCCACCATTCGACTCGCTTCGCTCGCTCATGGTGTCCCACCAAACGGTCTCTTTTATTCACTCAATGGTGCTAGCACTATGTAATCTATCTCTAGCGAGTTGAATGTCCTGAACGAAGTCAGTGAGCCTGTCGAACTGGCGAAGTCGAAGGACGTCATAAGGTATAATTCGAGATGATATTTAATTGCATACATGACATACTTTGTTTATCTAGCAAGATGCAGTGATAATTCTCTTTACACAGGTTCATGTATTGATCTCAAGGCACGAGAAATCAAACACAATCAAGGAATGGGAGCACAATATACAAGACAAAGACGACCGGTAAAAGTTGTCTATTTTGAAGAATTTGTGAGCTTAAGTGAGGCAAGAAAAAGAGAAAAACAAATCAAAGGGTGGACAAAGATCAAGAAAGAAAATCTCATTGCATTTAATCATCCAACAAAAAGCATAATAAACATATAACAAATATGGCATATCGTGAACGAGGTACTATACAGCCTGACATTCCGTCAATTGAAGATCCTGAAGAAGCGCAAGAGTATATTCAGCAATTACTTGAAAAAGGAGAAAGGCCTATTGTTACGGTTCCGGGACAATTTGAACAAGAGTTACAAAACGGTCTCCAACCGCATAGCTCATGGCTTACGAATGAACGTATTATTGCGGGAACTATAGGTAGAGAGCCATATCTTCCTTCTGGAGAAGAGGGGGAGAGAATAAAAGTGCGTATTCGAGGTGATGTAGCACGTCAAGTGGTACCTCGTTTTACCGGACCGGATAAAAAATTTCATGGAGTAGTGGCTTTTCTTGGTCCTATACCAAGAGAATCAATTGAAGTGGTAAACTAAATAACAAAATAAAAAACACCTCTACATCCATTAATAGGGTGTTTTTTTGCTTCTTTATTTACAAATTCAAACTATCCGAGTCAACTTCTATCCAATCGTCCTTCTCATCGCTCCACGTGTAGACCATGAGTTTTTGAATTTTTTCATCAGGGCTGTAAATATATTCAACGGTAGTTTCAGACCCTATTCTTCGGGAATACGTTGTTTGTTTATCCAAAACAACCGGCTTGGTGATAAATTCCAGCCTCATTTTTCCTATAGGACCTTGGAAAACGACGTATTCAGTATCAATACCGCCATACTCATCCGAATGTTCGCTGCCATTGTCTTCCACTTCAAAACTCTCTTTGATCATGCCAAGGGTTTCTTTCCATTTTTGTTGGTCCATAGTGATAGTATATAGGAATTAACTTGTAGAGAGTATAGCAGATGGAAGAAAAATTACCAGTTTGAGACGGAGAAAAAGTCTGCTATACTTTTTTGAGTGATGTACGTAATTAATTACGTAATTAAATAAGTACCTGCCTGCCGGCAGGCAGGTTTCAATATATATGGCGGACAATATCATCCTAGTTGACGAACACGATAATCAAATTGGCACAGGAGAAAAAATGAACGTGCATCAAAAAGGAATACTCCATCGTTGTTTTTCTATTTTCATTTTTAACTTTCGTGGCGAGATGATGCTCCAAAAGCGTGTGGCGAGTAAATATCACTCCGGAGGACTTTGGACGAACACCTGCTGTAGTCATCCATGCCCCGGAGAAGATACGGAAGCAGCAGCGCACAAACGGCTTAAAGAAGAAATGGGCTTTGATTGCGAGCTTAAAGAACTCTTTACCTTTACGTATAAAAAATCGTTTGACAACGGACTCACTGAACATGAATTTGATCATGTGTTTATTGGTACATATGACGGCGAGCCGAAACCAAACGTGCAAGAAGCAGACGATTGGAAATGGATAGGAATAGATGAATTAAAAAACGATATAACACAACATCCGGAAAACTACACTTATTGGTTTAAAGTTTCTTTGGATAAAGTTCTTGCCTATCTATAAGTCTCATATAAAAAAATCCGAGCATATACTCGGGTTTTTATTGAGTGATACTGTATATTACTGTACAGAAGGACTTTTTTTATTTTTCCGGCGTATATAAAGAATAAATGTTGCTACCATAGCGCTCAATGAAACAACAATTAATATAATATCATCTATCCCGCCATACAATACAGGACCATTGAATATATCTTTATCAAAAATATCATTACCGTGACCGGAGAGATAAATATTTATTACTGCTAAAATAATGGCTGATACAAATGCTGCTCCAAACCCTACACCAATTGATAAAACAATACCTTTTAATATACGCAAAAGTTTCATAGACTTGTTGATAAGAGAAATTAAATATGCTTTGGTGCCGGAGGTGGGACTTGAACCCACACGCCTTGCGGCATACGATTTTGAGTCGTACGTGTCTACCAATTTCACCACTCCGGCAATAACTTAACATTGTGGCACGGCTAGTGTACTGAATTTCTTTCACATTGTCAAAGGTAGGCGTTCATTGTATACTTACAAATAGCAAAAGTAAAAAGTTTTATTAGCGGTCGCACCACTCTCAACCATATCGACCATAAGCCTGTCCTGAGCTTGTCGAATGGATGGAACGACCGCCTTACTTCAATTATGAGTTCTAAGATCATCGCAGTCGTCAATCAGAAAGGCGGTGTAGGCAAAACAACAACCGCCGTGAATCTTGGAGCGTACTTGGCGCGTCTAGGAAAGTTTGTGTTGCTTGTTGACACTGATCCGCAGGCGAATGCCACAAGCGGCTTGGGCGTGAACCATCAAGAAGTCACCAATGGTATCTACGAGTCTTTGTTGCAGAAACAGGGGTTGCGCGACAATATTATGACCACTTCCGTTGCGGGTTACGCATTAGCGCCGGCAAGTCCGGCACTTGCGGGAGCAAACGTGGAACTGGTGGATCTGGAAGACAGAGAATTCCAGCTGCAAAAACTTTTACAAAGTGTACGCAATGACTACGATTATATTATCATTGATTGCCCGCCTTCTCTTGGGCTTTTAACGGTCAATGGTTTAGCTGCCGCTGATACGGTGCTTGTTCCCGTGCAATCAGAATATTACGCACTTGAAGGTCTTGGACAATTACTACAAACCATTGAACTTGTCCAACAGCATTTACAACCCAGCCTTTCCATCTTAGGAGCGGTGATCACTATGTATGATAGGCGCAATAAACTTTCGCAGCAGGTTTTGCGAGAATTGTATCAATATTTTCCCAATAAAATTTTTCGCTCGGTTATCCCGCGCTCAGTTCGTTTGGCGGAAGCTCCAAGCCACGGTATACCGATAGCGGAATATGACGCAAAGTCAAAGGGCGCGCGCGCGTATGAAAAATTAGCAAGAGAGATTATGGAAGTAACATGAAGATACATAAATAATTTTTTACATTCATTTGTCATTTGGATTTTGAAATTTGTAATTTCGTACGATTATGCCTATACAAAAAGGACTGGGCAAAGGACTCGGATCACTTATACCAAGTAAAAAATCTTCTGCAAATACGAGTGGTGCGGCGCCTGCTGCAAAAAGTTTTGGCATACCTCTTGCATCTACCGTTGGTGATGGACATGCGCAAAACAAAAAACAACACACGCAAGGAGTGTTGTACAATGGCAGTATGAGCGTACCACTGAAAAATATTACGGCAAATCCTTATCAGCCGCGCGAGCAATTTACAGAACAGGCTATTGAAGAGCTGGTGAGCTCTGTAAAACGACACGGTATTTTACAACCCTTGGTTGTTGTAAAAAAAGATCTTGAAAACTATGAGCTTATTGCCGGTGAGCGCCGTCTGCGTGCGGCAGAGCTTGCCGGTCTTCAAGAAGTTCCGGTTGTTTTGCATACGGCAGTTGATGCTGAACAACAGTTGGAACTGGCGGTTATTGAAAATGTACAGCGTGCGGACCTTAACCCCATTGAAGAAGCGATAGCATACAAGCGCATGATGGAAGAATTTGGATTGACACAAGATACAGTTGCCGCAAAAATTGGCAAATCACGCGCGAAAGTTGCAAATAGCATACGTCTTTTGAATCTACCACAGCCTATTCAGGATGCATTGAAATTTGGAAAAATTACGGAAGGGCATGGCAAAATTCTGGCAGGACTTGCAACAGAAGCGGAGCAAATGCGCGTCTTTCAACAGATCACTACGCACGGCTTAAGTGTTGCGGAAACGGCGCAGCATACCGGGAAAAGAATCGCCGTTGCTGGACATACGCGTTCGTCTACGAAAACGCCGGAGCTTCGTGCGGAAGAAAAAGAATTAGAGAGGGTGTTGGGTACAAAAGTAATTTTTCAAGATGCAAAAGGAAAAGGTAGGTGCGTTATTGAATACTATAGTTCTGAGGAGCGAAAGGCGATTGTAGAAAAGATCACGAAATCTCATAGTTCATAACTTGAAGCTCGTAACACAAGTAACATGCCTAGAGATTCTTTGCAGCAGGAAGATCAACGCACTTCTTCTATACGGTGGGTTAAATACTTTATACTCACTGTTCTTTGTCTTATAATCGGCACGACACTGTATGTATTTTTAGCACAGTTTTTTTCTGGTCGCACTACTGTTGTTGATAGGCAAGATACGTTGACGGAACAGTTTACGCGTGGTACACTACTCCCCGCTTCATTTTCACCTCCACAGTCGGAAGGGATAGAAATATTAGTGGAAGAGCATAATCCTCGTATTGGGGATGTAAAAACTGCGAAGCTCGTTATTGTTGAATTTGGTGATTTTGAGTGCCCTTTCTGCCATGCGGCATACCCGATCATACGTGAATTCGTTTTAGCGCACAGTCAAGATGTCGCATACGTCTATCGTCATTTTCCGCTCGACACGATACACCCTAGCGCGGTTGTGGCCGCCATTGCCAGTAGCTGCGCGCATGAACAAGGTAAGTTTTGGCCTTATCACGATCGTCTTTTTCAAAATCAAGAAACGCTTGCCGAGAATCCTTATAGTCGTTTTGCGCAGGCAGTAGGTTTGGATATGAAAGTATTTACGGAGTGTGTGGCAAGCGAACGTGCGGCGGAACGAGTTGCGCGCGATGCTTCAATAGGTACCGTGTACGGCGTATCCGGTACGCCAACTTTTTTCGTGAATGGTGAAAAACTTGAAGGCGTTGTATCGCGTGCATTGTGGGAGGGGATTTTAGAAAGCGTGTCAGGAGAATAAAGTAAGGAAGCATTATCTTCTACGGTACGCAACGACTCTTATTTAAGTTATGAGTTCCAAGTTTTAAGTTCCAAGAATTACATGTCTTCTACCATACGCATCCGGGGCGCCCGTGTGCACAATCTTAAAAATATCGACATTGATATCCCTCGTGATAAATTTGTAGTCATAACCGGACTCTCTGGTTCCGGTAAGTCTTCACTTGCTTTTGATACTATTTACGCGGAAGGTCAAAGGCGTTATGTAGAATCACTATCTGCTTATGCGCGGCAGTTTTTAGGGTTGATGGATAAGCCGGACGTGGATCAAATTGAAGGGCTTTCTCCCGCAATTTCCATTGATCAAAAGTCCACATCGCACAATCCTCGATCAACGGTTGGTACGGTGACGGAAGTGTATGACTATTTACGTCTGTTGTTCGCGCGCATAGGACATCCGCACTGCCCTACATGCGGGCGGCTGGTTGAAAAACAGACACTGGACCAGATCGCTGAGTCTATTGCGCAGCTAGGGAAGGAAGCGGAGATACTGCTCTTGGCTCCCGTGGTGCGTGATAAAAAAGGCGAGCATAAAAATGCGCTTGCTGAAATTGCAAAAGCGGGATACGCCCGAGTGCGTTTTGATGGGGTGATGTATAGTCTTGAGGAAGCACAGGATCTGAGTGTTGATAAAAAGAAAAAACATACACTTGATGTGGTGGTTGACCGCTTTGTTATGACACCGACATCGATTGACGCGAAACAACATATGGAAGAAGGGGAGCGCACTCGCCTGAAAGATTCTTTAGAACAAGCACTTGATCTGGGGAATGGCCTTGTCGTGGTAGAGCGTGCGGATACGGGCGAAGAACATCTTTTTGCGCAGCATCTTTCTTGTCCGGTGTGCACTATATCGCTGCCGGAATTTGAGCCGCGTGATTTTTCGTTTAACTCACCGCATGGAGCATGTGAGCGCTGTAGCGGCCTTGGCAATTTACTTATTGTTGATAAAGATCTCATCATACCAAATAAGCGTCTTTCATTGGCCGAAGGAGCGATTCAGCCTTGGGCGCGTATGACTGCTAATCAAGGATTTTATTATCAAATCATAGAGGCGGTTGCGGCAGAAGAAAAGCTTCCCACAAAAGTACCGGTTGAAAAATTAAAGAAAGAACAACTTGATTTGATCCTCTATGGCACCGGTAATAAGCAATATAAAGTAGATTATGAGGGCAATAAGTTTTCGGGTGATTACTGGACAGCGTTTGAGGGTGTTATTCCAAATCTTGAGCGCCGCTACAAGGAAACAGAATCTGATTATGTTCGACGGGAAATTGAGCGATACATGCGTACACTGCCATGCCCCGTATGTACCGGTAAACGGTTGAAGCCCACGGCACTTGCTGTTACCGTTATTGGTAAAAATATTTATGAGATCGTTTCATTAAGCATTGCCGAAGTTACACAATTTTTTGAGGCGCTTTCTGCGAGTAAGAAAAAAACATCAGTAAACGAAAACGCACTTTCTGCTCGTGAACAACTGATCGCAAAACAGATCTTGAAAGAAATTACCACCCGACTTACTTTTTTGCGTAATGTGGGACTTGACTATTTAACGTTGGACAGAACTGCCGCGACGCTTTCCGGAGGCGAGGCACAGCGTATTCGCCTGGCTACGCAAATTGGCTCAGCGCTCGTTGGCGTACTCTATATTTTGGACGAGCCATCCATTGGCCTTCATCAACGGGATAATACGAAACTTATTGCAACACTGAAGTCATTAAGGGACTTAGGAAATACGGTTATTGTGGTAGAACATGATGAGGAAACCATACGATCAGCTGATTGGGTCATTGACATTGGACCGGGCGCGGGAGCTCATGGAGGCGAGGTTATTGCGCATGGAACCCCAAATGCTATTGAGAAAAATCCGAAATCACCTACGGGGAAATATCTCTCAGGTGCTGAGAGTATCGCAACGCCAAAGAAGCATCGCAAGGGATCGGGAAACATACTGACGGTTCATGGGGCAAGTGCCTTTAACCTGAAAAATATTGACGTGAACATTCCTTTGGGGAAATTTGTTTCTTTGACCGGTGTTTCAGGATCCGGCAAATCAACGTTCATGACGGAGATCTTAGGTAAAGCGCTCTCCAAACATTTTTACCGAGCAAAAAATATACCTGGCAAGCATAAAGGCATATCGGGAATTCAGCATATTGATAAGGTTATTACCATAGACCAGTCGCCAATTGGCAGAACGCCAAGATCAAACCCCGCAACCTATACCGGTGTTTTTACGCCGATTCGCGATCTATTTGCAAATTTACCCGAAGCAAAAATTCGCGGTTATAGACCGGGGCGGTTTAGCTTTAACGTGACGGGCGGACGATGCGAAGCATGTCAAGGCGAAGGTCTGGTGAAAATTGAGATGCAATTCTTGCCGGATGTCTATGTGGAGTGTGAAGAGTGCCATGGCAAACGGTACAACCAGGAAGCATTGGAAATTCACTACAAAGGAAAAACAATTGCCGATGTCTTGGAGATGACGGTTGAGGAAGCGCTGGTGTTTTTTGAAACTATTCCAACAATTTTTGACAAGCTGAAAACCATGAACGAGGTGGGATTGGGATATATTCACTTAGGACAGTTTGCAACCACGCTCTCGGGAGGTGAAGCCCAGCGCGTGAAGCTCTCTACTGAACTCTCGCGTCGTTCAACTGGCAAAACACTCTATATTTTAGATGAGCCAACAACCGGACTTCACTTTGCGGATGTAAAGCGCTTGTTGGGTGTTTTGCACGCGCTCGTAGACAAGGGAAATACCGTTCTTATTATTGAGCATAACTTAGATGTGATAAAATCCGCGGACTGGATTATTGATTTGGGACCGGAGGGTGGAGATAAGGGCGGATATGTGGTGGCTGTTGGAACACCAAAAGACGTAGTAAAGGTGAAAAAAAGCTATACGGGAAAATATTTGAAGAAAGCGCTGTAAAGCGATTGTTTTTCTCCATAGATGTCGTACATCTTTTTAGGTGTCCGATGTCTGCGAAGCTTGGAGAAATGATTGTTTCTTTCCGAATTTTTATCTCCACCAAAAAAAGAAGGACTCGCGAAGAGTCCTTTTATGGTGCGGGAGGAAATGAGTGGTTGCACAACCATATGGCTGAGCCGGCTAGTGCCGCGAGTAGCAGCAGGAATAGCGGATCTTTCTCTCCGACTGTTTCTGAATTCACTACGCTATACGCGCAGGTGGCGAACAAACATCCTGCCGAACAAACTGAAGGCAAGATACAATGTTTGGTGAAAGCCATGTTTCTCCTCCAACTAAGAGTTGTGCGGTGTTTCTGATGAACAGATGTCCGAAGCGTTGAACTTTAGTACGCAAAATACAAGGAAAAACATGATGCCCAAAGTATTGAGCGTATAGTATGCAATCGCATTCTTTGCGAAGTCGGCGTTAAAGCCGATGCATACTGCTACAATAAAAAGTACAGCGGCAATTACTAAAGGGAGATAACATTTTTTCGGCATTACATCCTCCAAAGAAAGAACGGTTGAAAGTTTGATGCAGAATACTACAATATCTTTCTTTTGTCAACGGGACGCGTGACGTGTCTGTTCCTGTTTGCCAAAACTCACGACATCGAATGTCGTGAGTTTGTTCTGTAGGTAGCTTGCGATGTCGGACAGTTGTTGATTTATTTAGTAAAAAAGCATAGGATGTACAATATGGATCAACGATACAATCATAAAGATATAGAACCAAAGTGGCAAAAGATATGGGATGAGCAGCAACTGCATAGGGCGGACGATAGCTCAAAGAAACCGAAAAAATATCTTTTGGATATGTTTCCTTATCCTTCCGCTGCCGGACTTCATGTGGGACATCCATTGGGATATATTGCGACTGACATCACAGCTCGATACTTAGCGATGCGAGGGTATGAAGTGTTGCACCCTATGGGGTGGGATGCGTTTGGATTGCCGGCGGAAAATTATGCTATCAAAACCGGGGCACATCCGAAAGAAACAACAGAACAAAATATTAAAAACTTTCGACGGCAAATTAAAGGCTTTGGATTTTGGCTCGATTGGAATCGGGAAGTAAATACCTCATCACCGGAATATTATAAATGGACGCAGTGGTTTTTTCTTTTACTCTACAAGCGCGGACTTGCGTATCGCAAAGAAGCTGCGGTGAACTGGTGTGAGAGCTGCAAAACCGTGCTGGCGAATGAGCAGGTAGTTAATGGCGCGTGCGAACGGTGTAAAAATGAAGTGGTGCAAAAACAATTGAAGCAATGGTTCTTTAAGATCACTGATTATGCGGAACAGTTGTTGGAAGGGTTGGAAAAAATAGATTGGCCGAAACCCATCAAGCTCATGCAGAAGAATTGGATAGGAAAATCTGAAGGAGCAAAAATAAAATTTCAAGTACGAAGTGCACTTGTAAAAGATTCTCAAGAAGTTGCAGAAACCATAGAAGTTTTCACTACCAGGCCTGATACGCTCTTTGGCGCAACCTATATGGTATTGGCGCCTGAGCATGATTTGGTAGAACAACTTAAAGAGCATATTGCCAATTGGAAAGAGGTTGAGGAGTATATGAAGCACGCGGCGCGACATACGGAAATTGAGCGCACGAATGTGGCACAAGAAAAAACAGGAGTGCGATTGCAAGGTCTTGTTGCAGTGAATCCGTCAAACAATGAAGAGCTGCCAATTTTTATCGCTGATTATGTACTTGCAAACTATGGTACGGGATCTATTATGGCAGTACCCGCGCATGATGAACGGGACTACGAGTTTGCAAAAAAATATGATTTACCGATAAGAGAAGTGATAAAACCGCTTTCCGGGAAAACATCGGGTGTTAAAAAGCGAGAGGGATATGCACTCGATGTTGAGGAGGAAAGTAACAATAGATGCTACACCGACTCCGGCACCATGATCAACTCCGGAAAGTTTGACGGCACGGATAGTGAAAAAGCTAAGTGGGAAATCACTAAGTTTGTGAAAGGAGAAAAAACAGTGCAGTATCGCTTGCGCGATTGGCTTATTTCGCGCCAACGCTATTGGGGTGCGCCAATTCCTATTATCTATTGCGATCATTGTGGTGAGGTTCCTATACCGGAGGATCAGTTGCCGATAGAGTTGCCGACCGACGTTGACTTTCGACCAACCGGCGAATCACCTCTCACGCAATCAAAAAGTTTTCATAATGTCGCGTGCCCATCTTGCAATACACCCTCCAAAAGAGAGTCGGATACTATGGATACGTTTGTCTGTTCCAGTTGGTACTTTTTTCGCTATACGGACGCGCACAACACCAAGGCTTTTGCAGATAAAAAAAATATTAAAGAGTGGCTGCCGGTGGATATGTATGTGGGCGGCGCGGAGCATGCGGTGATGCACTTGCTCTACGCACGTTTTTTTACAAAAGTGTTGCGTGATGCAGGCTATATTGACTTTGATGAACCCTTTGCCAAGCTTAAAAATCAAGGCTTGATCCTTGCAGAAGACGGGCAAAAAATGAGCAAGTCTTTGGGTAATGTAGTGAATCCTGATGAAGTGGTAGAAGAGTATGGAGCAGACACGATGCGTCTCTATGAAATGTTTATGGGACCATTTGAAGATGCGAAGCCGTGGAACACTAAGGGTATTGTTGGTGTGAGGAGGTTTTTGGATAAAGTGTGGCAACTGCAATCTCGTGTAGCGGTCGTTCCACTTGGGGCTGCTGTGGTTGAGAGTGGTGCGACCGCTAAAGAAGTAACTCAGCTTTTACATCGAACCATAAAAAAAGTAACCGAAGATATAGAAAATTTTCGTTTTAATACCGCGGTATCAGCCATGATGATCTTGGTGAATACGTTTTCTCAAGCGGAATCAATAACAAAAGAACAGTACGTAATACTCTTAAAACTACTCGCACCATTCGCGCCGCATTTGGCGGAAGAGTTGTGGGAAGATGTGGGCAATAAAGAAAGCATCTTCCACCAATCCTGGCCACAATATAATAAAAAACTCATCCAAGAGAAAGTAAGAGAAATAGTGGTGCAAATAAACGGTAAAGTACGGGCGAAATTTACAGTTGACGCAAGCATATCTGAAAAGGTGCTCAAGCAAATAGCATTAGAAAATAAACTCGTACAAAAGTGGTTTGATGGCAAAGAACCAAAAAAGATTCTTGTCGTGCAAGGCAAATTAGTGAGTATTGTTCTCTAGCTCTTTCTGTCATTCCGACCGAAGCGGAGGAATCTCTTTTTTTTTGCACATTCTTCCTTTTCGTGTTACAATCATGATATCTAACCTATACAATATATGTCTATAAGAACAACAAAACCTGCGGCGGTAACACTGCCATTAACCGCGCTTAGGTGTTTATACAAAACCACGCGAGGTAAAAAGATTGTGTGTGAGATTGATGTATCCGCGCTTAAAAAGCTGAACGAACCAAACACCATAGATGAAATGGTAGCAGAAGCACGCCTCCATCGCGCGCTTGGGAAAACAAAGTCGTTTTCTTCTGCGAAATCTCTTGTTAAAGAATTGCGCTCATAGTTATACTATGCGCATTGAGATAACATCCCGTTTCAAACGCTCATACAAAAAATTACCATCTCTTATCAGGAATGATTTTGACAAGCGAATCAGTGTATTCTTTCGTGATCCCTTTGATCTCTCACTGAATACGCACAAACTGCGCGGCAACTTGGATTTATACTATGCGTTTTATTTGAGAGATGGTTATCGTGCGCTTTTTGTATTTGAAGAAGAAAACCATGTCCTACTTATAAATATTGGCAGCCATGACGACTATGCCAAATGGGCGAAAAAATAAAATATTTTTCATGCTTTCATTTTGTAAAAAAATAAAGTTTCGCTTTCTTTTAGCCGCTCTAAAGGTGTCGTCCACCCTCTTGGGTGTCCGACACCTGCGAAGCTTAGAGCGTCTAATGGCGAAACTTGGAGTAAAACAAACATACTGTCATTCCGACCGAAGTGGAGGAATCCCTTTCCATAAACTGGCACTTGTTTTTATGGTTGCTTTTTTTCTACTATCTCCTCTTGCGGTTTTTGCGGCTGATGCATTAAAATTTAGCCCTCGAATATCTATTCCCGGATCAGGAAGATTTTCTGAAGGAAGTAATGTAGAAGTTTCAGATTCCCTCATCGGCGACTACATCTCTGCCTTTTTCAATTTCGCGGTTCCCGGCACCGCAATTTTGGCAGTGATCATGATGATGTACGGCGGTATCATGTGGCTCACTTCCGGTGGGAGTATGGAACGTATCGGCAAAGCAAAGGAGTACATCACTGGCGCAATTTCCGGTATGGTGCTTCTCCTCGCGTCATTTATTATTTTAAATACCATAAGTCCTGACTTGGTAACTTTAGGACCTATAGGGGTTACAGATATAAATAGAAAAGATGTGGTTAGTAATTGTTGTGTATGTAGAATTGATTACAATACTGCAAAAGGTCCATACACCGAAACACAGTGTAAGGAAATATCAGGTATACAAGACGTTGCAACTAGAGGTATTACTCAAGAAACTTGTTCACCTGCAGCATTAAATCTTCCTAGCAACTGGCGATGTGATGGATCTTCGGGCAGTTGCACAGAGCAACCATTTTGTAAAGGAACGCTAGCGGGGCAAAGCAAAGCATGTACAGATAATAATGATAGTCAGTGCAGTGATTCCGCATATATATGTAATATGGCAGAGCGATGTGATATTTTAGGTGCTAAACCTGGACAGCAACAATATGCTGGTTGTTGCAGAACCAAAGGGAATATTGGCGATAAATGTGATGAAAATGCAGACTGTAATACTGGCAAATGTGGTTATGGATTTCGTGTTGCTGTATTACAAAAGCAGTGTGAGTAAAAATATTCTTGTTCTTATAGCAGGTGTGAAGTAATTAAAGTAACCCCGCTCTATCGCGGGGTTTGTAATATAGTAAGACGACATGAAAATTATTATATACCCAACTGACACTGCGTACGCAATTGGGGGCGATGCATTTGATCCAGAAGTACATAAACGTATTGCAAAAATAAAAGGCCGACCGAACAACAAGCCCTTTCCATGGATTGCGGCGTCATTTGCTATGGCGGAAAAGTATTGTGTCTTTTCACCTACAGCAAAAAAGCTGGCAAAACAACACTGGCCCGGCCCCCTAACCCTCATTCTTCCTTTGAGGGAGGAATATCACCCCATTCTGTCATCCCGACCGAGTACGCTGATAAGCGGACGAGCGGAGGGATCCCTTGTATCTAAAGAAAGGGATTCCTCGGCGGAGTTTATCCTGAGCTTGTCGAATGGACTCGGAATGACAGGTGGTGCTATTGCCATTCGTGTGCCGGATAATATTATTGCCCGCAAATTTTCTAAAAAAATAGGCAAACCACTTATCGCAACCAGTGCGAACATTTCCGGAAAACCTATGTGCTACACTATTACCGCGGTCAAAAAACAATTTGGCGACAACGCACCAATAATCACTCCCTCCACCTTTGTCAAACATCCGATGTTTGACATGAGTGGGAATGACAATAAAAAAGACAATCCTGACTTCTATATTGACGGCGGCACGCTCCCACGAAAAAAAGCATCAACTATTGCGAAAGTGGAAGACGACGGCGTGATAACCATTCTTCGCCAAGGCGTCATAAAGTTTGGTGTACAGAGAGGGAGATAGTAAATGGCAAGAAGTAGAAAATAAAGAGTGGATAAGTGAATAGTATGTCTTGCTCATAATCTGACGGCCGTCAGATTATGAGCACTTTATTACCGCTACTCAGAGTACAATCCATATGGATTGTTTGTAAACTTTTTTACTATTACAATTCTTTCTATTCCAGCGTTCTCTAAAATCTGATATAGTACAGACATGATATTCAATTCCTATTTCAAATCCTACTTCGCAAGCAAGTCAACCTCGCAGGTCAAAGAGCTCTACACCTCGGTCATGATCATGAACTTTGCGGTGGCTGCTGTTGGTCTTTTTGAACCGCTCTATCTTTATAAACAAGGATTTAGTTTGCCGGCTATAGTCGGATTTTACCTTGTCATCTACGTTGGCTATTTTTTTGTCATGCCGCTGGGCGCAAAGATCGCGCGTAAAAAAGGCTATGAGCATGGCATTCTTTTTTCAACACCATTCCTGATACTCTACTACCTCTCCCTTTTTGCCATTTCTATTCACTCGTTGTTTATTGGTGTAGCGGTAGTAATGCTTATCGTGCAGAAAATGCTTTATTGGCAAGGGTATAACGCGGACTTCGCGCGGTTTAGCGTGGATGGCGAGCGTGGCAGGGAAATTAGCAATCTCATAGCGCTTAATAATATTACTACTATCATTGGACCAGTGGTCGGAGGGCTTATTCTTGAATTTACCGGCTTTCCGGTGTTGTTTATTGTTGCCTCTTTTTGTATTTTGGCATCCAATATACCACTTCTCAAAACACCGGAACAATTTACTCCGACAGATTTTTCCTACAAAGACTCGTACAAGCGTCTTGTGCGTCGCGATAACCGCCGTGCACTGTTCTCGTATATGGGCTATGGAGAAGAGTTGGTGTATCAGTTCTTGTGGCCGGTATTTATTTTCTTGGCAGTGGGACAGGATTATTTATCGGTTGGATCATTGGTTGCACTCGCGACACTTATCTCCACAGCCGCGGTACTGTACGTGGGAAAACTAAGCGACCGATACAATCGGCAATCGGTTTTACGTTTCGGCTCTATCGTCAAAAGTTTGTCGTGGTTCACCCGTATTTTTACGCGAGGCGCTGGTGGCGTGTTTTTTGTAGAAATGCTGTATCAAGTTTCTGATCATTTAACGCGCGTACCGCAAATGGCGATAACGTATACGCATGCGAATCATGGAAGTCCAATGAAGCGAGTTGTTTTTTTTGAAATGAGTTTGGTGGCGGGAAAGATAGTTGCAATGTCGGTGATACTGTTAGCACTTCTTGCAATGGGAGGCAGTGATAATTTTTGGACCATTTCCTTTATAACCGCAGGCGTTATGTCACTCTTGTACATGTTGCTAAAAAAATAAATAACCAAAGTGTTCAACAACTTCGTTATTGTGCATGACCCTTTTAGAACACACACAACAACTCTGCAAGAAGCTTGGTGTACGGCCGGATAAGAAGTCCGGTCAATGTTTTTTGGTTGATGCACAAGTACTGGATCGTCTTATGCGTGAAGCTGGTGTAACGTCAGGTGATACAATATTGGAAGTGGGCGGAGGTTTTGGCGTGCTCACAGAGCGACTTACGCACAAAGCCGGCAAAGTGATAGTGGTAGAGATGGATAAAAAACTTTCGGAATATTTAGGTGTCCAACACCTAAATAAAGTAGAAGTGGTCAACAACGATATTTTAAAAATGTCTCCGGAAGAACTCGGGCTGGAAAATAAAGGCTATAAGGTAGTTGCGAATCTACCCTATCAAATAACCGGAAAATTCTTAAAAAAGTTTGTTGGGGAAATTGCATCAAAGCCAAGTGAAATGACGCTCATGCTTCAAAAAGAAGTCGCAGAACGTATTACCGCGCAGGCGGGTGCAATGAGTATCATAGCGGTAGCGGTACAATATTATATGGAAGTGCAGTATCTTTTTACCGTACCGAGGACAAGTTTTTATCCACAACCGAATGTTGACTCTGCTGTGGTGCGATTACGAATGAAAAGAACATTGCCACTCAACGTGCAAGAAGAAAAAAAACTTTTTCAAATTGTACGTATTGGCTTTGCCGCTCGGCGAAAACAGTTGAAAAATAATTTAAGTGCCGGATTGCATGTTTCGGTTAGCGAAGCGGATGCGATGGTAAAGAATGTAGGATTTTCTTCTACCATAAGAGCTCAAGAACTTTCGGTAAAGGATTGGATACAACTTACGAAGTCCTTGAAACTTCGTGAATCTAAAAATTGCAATGTTTAAGGATTTAAAAGTTCTGAGTTCCAAGTTGTGAGTTATGAGAAATTTGTGGTATACTATAAAAAGATTTTTACACATGATGGTGTCAGGAATGTCAACTTCATGGTATACTACTTTTAGCTTTTTCCACAATGGCAAAAAACATCTATGAAGATACGCTTACCGAGGCGCTTTTACAAAAAGATGACGCGCCGAAGCCGTACACGCCAAAACAATTACTGTTGGCGGGTGCATTGTTATTACTTGGCGTGTTTGCTGTCGCACTCAGTGTTGTGGAATTGAAAAATCGCATTACGGTTCCTTTACAAAATGGAGATATCACACCGCTCAAAGATGAATTGAATAATTTGCAGCAGCCGCTCACTGGTGACTTGGACGCGCTGAAGGACACAGACGGTGATGGTTTGAGCGATAAAGAAGAGCTGGATATTTATGGTACCAGCCCGTACTTAACGGACACGGATTCCGATGGGTATAATGATAAGCAAGAGGTTGACAGCGGTAATGATCCTAATTGTCCCGCGGGACAAAATTGTTTTGGCGGATTCTTAGATAATCCGGACGCAGATACCAGCACGGGAGAAGAAGATTTTACCTTTCCCGGTATAGGTACGGGTGAAGCGGGCGGACAGCCGCAACCCGGAGGAATAGAGGCAGATATTTTGAGCGGCATTGCAACTCCACAGCAAATTCGTGACTTACTGCTCCAGTCAGGAGCGGATCCCGCGTTGGTTGAACAAATGACTGATGATGAGGTTTTAGAGATCTATCAACAAACACTCACAGGTCTTGGTACAACAGAAGGCGGTAGCGCAGCGGCAAATCCACTGGAAACACTCACCGGCGCGCAACTGCGGGAATTGCTGGCACAACAAGGCGTAGGAGCGGATATTCTTGATCAATTAACCAATGAACAATTGAAGCAAATGTTTTTGGATACGGTTTCTTCTTAATATCTTAATGTCATTCCCGCGCAGGCGGGAATCCATACAATAGAAAAAAGATTCTAGATTCCCGACTAAATCGGGAATGACAAGAGAAAGAATCGCAACATTGAAACATTAAAAAAACATGTCATTCCCGACCTGATCGGGAATCCATACACACTTTGTCATTCTGAATGAGCTTTCCCATTCTGTCATTCCGACCGAGGCGAAGACGAGCGGAGGAATCCCTCTACAACCAAAGAAGAGATTTCTCCGTTTCACCCCAGTCGAAGTAACAGAAAACAAAAAAGCAACTTGCACTTTTTAGAATAAAAAAAGAGCCCCACAATGTGAGTGAGGCGAGAAGAGCGATGGCGCTATGTCTACTCGTCGTAGACTTCTCCGGTTTTTGCATCAATGATGCGGTACAACTTGTTGTCCCGGAACTCCGAACGAACCACTCTGTTTTTTCCGCGAATCCGCACTTTGGAAACCACATCTCCATTGCCGTCAGTCACATTGACTTTCGCCTTTGGATCAATATGTTGAATGGTGGCGATGGCATCGGGGTAGAGATCACCAGGGTCAAGAGAATAGGTTTTCGCAGGAGGTCTGTTTTTCGCAGACTCGTCAATGCTTTTTGCCGCTGCGGTGAGCGCCATGTGTGCGACACTTGTGCATCCGGTAAAATTGAGAAAAATTCCCGCAACAAAGAGCAATGAAACAACGATACGAGTAAACATGAGCTTCTCCTTTGTATTGTGGGTTGTGAGGAACAAAAACTCCTAAGTGACAACAGAATACTATATATTTTCTTTCATGTCAAGAGTTCACAACAAGAGTAAAAAAAATATAAAAGTACGATTATTATTTATAATGCTGTTTTTCAGCATGATGCTTTTTGTGCGCCCGCCTGTTGTACATGCTATTCCAGTAGAAGATTTTTTAGCGGTTCCACAAAGAGTAGGTAAATTTATCCTTGATAAACTTGCGCAAGCCGCAGACTTTGTAGTTCAAGAGTCGAAAGTTGTGCTTGAATATGTTAGAGATGCAGAAGACGAAGCATGGGCAATCGCTTATAAAGCTGCACTGAAAAATTTTTTAAATAAGGTGGCATATGATACGGGTACGTGGCTTGGCTCTGGTAGCAAGGGGCAGCAACCGATGTTTATAACCGAAGGGTGGGGTGAATATTTAAAAAATGCGGGAGATGCCGCTGCGGGTATTTATATAGAAACACTTGCCACTGAATGGAGTAAAGCGGAGTCTGAACATGAAGGAACAATACCGGAAGATAGTAAAAAACAATTAGTGGATTTACAAGACAAGATAAAATTAAAAGAAAAAGAGTGTAATGCGTCATTAGAGGATTATCAGACATTTGGAGGTGATGTTTTTGGCGAGCAAAGCGAACAATGTGTCAATGAACTGATACTGTTGAAGGGACGGGAAGGTGCAATGCTTAATGTTATCAAAGATATTAAAAAAGCGGTAGTGAAACGTCAAGCAGGATCTATACTTCAAAATATTTGCAAACCAGATTTACAAGTACAAATGCGTATTACTGCCGGATTGCAGAAGGGCAGTACTTTCTCTTCGCCGCGTTGTACGCTCTCTAAAATTATTGACAATTGGGAAGATGAAATTAATGATCCTAATTTTCTCAATAAATTTCAGGCAAACTTTAATCCATGGGAAAATGATCTAGGCATCGCGCTGACAGTACATACTAATGTCTTGACAGACAAAGAACTTGAAAAAAAACTCAAAGAACTTGGAAGATTAGAGTCAAGTGGTGTTAGTCCCGTGACAGATATTATAACTGGATCAGTTGTCACACCGGGAAAATTTGTGGTTGAGTTGTTCGGTGGGACAATAAAAGATAGTACTGGAGCGGAAAAAACTACAACAGGAAGTATTGTAGCAGATGCTGTTGATATCTTTGCGCAATCACTCGCTGGAAATTTATTGGAGCAATGGTTTAAGAAAGGCATTGCTTCTTTGCAAGGAAGCGGCAGCAGCGGATCTAGTAGCGGTGCTACTGCAGGTCTTTACAACCCATCATCATCATCTTTTGGCGGCGGTATTAAAGGAGCCGAAATTCGTTTTGCAAAACTGGGAAAATCACAAACAAAAGCCGGCGGTCCGTACGAGCTTTTACGTGAATTAACCGTATGCCGAGACGAGGAAAATCCGGGACCGAATGATTGTATTATCACCGAGAGCTTTCGCGAAGCTATAGAGAGAGAGTTCACAATCAAAGAAGCGATAGATGAAGGATTGTTGGACGATAGTATTACCCTTGGTTTTAGCGCGGACGGATTTGAGCCAAATTATAAAGAAGGGTATCCGTACCGTTCGCTTATTGTGTTGCGCAAGCATCGCATTATTCCCGTGGGTTGGGAATTGGCGGCGCTGTATATTAAAGACATTGGCCACGAACAACAAAATTTGCGTCAGCTGATCAATAATTTTGAAAATAGTGCCAGTCCGTTTCGCGGCATGATAGATCCTAATTGGGTACTGAAAGCGCCGGAAGCGTATTGTGGTAAGAAAGGTTCCGGGCCGGTCATTCTTTCCGAGAGAGTGGTGACAGGTGTTGACCAAAACCAAGACGGCGACTTTGACGACCCGGATGACACCCCGCCAACGCGAGTTATCGGACGCGATGCCAATTATTGCGCGGATGAGCGCTCGTGCATTAAAGAAAGGCAGGACGGCACCTGTGAATTTTATGGTTACTGCACCGAAGAACGCAGAGGTTGGGACTATGGCGTGGATTCGCAAATTTGCGAGCCGCGCAATCAAACCTGCCAAACCTTTGAAGATAAAAACGGCAACGACGTAAGCTATCTGCAAGACACGCTCACCTTTACCGACTGTTCCATTGATAACGCGGGGTGCGCGTGGTATTGCACGGATATTGATATTGCAACAGGTGAGTTTACCTGCACGGACAGCGCGACCGACCAGCGCCGCTACCTTGACCGCGACGCGCAAGAGTGTGACGAGGATGATGTCGGCTGCAGTGAGTTGATACGCATTACAAAAGGAACGAATCTTATTAAACAACCGAGTTTTGAAACTGATAGTAATAGCGATGGATTAGCGGATGGATGGGGTGTAGGGTTTGGTGGAGCAACTCCTGCTGGGGGATTAGGTGACCATACAATTGATACCACAACATCGGTAAGTGGTGGAAAAAGTCAAATGATAGAAATAATTAATCCTGATCTACTACTCCCGGACGGGAAGATTGGTGATTTAGGTCTTTCAAATTCATATATTCCCGGAAGTGATATATTTATTACTCCTACAGAACACATTTATACACTTAGCGGTTACGGGAAAATAGGTGGCACTATCGTTGCGGGGGAAGATTCTTGGCAAATTGGAATTAGAACAAATTTTTCAGGTTTTAATGCGGCAAGCTGTGGTGCTCTTGGTTATGTTTGGGCTGGTGGAACAGGAGAGTGTTACTTTGACTATTTCAGTAAAGGAACGCGCGGTAGAGATGGTATGACAAACACAGATTTTCAAAGACAAAGCGTGGTGGCAAACATGCCACCTCAATTAATATCGTCCTTAATTAGAGTAAGTGTAATGGTGCGCGGTATCCGCAGTGCCGGCGCGCAAATGTGGGTTGACGCGGTCCAATTTGAAATTGGCGACACCACAACCGCGTACAGCGACTATGGCACAAAAAATGTCATCCATGAAAAAGTGGCACCCGACTACTTAAACTGCCAAGGGTTTACGTCGAATAATCCGGGACCTGCAATAGGTGGGGTATCAGAAGCGGATTGCACAGAAGACGGGCAGTTTTGGTTTGAGGATGGTATTGCAAGCGAGTGCCGACAAATTGACAAAGTTGCGTGTGGCAATTACGCGCTTTCATGCTTTGAAGATGAAGTCGGCTGTCAAGGATATACGCCAAAAAGCGGCGGTCCAACCGTGCCGGGCGTTGTTGGTGAGAATGACACGTGTTCCGCTGAATGCGTGGGGTATGACACGTTCCAGCAAGAAGTGAGCTATTTTGAACAAGACCCTGTTTTCCCACTCTTCTTTATTCCGGCAACGGGTGACAAATGCAGCGCGAAAGAGGCGGGGTGTACAGAGTTTACCAATTTAGATAGGCTTGCCGCGGTAAACGCGGATGGCGACGTAGAGTACGCGCCTGAGGCCATAGAATATTTTACAAAACTGCGCCAATGCGTTTTGGTGGATGAATTTGGGCAGGCAAATCCGGCGCAACTTGATTCCGCGCTGGGCGAGACGTGCGAAACATTCTTTAGCTGGATAGGATCGGACGAAACAGGGTATCAACTGATAAGCGAAGAATTAAAATCTGTTGCAGTGCTTGGCGGCTTTGATCCTGTTGGTACCGGCGGTCCTCTTACGGGTTGTAACAGTGAGGGAGATGCATTAGCAGACCCTAATTGTCGCGAATTTTTTGACGACGGTGGTAATGCGCGTTATAAATTTTTTGACACGACGTTTTCTTGTACCACCGACTGCCATCCGTATAGGATGACACGCAGTGCGGTTTTAGACAACGCGACACAAGATATAAATTGTACAACAACAGGCGGCGAATGGCGTGATCAGTTGTGTGAAGCGGGCACAGTGGGGCTTGGATGTAATATTGATAGTGATTGCGATACATCTGTCGGATCAGGTGATGGTGTATGCGGTCCCATAGGAACAGGCAGTTGTATCTACCACGCGGTTCCCGGGCAAGGTGAGACGTGCTCTGAGCGCGCAAAAAACTGCCGCGAATATTCAGGGAACGCCGCGCGCAATACGCGTACGCTCTTTACTGATACCTTTGAAAATGAGAGTGATATTCGCCAATACGCGGGGTCGGATATCGCGGTGTCCAGCGAATCCACTAATCTTGGCGGTCATTCGCAAAAAGTTCAAGATGCAGGCGGCACTACTAATACTCGCAGGTCGGTAAGCAAACTGGCGTTGATTATTGAAGGTCCTGACACTAATTGGACAGGAATAGGCAGTCCGAATCAATGGGATACTATACATTTACCTTATTGGGAGGAGTTGTTTGGCAATTTAGGATATCAAGTTATTGATCTTTCAGTTGACGATGATGATAATGGACTTATTGACTTTGTAGAAGGTGGCGGCGTTGTGGATTATACCACGATAACAGGGTATCAACCTGATATTGTACTGGCTATCAAAGACGCATGGCCTATCACGCAAGGTCCTCTTCTTGAGCAGCTCTATAATGTGGGCTATAGCATGTTTACTCAAGGAAATGACACGACCGCCGCAGATATTTTACCTATTGTTTCTGGAAACATACTTATAGCAGATGAGCCGGTCATTTATAGCACTAACAATCATTTTATCGCCCGTGGATGGAAGACAAGCTCTGGAAGTTTTGCAGATAATAGATATCGCATAGAAGAAGTACATCCGGCAGCAGTTGTAATTGCAGAGGAGCGCCAACCTGGCGAACGATATCCTGAAGCACTTTATTTAGCAGAATCAGGAAAAGGGCGCTGGTATCATCACCAGCCGCATATCTACCCCCTTAATCGTCGTATCAATCAAACCCTTTTCTCCAACGCCATCCAAGCGCTGGACACCCGTGCGGGTGAGGCGATACAGCAAGACAAAGCGTATAAACTCTCGTTCTGGGCGAAAGGTACGGGAGATATGACCGTCAATTTTTCCGGTGCCGCGCTCGCCGCCGGTCAATATTTTGCTGACACGGATATTACCACCCGTCCGCCGCTTATACACTTAATCCAAGACTGGCGGCAATACACACTTGGTCCAATACCGGTCAATTGGGCTATTGATCCGCAAGAAACGCTTAATTTTACCACTGACGCCGCAACTAATCTTGGTCTGCCATTCTTCATAGACAATGTACGCCTCACTGAAGTAAAGGAAAATATTTATATGATAGCGGGATCATGGAATACGCCGTCGAGCTGTGATGCCACGCCCGCGGGCGACCCTTGGCCGCAATACGCGCTGGGGTGCGAGGCATATACGGATACGCGGGGTGCTGCGCATAACTTGAAGAGTTTTAGTAATTTGTGCCGCGAAGAAGCGATAGGCTGTGAAGCAATGATTGACACGCATAATTCTGACAATCCATTCGCGGAAAACTTTAACACGACCAATGTACCAACTATAGATGACGTTAATGTATCGGCTGATAACATTGTGTATGTCATTAATGATCCGAATAAGTATTGCAATCCGGAAGGGCAAGCGTGCCGACTGCTCGGACTGCCGCAATTTGATTTGGAAAATATCTTAACCGGTTTTGAAGCAACATACTTGCGTGATGATCCGGATACCTACCCTACCGCGCTTTGCGTGGCAGAGGAGTTGTGGTGCGAGGAATATTTTTACGAAGGTGGCTTATCGTATTTTAAGGATCCTAAGCTGCACACCTGCGAATGGAAAGACGGTATTGGCGGACAAAGCGGATGGTTTAAGCGCGGATCGGTCGCGGGTGCTCCCGATTGTCCAATAACCTCGCGTATGGGGTACAACGGCCAAACCATACAACAACCGGCAGGCGGTTGGGCGGGGTTTTGTCCGGCAGACGAGTCCGGTTGTACGCAGTATATGGATCCTATGAGCTTGTTCAATCCCAATACTCTCTTTAACGGCGATTTTGAACAGGACGCGAATGGCGATGGTGTACCGGACGGGTGGGTTGACGGTGGAAGTGCGCTACTTGGCTATACTAGTGGTTCCGGCATCCAAAGCTCTTTTGGAGTAAATGCGGAAATATCCGGAGGTGGAAATATATGTCAGGGAATTATACTGGAGCCGAATACGATGTATGAGGTTTCTGCTTTTGTAAAAAATGGACTTGACGGAAATAGTCCTCGTATCATGATTGATAGTGCAAGAACTGGTCAATGGGGTGTTTGTACGGATAATGGCGGAGATCCTGCAAACGCAGAAACGATACCGGGTCGCCCGGGTGAAACGGTAGATCGTTGTGGACCAAGTAGTGATTGTCAATTGAATGGCGGCATCAACGGAAAATGTACTCCTCCGAGCGATCCATCCGTTGTCAACACATTTGACTGCTTTGCGCATAGCGAATGTAATTTTGATCCCGGTGGTGGCGCACCAATTATTCCGGGGCGATGTGATATTCCTGCATGCAATTACAATCCCGATCCTTTGTATGGCATCACTCTTGGTGTGTGTACGGAGTCAGCCGTATGTCCTTCAGGCCTTACATCTTCCGATCAATCTATGGCGCTAAGTAATGATGAATTAACCGTTTTGGGGCTCACAGGACCTGCGGATGAGGTGAACACTTGGTTTAATTGGGATTACATATCAAATAAGTTTCAAAGATTCAGCGGAAGATTTTACTCGGGCCAAGGAGGAAATCCATCTCTTTGTTTTGGGGCGGATCATGGAGGAAGTCCGGCTCTTGGCACAGGGCATATTTTTGATAATATAGAATTGCGTAAGGTGAATATTGATTATCTTGTCAACTCTACGCTGGATAAAACCAGTTGTAATGGCGTAGTAGACTTTGACAATGGTTGTGTGTTGTTAAATGAGGCAACGAAAGCTGCCTCGCTTACGCAAGTGCAATACGACCCTGACCATAATTTCAGTTCCAATACTGGCAAACCGGAGGAAGGTACGGGCTGGGTTGTATGCGAACCTGGCGCTATTTCCGCCTGCGAAGCCAATACGCTGGTCAAAGTCCGTCCCGACCGCTCATGCGGAGAGTGGCTATATTGCGAAACGCTTTCTCAATCTGAAAACGCTCAAGGCGTGGTGGAAAATCAATGCTATGGCATAGGGCTTTGTAATGAACTGGACGAAAACGGTAAGTGTACGGGCGTGGTGCAGCGCGAAAGTGCTCCGTCAAATGAACTCAACAATCCTGCTGACATCGCTGACTTAACAGGTTATAGCTTGCCCGGATATAACTGGGGCGGCGGCGAGAGTGTCGCGGGCTATGTGCCATTGCATCAAGCGGTGCAGCGAGGCAACACAGGTCGCGTGTCCAATGGCAGTTTTGAAGAATTTGATAAAACCAATAACAAGCCATACGGCTGGAGCGGTGGAGATAATTATCGTGTCTTAAATAACCCGCTTGATTTTGAAAAAAATGGTTTTACCAAAGCGCCGGACGGCAATAATGTGCTAAAGGTGAGCGGTTTGGATGAGGTAATCTCTGACACTATTGACGTGGTTGAGGGCGAATATTATTTACAGGTGGATGCGGACACCAGCCAAGCACTTGAAACGAATACGTTAAAAATCTCGGTAACAGGGTCGGCAACGTCCATTCAATTAAAGGGCTCGAAAACATGGAATACGCATATAGTAGATATTACCATACCCCCCGGTTCCGCGAGCATTGTTATAGAAAATAATACAGCGGAGAGTACGATTTTTGTGGACAATATTCGCTTGCGTCCCGTGTTGGACGCGGTAACGCCTAAATCAGCTGTAGAAGTTGATCGTTTAACCGGCGCGAGCTGCCGACTCTATCCTACCGCGGACGCGCCGTCTTGCTCATATCGGGATGTTGTAGGCAAAGGATACAAAGGAGATTTGGGCTATTGCTTGCAATGGGATACCAAAAACAGCGATGTCTGCCAAATGTGGTGGCCGGTTGATGTGGTGCAAGGTGATATTGGCACCTTTAACGCGGGCTACTCCGGCCGCGCGCCATTATATTATTGTATGGATGGAGAGACGCGAGAAGAGAACGTGTTCCAGCTTGAGCAGACGTTTAATCTTAATGATGCTGATGATGGCAGAAGAGGAGCTTCACAAACAGGGTATATATCTTTGGACGATTTAGGTATATCCGAAGACTCATATTTACGAGAGCTTTTAAAACAAGGCACAATAACACGTATTGAGATTGGTGGTGCATATAATGGTGGATGGAATGGTACTGAATATACGGGAGGTAATTCTTGGAAAGGAAATCTTGTAGGCGACACTTCTCGAAGTGGTATAAATTCGTGGTGTTCTTCGACAGATGGTTGGAACGATGCGGGAGATTGTCCTGACTGGTATTTCTTTCATGTTGGTGGTGGTTTAAATTGCGAAACGGCGGATGAAGTATGCGAGAGTAAGATAAGTACTGTTAATAAGCACCGAGGAGCGCTTGTACATGATGATCTAACATTAAGTACGCGTCTTCGTGATTTGGCATATTGTAATCAGGATAGGTGTAATAATGTTACTGGTTGTCTCGATAGTGGATACGGGTTGCAGAATCCAGACGGACTCGCAGATACTACTACTAATCCAGACGGTACGCAAAAGTTTGAGCAATATGATTGTAGTGGGTATTTAAGGTCAGTAGGTGGTGGAGAAAATTCAGGAAGTGACGATGCAATGGCAGATAACTGGAATATTATGGCGGTATTTGATAATGTAGATGAATATTTTAGAGGATTTATGTATACGGTTATTTGGGATAAAAGCGGTGATGGCAATCGCATAAATACAATGGACACAATTAATATTTATGCAAATATAGGTACGTGCAATACCCTGTCAAAAGTGGTTACCTTAAGTGGTGAAGGAAAGCCGTGGAACGCGCGTACGCAGCAAGGGAGTAACTTTGCGTTTACTGCTGCGCCGCCATCTCCCTCACTACTTGCCGATTATTTTAGAAGTGATTTTGACGCTCTCCCTGCCCCAATAATTAATCCTGTTAATTATACGTCAGATTACGCGCCATTTGGCTCGGTAGTACCGCCATCCGTTTCTATTGATAGACCGGAAGAATGGGACGGATCGCAAGAGTTAGGCAAGCAGCGTTTGCAAGTGGTACCGCCTAATACAACTGATTTTTCATCGCCCTATCAGACACGCGCGGGAAATCCGTATGATTGCAGTGATGAAAATTGTGACGATGTCGCACCACCACCCGCACCGCTTGACTTTACTATTCCTGTTCAGCGTTTGCAGCAGCTTTTCGTAAAGAGTTATGGAGCGTGGACGTGGGAGGGAATATGCGTCAATCCGGGAAATGAAGGTTTATCATGCACCGTAGATGTGGGTTGTAATGTGGTGGATGCGGCGGGTGCGGTTACCGAAGACGGAATTTGCGACGACCAGCACTATAGAAGTGTTGATGCGCTGTTTCCGGCTATTCCTAAATGGTCGCCTCCTATAGCTGAATGCGCAGTACCAAATCCTGTACCGCCTTTTATTCCTCCTACCATTATTGCGGATCATAATGCGATTGATCTTGTCAATCTCTATTGCGGGGTGCGTCCGCAAGTACGGCAAGGCAGGTGCAGCATAGGATTGAATGAGTGTAACGATCCCGGTGATTGCGTAGCACCTGGAGAAGATGTGTGTGAAGAATATAGCTTTAAGATAAATAATAATACCGGTATGGGAGTTGATTCGCTGGTAAGGATAAATGTTTCCGGTTATGTTACCCTAAGCTTTAATACCGATATTGATCCGCAACAGCTGCCTATTAAAACCTATATTATCAATTGGGGTGATGGCACGTACACAACTGTTGCGGGGCTCTCATCGCTCCAAAAAGCGGATACCGATAATCCGGAGACATTCCAACACTTTTATAACTATTGGGATATCTTGGATAAGCAGAATCAAGGGGAGTTACCGCCTGGGACATGCGCAGGCAATACCTGTACGTTCAAGCCAAAGATTCAAATTCATGACAATTGGGGCTGGTGCACCGGCGTAGGTGATCTTGGAGATCCTCCGATGTGTGGTTGGGATGAGTTCGCGGGAACGGTAGAAGTACAGGGATTGTAGAAGAATTTGACATCTTTTTACCTTTCCGTTAAGATGTGCTTACCTTAACAATTCAATAAATTGCCATTCAGGGAAGCGAGGTGTATACCACCACACCAATACATTGGTGTGGTGGCGAGTCCTCCATAGGTCCGCTACGGTGATTGTCGTTTTACGGCATAAGTCCGAATACTGATGGTGATTTTAAGATCATACACTCTTGCGAGACCAAAGAGGATAGCCTGTTTTTACTTCTAGTATAAAAGCTAGCTCAATCCTTCTTCTTCACGCAAGTAGAAGGTTTTTTGTTTTCTCTGTCATTCCCGCGAAGGCGGGAATCCATATAAATACTCATATCATAGATTCCCGCCTTCGCGGGAATGACAATATATATGTCTTATAAAAAATTTATCGCATTTTTTATTTTTCCTAGTATACTTCTCTTTTTTACTTTCTCTTTTGTTTCCGCGGGAATTCCGGAAGCCGTAACGTATTTACAAGCTCAGTCTGCTGACGAATGGATAACACAAGCCTTGGTTGCAGCTGGCTCTGATGTCGGCGATATAACATATTTGCAAGAATTTTCGGGAACAACGGCAACCGACTATGCAAAGCGTATTTTGGCAATAGTTGCAGTTGGTGAAAATCCGCGTACTTTTGCGAGTACGGATTTGGTTGACGGATTGGCGGGATTGTATGACGGCACGCAACTGGGAAGCGCGGATCTTTTAAATGATGATATCTGGGGAATTTTAGCATTAAGATCCGCAGGCTATACGGTTGGCGCGCAAGTAGTGCAGCAGAGCAAAAATTTTATTCTCCAAAATCAGAATGTTGATGGTGGTTGGGGCTACGCGGTTGGTTCGGACAGTGATACCAATGACACCGCAGCCGCTGTTGTTTCTTTGGTAGAAGCGGGTATTGCTCAAGACGATGCAGTCATACAAAATGCTCTCATCTATTTGAAGTCTGTTCAAAACTCTGACGGCGGCTTTCCTTATAGCGTTGGAAGCGAGTCAGATGGCGGGTCTGACGCGTGGGTATTGTGGGCATTCAATAAGCTTGGTACATCACTAGATGAGTGGGTTGTTGACGGAGGTGCAACGCCAAAAAGTCATCTTGAGTCTTTACAGCAAGAAAATGGAGGATATCTTTGGACAATATCTGATGGAAATATTTATACAAATATTACAGCACACGCGGTAGTCGCACTAACCGGCAAAAGCTTTCCTTTAGCGTATGTGGAAAATGCGGAAGAACAGCAATTTCAGGTACGTATTGAAGGAAGTACGGAAACGGTCTGCGATAAGAATATTTCGGGAACCACAGCGCTTGAGGTCGTGCGAAACGCGGCAGATCTATGCGGCTTTACGTATGTGATTGAAGATACTTCATTTGGCCCCTATCTCAAAACTATTGGCAGTGATATGGCAGAAGGATCTGCAGGCTGGATGTATTGGGTAAATTGGCAAAGCCCTTCGGTTGGTGCCGCGGATTACACGCTTCAAACAGGAGATGAGGTATTGTGGGCGTATGGCACCTGGGGGAATACGATACTTACGAGACTTACGGTAGATAAAACACATATTCAAGAACAAGAAGAAGTGATGGTTATCGTAGAGGCGTTGACAGGCGACCCTGCTGCATGGCAACCGCTTGAAGGCGCAACTGTATATTGTGGTAACGACACGACAACTGCAGCAACCGACGAATACGGCAAATTTCCACTTAGGTGTCTGACACCTAAGTGGCAGATATGGGCGGAAAAAGCGGGGCATATTCGCAGTAACACGGTGGAGGTTGTTATCGGCGGCGTATCGCAAGAAGTTGATTTGAAGGTAGATATTGTTGGTGGCGGTGATGATGGCGGCGCTCATGCTCCGGAGCTTGCTTTTACGGTGTCAGGCGGACAGGTACATTTCGGAGCGCTCAAACCCGGTGAAAAAGGCATGGTTGATCTGACACTTACCAATACGGGTACGAGCGATCTGTATATTGAAAGTATCGTAGAAGGTAATGAGATATTTACCGATGCTTTGTATGTCGCAAGCCAATTGTGGCCGCTCTACGAAACACATATTCAAAAATCAGAAGAGGAAGTTGTTGTGGTATCTTTACCTGTACCGGACGACTATACAAGTTATGGCGAAAAAAACGGTACACTCATTTTTTGGGGAACGGGAATAGAATAAACAACTAGGCACTTTTTTGGGAAAACATCGGGTGTCGAGTAGGAGTGAAGCGACGGAAGTACACCCGATGTTGAGGAGAAAAAGTATGACACAGTAATATGTATGTACCATAAAACAGTATTGGTTATAGTTATAGTAATTGCCGCTGTCCTTATCGCAAATACCGCAGTATTTGCGATAGGTGTTGGTGTTTCGCCTGCTGTGATCAATGTGTCAGCACAAAAAGGAGGTAAGGTGTTAACAGAGCTCACTATAACAAATACTGCGCAAGAACCGGGCATCTACATCGTTTCGGCAGATGAGTTAACTGACTGGATAGGTGTGCAACAGAGAGAGATACGTTTAGAGGCTGGAGAAAAAAAGCGCGTACGTGTATTGGTGAATCCGAAAAAAGAAGGGATTTTTACTACAATGCTTTCAGTGGTGGGCTATCCATTGGATAAGAAAAGTTTTAATGCGGGATCGGGTCTTAAGGTACCGCTGCGCGTGACGGTAAGTGGAGCGCCTCTTGAAAAATTACTCTTGTTGCGCAATATCCTTATAAACATCTTTGTACTGATTGCGGTTGGCGGGCTAGGTGTGCTATGGTATATGCGAACACAAAGGAGAAAAAGTTTGATGAATAGACTGGGGCACGTGCTGCATGCGCGAAAGAAAAGATGGTGGAAACGATAAAATTGAATAAGGAATAATGAATGAGGAATGAAGGAAAAAATATGAAACATCTCCACACAATTATCATCGCACTTATTTTTTTTGCTTCGGGTCTTTTGCTTGGGAGGAGTGTTGTAGCGCCTGCTCCGGTCTTTGATGCTTCATCTGTTATACAAACAGAAGGCGAAAAAATATCTGTTGTACATTTTCTGATTGACTTTGGGAATGATGAGCTGCAAACTTTTCCCCATACTGCCTTTGAAGAAAATGAAACGTTATGGAAGGTGCTTCAGAGAACATTGCAAGAGGAAAATATTTCGGTTGACTACCGGGAATATGAAGGAATGGGCGTGTTTATAGAATCTATTGGTGGTGTTGCAAATAGTGGTACAACATATTGGCAGTATTGGGTGAATGGAATATATGCGGAAATAGGTGCAAGTGCGTATCTCGTACAACCGGGAGATACTATATTGTGGAAATTTACTAAAAATCAATTTTAACTTTTTCGGGAAAACATCGGGTGTCGAGGAGGATCTGCCAGCTGGCGGAGACGGGAGTATACCCGATGTTGAGGAGAAAAAGTATATATATTCACAGAAATATCTATGCATAAAAAATATTTTTTCTTTATTATATTATTTATTTTTGCTGCTGCAGTATCGCGTCTTATTCCTCATCCTTGGAATTTTACACCGCTTGGCGCTGTAGGTTTGCTTGCCGGTAAATATTTACCAAAAAAATGGGCAATCATAGTACCTATATTTGCTTTGTTAGTGAGTGATATATTTCTTGGATTTTATAACTGGAAACTTATGGTAGTTGTGTATGCAAGTATCACTGTTTATGCCTGCTTCGGCATATTTTTGCGAAAGCGTAGCGGTTTTTTACCAACAGCAACTTTAACGCTTTCCGGATCACTGCAATTCTTCTTGATAACAAATTTTGCTGTATGGGCGCTTTCCTCATGGTACCCGCATACATTTACAGGGTTGTTGGCGGCATACACGCTTGCGCTGCCATTTTTTAAATACACCTTAATGGGAGACGTGTTTTATGTGAGTGTATTATTAGGCGCGGTATGGGTTGTAGAAAGAGCATTCTTGTATAAGCGACTGCAAGAAAGTGTTGCCTGAAACAAAGTAAAAAATGGTAAAGATATGTTCTAGCAATAAAGCCGCTCTCACAGCGGTTTTTTTATTTATAAAACTCGCTTTTCCATCGGTCTTTACCAAAGTGTAGGTGATTAAGGATGATGTAATAGCTATTGGAAAAAATAATTATGTATCATACTTATGACTCATATGCGACTTGTTTTCTGGAAGTCTTTGTTACCAGACAGTTGATTACGCAACACAAACTGTTTTGTATGTGGCTGCTCTGTGCTATACTATAACACACAAGACTGACTAATATATGCGCCCGCATAAAAGAGTCAGTCTAGGATATAGCTATACTTTTTCTTCTATGTCATATACTGCCTTAAAACAAAAAAAAGAGACGCAACGAATTCCCATTGAAAAAATAGTTCTTGGAGTAATTGCTGTCACAGCCATTCCGGCAGTTCTTGCAATTCTTCCCGGTGTTGCCATTGCGGTAAAAGAGTATGAAAAATTGATGCGTATGAAAAGGTATTATCCAAAAAAATACATCAACGACATCATCTCAAAACTTCAACGCAAAGGGTATATAAGCTTTAAAACACAGCATGGCAAAAAGTTCCTGTATTTAACCGAAAAAGGTAAGAAGCGTCTTGAACAATACAAGTGTGGTGAGAGAAGTATTAAAAAACCAAAAAAATGGGACGGCAAGTGGCGCATTATCATTTTTGATATACCGGAAGATAGGCGTGTATTGCGCAACCAAATAAGGGGCAACTTAATCAATCTTGGATTTGTTCGGTTGCAGCACAGCGTATGGATCTATCCCTATCCGTGCGAGGATGTGATTACAATGCTCAAAGCTGACTTCCATATCGGGAAGCGTGTACTCTATATTACTGCACAAAAAGTAGAGTATGATAGAGATTTTAAAGGAAAGTTTAAGCTTTAGAATAAGAGGTGGTGGTTTTATAGAAATGTTAGAAAGTGTTCATACGACTTAAATATGCGGGCGCATTATTAAGTCGTATGTTAGTGAGGGTATAGATGTATAAAAAAGCTAGGTTGTTGGTTCGGTTATTGGATCGAGGGTAGGAATTTCAAGGACTTTCATGTTTATTGTCTTGCTAAATAGTTGTGCACAGTTGGATTTTGTTTGAAGGGGTGTTTTGTGGTAAAATATAAGTCGTGGGATGCATAAATATGATTTAATTAATGTCGCAAGAAACCGAACAACAAGAACAAGAGGGAGTGTATGCAAAGGATTTTGCTTTTGCACGACAGCGAGCAAAACTCGCAGGAAGTTTGGAAGGAAATGAAGGACCGTCTATTCAAAAAATACGGCATCAGCAGGAAATTGCAAAACAAGAACAGCAAGTACAGGCGGAGCAAGAGGCGGTAGCACAGCAGCAAGCACTGGAAACAGAGCAACAACAAAGGCAGGCAGAGGCAGTGATGCAACAGGATAGGGTAAGTCAAAGATTGCAAGAACAGGTGAAAAAAAAAGCTCAACAAGTTGTAAAACAAAAAATAAAACAGTCTACAAAAACAGTGGTAAAAAAGGTTTTGTGGAAAAAAGTATTGAAAATCATACTTATACTATCACTCCTTTCTTTCATTATAGGTATTGTTGTACAACTTCTTTTAACACTAACTGCTACCTATGTATGTAGTGGCGATGTAGTACATGATTTTTTGGTAGAAGTTGTTAGTATTCTGGAGTGTCCAGAGTAAATATATTGTTTTTATACATTTAGCGCTGTGGTATTGCGTATAAACAAAATACACCCCATCTCAATTTATAGGAGGCAACCATTCTTGTTGGTAGTATTGTTTTTTATATTACTCGCTGGTGTTTTTGGTTATATACATATATCGTCTGCCGGTACTCCCGACTTTGTCTATACTGTTACTGGAGAGTTAGCCAGCATATTTATTAAATTAATGGGCTCGCTGACCAGTTTGCTTATTAATGCTTTTATTTCTTTAGCTCAATACAACAACTTTGTTAATGAGGATATTGTTCTTACTGGATTTTACATCGTACGACAGCTCTGCATGATGTTTTTTGTGGTGATATTGTTAGTTATTGCGATTTCAACGGTATTACATATAGAATCGTATCACTGGCGGCGAACATTGCCGAAGCTTATGATCATGACAGTGCTTATTTATTTTAGTTTAAGTATTACGGGATTCCTTATAGATTTAGGACAAGTAGTAATGTTGACGTTTGCAAATGCTATAAGAGATGTGAATGGGGCAGGAAATTTTGTAAATCTTTTTGCCATTAAAGAATATGCGAGCTTTTCTGCAGCTACTAAAAAATCAGATGGTGCTCAATGGTTTAATCTTGTGGTTGCAAGTCTTTTTGCCAGCTTTGCCATGTTTTTAACAATGTTAGTGATGGCAATACTGGTTGTAGTGATTGTCTTTCGTATTGTAATGCTTTGGATATACGCCGTGCTCTCGCCTTTTGCATACTTGTTGCAGGTATTTCCCGGCGGTCAAAAATATGCTGCTCAATGGTGGAGTGGCTTTACTCAATATGTGGTAAGTGGTCCAATATTGGTGTTTTTTGTGTGGTTAGCGCTTTCTACCATGCAGACAACAAAAACTAATTTGACAGATAAAATAAATGCTGTTAGTGGTGAGGGTTCAAGTGAAGTGCTTTGCGCGTTAGATACTGCTATTACCTGTGCGGATAATATCGTACCGTATATTATGTTCCTCGGTTTTCTTATAGGAGCTATAGCGGTTACCCAGCAACTTGGCGGCGCAGCCTCAAAATATGCAGGAGCAATTTATAGTAGTGGAATGAAGCCGTTACGACAAGCAAGTACTCGAGTGCAGCAGTTTGCGGGACGACATAAAGGAAAAGTTGCGCTTACGGCTGCTGGCGCGGCAACCGGTGGTGTGGCGCTTGCTGGAGTGGCGGCAGGTGCAGGAATACTTGGGGGTAGGAAGGCTGCAGGCTGGACAAAAGCAGGTTGGAAATCTGGAAAAGGTACGTTTACTCGATCAGGTATAGGCAAAGGATTTGGATTGAATGAGCGACATAATAGGGAGCAACAAATAGACAGAGAGGCAATTGCAAAGACAAGGAAATTTATTGGAAATCCGAAAGATAAAGTAAAAGCATTTGCTGAAGCTGCTCGAAAAAAAGCAGAATTACGTCGTGCGGAAATGTTTAAAGAGGAGGGTGCGCCAACTCGTTCGGAAGCAATGAAATATGCCGAGAGTGCGTTGGGCACATATAATAAAAAACCGGAAAATAAAGACAGGCAAGTGACTGTCGAAGAGTTGCAAGCGGGAAGTGCGGAAGCATTGTCAAAAGGGTATAAAGATTCTGATTTTATTGATGCTATGAAATATATGCGTTCGTCGGTTGGTGCAGGTAGGGGTTTTAGTGATACGAATAAAAATACTAAAAAGATAGAACCTCAGACAGAGCGAGAAAAGGCTGAAGAAAGATGGGAAAAACAATTTCCAAATTTTCCTTCCGAAGGAGCGGCGAGGATGGCGACGCCTGATGAACATGATTTACCGCGGGGAAAAGGAGAAATTTCTGCGGGTCACGGAAAAGGGAGCACGATTGCGATGGATTTTGACGACGAGGATTTTAAAGACGCTTTGCAGCAAGCCAACGCGCCGAAAGACGGATCCGATTATAGTCGTACCAAAGGTGTTCCAATTTCAAGCGATCAATTTAAGGGTGTCGCGGAATCACTTTCCAAAGCTCTCAAGAGAAAAATTGATGCTCTAGGAAGCGGAGTAGGTAAACAATCACGAGCGCAAGAACAAAAACTGGAACGTATAAGAAGAGCGAAAGACAGGATAGACAGTATTACCGCCAGCGGCGGACAAAAAATGGAGCTGGTGAATTCAGGAGCGGTTGGGTATGATACGCGGCGCGGCGCTGGTGGCAAGATTGAAAATTATGGTATGCGCGACGTGATAAAAACGCTTACGCATGAACGCGCGCACGGTGCGGGTGCGACAGATGAAAATAATCAGGCGGAGCGTATTGCACATTATATTAATCATGAGAAATTGTATTCCAAGACCGATGAGGTAACACAGGCGATTGTTGATAAGGATGATTCCGGCGGACATGTTACCAAAATGCGTGCGTATGAGAAGGCAGCAAGTGATGCTGATGCTATGGTACAGCAGGTTGAAGCTCGTCAAAATACTGGTGATTTATCAGCGGAGGTCAATATTGAAAATGATATTCGGGAAGTCAATGAGGAACAAATTAACGCGGTTATGCAAGGCGGTGAAGCGCGTGGCGATACGCCAAGCGTACCGACATCAAGGGTTCAAATGGCAGGAGGTCAATATTTTTCAGTCAATCAGTTGTACATGCTGAAAAAATTGCTCGCACCGTTGTCGCTTGCTATGGGCAAGCTGGGTAAACAGAATCAGAGCGAGGGATTACGCAAGTTAGCGGGTAATATGGGAAATCTTCGTGCAAATTTAGATGCGATGGGTGACGACACTTTGGCGCTACAAGGATATTTGGAATCAAAAGGAAAAGATGGCGATTCAGATTTAAATGCGGTGGTAGAGTGGATGGCAGGGCAAAATGACAAGAAATAAAAAAATATTATTTCATTGCAGTCGGAATGATATGAATATAAAAATGCAAGAATATAAAGATTTAAAGAGCATGTTTCATGTTTTAAGTTCCAAGTTTTAAGATTGCTATGTTTCAACAAACGCTACAACAATACCAGCAGCTGCCGCTTGAAGTGCGGACAAAGCTATCGTCTCCCGAAACGATGGGTGTGATTGCCGGTTTGGAAAACATCTACAAACAGAAGTTGGCGCTTTTAGTTATGCGTATAGCGGCAGGTGAGATTAAAATACAGAATCTTGCACGGCATTTGCGTGAGGAGTTACGAATGGATGCGGGAGGTGCGAAAAAATTGGCTGATGAACTTGTCAAGAATGTCCTTCAGCCTTCTGGTGTAAGTACTCAAGATGCCAAGCGGTCGCACCACTCTCAACCACAGCGACCCCAAGTGGAACGACCGCTTTCTACAGTGGAACCGGCAGGAGTTGTATCTTCTTCGCTTTCAACTCCCCAGACGCTAGATACCCAAGAAAAAGATGGTGTACGACGTCTAGAAAGCGAAAAAGTTATCGCATCACTCACAACTGCCAAAAAAACAGATAATCTTTTCGGAGAAGGATTAGAGCAGGAGGAGCAAGAGGAGTTGGAGCAGATCAAAAAACAAAAAAGCTCTTTAGCGAGTGAAATTGTGCGTAATGACCGAGGAGAAAAATTGAGCGTTTCTTCGGAAAGGCAAGACAATCGCATACGAGCGGTCGCACCACTCTCAACCGCAGCAGCCGAAAGTGGAACAACCGCGAGCGACAATACTGTTCCCGCTGACGTAGTTTTGGAAGCTATGATAGTTGAAGTGGGAGTTGATCTTGGCGATGAGGAACGGAAGAAAAAAATTATCAATATATTAAAATCAGCTTTCAAGGGTATTCGGGATAGAATTGCCACACGCGATGCTTTAGTGCGTCCTGCTGAACAAGGTGGTGCTGGTGTAAGCGAAGGAGCGGCAGTGCATTTAATCCGGCTCATGAATCAACAACAAAAAAGAGATTTCTCGACTGCGCTCGGAATGATAAAGACAGAAGGTCAAAAGTCAAAAAACAAAGTAACCACCAAGAATAAAAAGGAGGAAGAACAACATATTGCCTCAGCGCTTTTGCATAAGAAGCGAGCGGAGAAAAAAGAAGAAAAAGTTTACGCACGATCGGTTTTTTCTCCACCGGAAATTGCGCCACCGCCACCGGCTATACCGCATAACATGGAACATGGAACATGGAACAGGCAAGATAAAACAGATACAGTGGCGCATAAAGAACAACAAGAGCAAGTACAAGATTCTGTGCAAGAATTTCGTGAAAAAACGGGACACCTTCTTGAAGCAGGTGGTATACACCAAAAACACGCAAAAGGTTTTTTCTCCTCAACATCGGGTGTACTTCCGTCGTCACCATCCAACAACTCCTCCTCGACACCCGATGTTTTACCGAAAAAACCACAAGAAATAACTGCTAAAGAAAATCAGATATTTCCACAAGCGCCATTTGTAGAACGCTTTTCGGGAGCACAAAACCAAGGAGGTAAATCTGTTCTTGATGCGGTAAAAAACGCTCCAACACCGAAACTCACGGGTCCAATTGATGAATTGCGTACATTAACTTTGGAGGATTTTCGGAGAATGCATACTGATCCTAGATCTGCCATAAAAAAGATTGAACAAAAAATAGATGTACTGGAAGATGATGCTTTTGAGAAGCGTATAGAAGGTATTCAGGCATTTCGTCAAAGCCCACTTTTTGCGGCATATGTTGGATTAGGGCACCAAGGTCTACTTGAAAAGAAGAGTGTTGATGATCTTATGTCTGATCGGTCAGGAGATAATAAACTTACCCAAGCGGAATTTGAGGCAATTATGGACCTTAATCAAAGCTTACGATTCTGATTAACCAACAACCTATAACCCATAACTGACTACAATTATGTTATCCTATAATCAACAATACACAGCTAACAAAATTTTTTTTCACGATGTTGTTAGTTGTAAGTAGTAGGTTGTAAGTTAGTTTTATGCAACAATTTGTTGTACCACAATTTATTGATGTTGAGGACAAAGTTATTGGTCCCATTACGACGCGGCAGTTTATCATTATTATTGTTGCGCTGATCATCATGTTCATTGAATATAAGCTTTCTGACTTTGTACTTTTTTTGCTGTTGGCTGTGCTAACCTTTGGTTTTTCGGGGTTATTCGCTTTCTTGAAAGTCAATGGACGTCCTTTCTACTACTTTCTCTTAAATGTTTTTCAGACAATGAAACGCTATCAATTGCGTGTATGGATACCGGAGGGGGTTGATAAAAAACCTACTATTCGTAAAAAGAACAAAACAGTCAAAGCACCTCAATTTATTGGTAAGGAGCATATATCCTCGTCACGTCTTTCAGAACTCTCTCTTGTGGTCGATACCGGAGGTGTATATCGGGGAGAAACACGAACTAACAACCCACAACCCACAACCAGCAATAAACAATAAACTATGTTATGCTTATCCGGCGCTTAGTTGTTGGTTGTCAGTGATAAGTTATAAGTTGATTTCTATGCCCTGTAGTAGAATTTTCAAGTGATTATGTTCTATGTTTATGTATTACAAAGTAGCGTTAATAACAAGTTCTATACAGGATTTATAAATGATTTACGAAAAAGGATGAAAGAACATAATCATGGAATGAATAAAGCAACAAAACCTTACAGACCTTGGAAATTGATTTATTATGAAGCGTGTTTGAATGAGTATGATGCAAAACGTAGAGAAAAATATCTGAAAACTACACAGGGGAAAAGATTGCTCAAACGAAGATTAAAAGAATATTTTTATTTAGAAAATAATTGAAAATTTCACTACAAGGTATGCAGTCAAAAAAACTTCAGGGAACAAAGCCACGTATCTCAACTAGAAAATATATTGATATTGCCGAAATACGTGATGATATTGTTATTATGAAGGATGGCACGCTCAGGGCGTCCATTCTTGTTTCGTCTATTAATTTTTCCCTTAAATCTGAAGAGGAGCAAGATGCTATTATTGCCGCATATGTTAATTTTCTCAATTCCTTTGATTTTCCCATCCAAATTGTTGTACAGTCTCGCAAGTTGAATATTGACAATTATATTGAACGATTACAAATGGCAGAAAAAGAGCAGGAAAATGAGCTCTTGCGTTTTCAAATCAGCGAGTATCGTGACTATGTGGCAGAGCTTGTAAAAATTGGAGAGATTATGACCAAGAAATTTTATGTGGTAGTGCCCTATGACCCAACTTCCAACAAACAAAAAAGTTTTGGCGGGCGCCTGCTTGATACATTCAAGCCGGCAAATATTGTGCGGTTGCAGGAAAAGATCTTTCAGCGGCGCAAAAGAGAACTACTTATGCGTGTTGATCATATTATGAATGGGCTGTTTAGTGTTGGGGTGTCCGCTGTGCATCTTGATACGCAGGCGTTGATCGAACTTTATTACAATACCTACAATCCTGATGTCTCTATTCGCCAACCACTACAGCCATTAGAAAAAACACGAGTGATAGGATAAGAAGTATCATTTAAAGATAGTAAAAGAGGGTAATAGTATGCCCCGTAGTAGAATTTCCAAAGTAGCGCCTTGGACTCAATAACAGAAAATAACAAAATACGTAGAGCATTAATATATGTACGAGTAAGACAAATATAAAACTTAACTTTAACTTGGAAATTTCACTACAGGGTATGTTCAAACCAAAAAATATTTTACAACGGGAAAAGAAAGATGAGCGAGCGAAAAATCGGCCTGTGCAAGGTATGGTGCCGACAAAAGAACGAAAAGAACAAGAAAAAACAAAAGTGGAAGAAGAAAAAGTACTCTTGAAGGAGGAAAAGATATTGCGTAAAGGTGAGATTTCCGTTTTGGATCTTATAGCGCCTGCTGCGATGAAGGTAAGCTCCAATTTTTTACAGTTGGGAGAAAAATATGTGCGAACTTTGTTTGTTATTAACTATCCTCGTTATATCAGTATTGGTTGGTTTGCGCCGATTATTAATCTCAATGTGGAGCTTGATGTTTCCATGTTTTTTTATCCTATTGAATCATCGGTGGCACTGAAGGACTTGCGCAACAAAGTAGGTAATTTGGAAGCGCAACTTATTGCGGATACAGAGAAAGGAGCGCCTCGCGATCCTATTCGGGAAACGGCGCTTCGAGATATTGAAAAACTTCGTGATGATCTCACGCAAGGTATAGAACATTTTTTCCAATATGCGCTCTATGTCACGCTCTATGCTGATTCGCTTGAGAAGCTGAATCAAATGACCGAAGACACGGAGCTTATTTTTGGATCTCGCTTGGTCTTTACCAAAAAAGTACTCTATCAGGCAGAGCAGGGATTTAATTCAACACTACCTCTTGGCAACGATGAACTTGCGATTGTGTTTAATATGAATACAAGTCCGGCTGCATCATCTTTTCCATTCACTTCTTCGGAGCTTACCTCGGACAATGGTATTTTGTACGGTATCAACCGGCATAATAACAGCCTTATTCTCTTTGATCGTTTTTCACTCCAGAATGCAAATTTTGTGGTCTTTGCAACATCCGGCGCCGGAAAATCGTATGCTATTAAACTGGAAATTTTGCGTTCACTTATGCTTGGAACAGATGTTATTGTTATTGATCCTGAGCGTGAGTACAAACATCTCTCGGATGCGGTGGGAGGTACCTATGTAAATATTTCTTTGAGCTCTGATAGCAAGATCAATCCTTTTGATCTTCCGCGTCCGGTTGGAGAAGATGTGCGAGCGGGAGATATTATTCGCGGCGCGGTCATTACACTCAAGGGTTTGGTGCGTATTATGCTTGGCAATTTAACTCATCAGGAAGATTCAATTATTGATCGCGCGCTTTTGGAAACGTATGCAAAAAAAGATATTACGCCGCAATCAGATCTCTCAAAAGTGGAGTCGCCTATTATGCAGGATTTTCAGGAAGTGTTGGAAGGTATGGAAGGAGCCGAGGACTTAGCGCTTCGTCTTCGTAAGTACACCAATGGCACATTCGCCGGTCTTCTGAATCATCCAACGAATGTAGAAATGAAGAATCAGCTGGTTATTTTCTCAGTCAGGGATTTGGAAGATGAGTTGCGCCCCATTGCTATTTACACCATTGTTAACTATATTTGGAATGTCGTGCGTTCACAGCTCAAGCGTCGTATTCTTACTATTGATGAGGCGTGGTGGCTGATGCAGCATGAGGATTCCGCTCGATTTATTTTTGCGCTGGTGAAACGTTGCCGTAAGTATTATTTGGGCGTGACGACTATTACCCAGGACGTGAATGATTTTTTGACCTCAGTGTACGGGCAGGCAATTGTCAACAATTCAGCTATTCAACTACTCTTAAAACAATCACCCGCAAGTGCGGACTTAATTCAAAAAACATTTCTTTTGACCCAAGGAGAAAAATATCTTTTGCTTGAATGTGCTATTGGCGAGGGCATTTTCTTTGCGGGACAGAAGCATGCTGCCATTAAAGTAGTTGCGTCATATACAGAGGACCAGTTAATCACCTCTGACCCACGGCAACTTTTGGAAATTGAAGAGGAAAAGCAGCGATTTGCAGAAGAGCAAGAATTGCGTGAACAAGAGAGCGCGCAAAACGTATCACAGCAACAACCGGATATTTCGCAAGAAGCGCAAGAGATAGACGTCACCACTCCTGAAACGCCTGCGCCGCCGGCAAAATAAGTATGTCATTTTTTATTTTTTGAAATCTCTTTCTATGACAATTTTTACCAAACGTCTTATTATTATTCTTGGAGCGGTGCTTGGCATCCTTATTATTGTCGCGCTGGTGTTGTGGCTTCTCTTGCGGCAATCATCACCGACAACACCTATAAATGATGCTGCAACAACGCAGCCAACTGCGAATGTGGATCAGGGTAGTAGTTTACCGGAAGGTGGCAATAAGACACACCCTCTACCGGAAGATACGAACGTACCCGTATTGCCGCCATTACAAGCAGGTTTACAGCAAACAGCATTTCTCTTTACGGAACGCTATGGTAGTTTTTCGACAGAGAGTAATTTTGAAAATTTAACCGATGTGGAGCCTTTGATCACCAACAGCTTTTCCACACAATTGCGCGCGCAGCGTTCGCGTGATGTTGTAGCAGACGATTATTATGGGGTGGTAACAAAAGCATTGCAGTTTACCATGGAAAATTTAGACGAAGAACGGGGGAGAGCTACGGTACGTATACGTACTCAGCGCCAGGAAACCAAGGGCATTAGTGCAGTACCGCGTGTGTATTACCAGGATATTGAACTTGCCTTAATGCAATATGAAAAGACGTGGCGTGTTGATCGTGCGGAGTGGATCTCTTTATGAGGAGAGAGGTGGATTTGGCGCGTTGCGTACAGTTTTGCAAAGATGTTCTCTTTCCCCAGCTCTGTGCTAGTTGTGGTGTTGGAGGTGTGGTGCTTTGTGCATCATGTACGTCTCGTTTTCGCGTGCAGCGCCAACAGCACTGCGTTTTTTGCGGAATACATTCTGTAGGAGGGGTGACGTGTACAATATGCAAAAATACCCATGCGCTTGATGGTGTCGTTTCAGCTCTTGCCTATCATCAAAAAGAAGTGCGTAGTGCCATTCGTCAGTGGAAGTACCATTTTCAATATGAGGTAGGTGCGTCATTGGGCTCATACCTTATTATCGCACTGGACGCTTCTTTTTGGGTAAGAGTTGGCGGTCATCAGCAGTGTGTAATGCTTCCTATTCCGCTCAGCCCTTTCCGTATGCGTTTTCGGGGATTTAATCAGGCGGAGCAGCTTGCCGAATCGGTACATATTGCCTTTCAAGATGTTTGTCTCTCTCGCGTATTGCAGAGGAGAGGGTTGCACAGATCGCAAGCTCACAAAACACATGAGAAAAGAAAGAAAATGCGCAATCCATTCCGTATAGATGAAAAAGAAATACTTTCAGGAAAGACCGTGTTGCTAATTGATGACGTGGTGACCACCGGTACTACACTGGAGCATGCGGCAGCCGTGTGTAAAGATGCCGGAGCGCAGAAGGTGTGGGGCGTAGTATTAGCGCAGGGGTCATTCAAAAACCGTTGACAAGGGGTGTAAAATACCATACGATTGGTTGAAAGCGTGTCTATATAATGTGCGATATAAAGAACATAACTACAAACACATTATCATAATATGGAAGGGTGGCTGAGTGGTTGCCCGCCAATTCGGCGGGTAAAAAAAGCGGCGGCTTGCTAACTAAGCCGTTAGAGGGTTTTTAGCTCTCTCGAGGGTTCGCTCGCCAAACCAGCGAGCGCCCGCTGTATTAGCGGGCGAATCCTATAAATATGCAATATGTCTATCTACTACAATTAAAAGGTGGTATTATCTATACTGGTAGGAGTGATGATCTTAAAAGAAGGATCGCAGAACATCAAAATGGCAAGGTTGCGTCAACAAAGTATAAGTTACCTGCAACATTGATATATTATGAAGCATATGCCAATAAAAAAGATGCCATTGCACGTGAATTATATCTTAAAACTGGTGATGGGCGAAAAGAAGTAAGAAAGCAATTGAACAATACAGTACAATAATACGGAGAGATGGCTGAGTGGTTGAAAGCGCGTCCCTGCTAAGGACGTAAGGGGGCAACTCCTTCGAGGGTTCGAATCCCTCTCTCTCCGCCATAACAGAAAGGAGAGTTGGCAGAGTGGTCGAATGCGACGGTCTTGAAAACCGTTAGGCCTTCACGGGTCTCGGGGGTTCGAATCCCTCACTCTCCGCCAAAGAAAGGGATGAGAAGTTTACACTCCGTAGCGAAGCGAAGGGGTGAAT